>CAILRB010000050.1 GCA_903836465.1 uncultured Chlorobiaceae bacterium
ATGGAAATGAAGACATGATAGGCAAGTATGTCAAAGGGCAGGGCGGTACGTATCAGAAACGCTACAGTGATTATCAGTTGTCACTGTTCTAAAAGAGGAAATCTTCAATACCCCGCTGCTTGCGGCGGGGATTCTTTATTAAAAAATATGGTATAGTCAGATTCTGGAATCGCCGAAAAAAACAGGTAGCCAAAGAGGTTGTAAAAAACTCACCCAAGCTTGTGGTTCGCCCGATGCTGCTCAGCTATATTGATGTTTTTGTTAAAGGCGAGGCAAAGTATAGCAACACCTATCAGATTTATGAGGCCCTGGTTAACGGGTGGATTGAGCGTGAAGGCACCAAACGCGAGAAAGAACAGGAAAATAAAGATGCTGCCGAGTTCAAACTTAAATTGAAAGATTATTCAAGTAAAGTGGCATTGTTACTTTATGAGCGTCGCAAGGAGGCTCCGTCCTACTCGTTAAGCAGAGATGAGGCCACAGATATTGATGCCGGGCTCAAGGATTATCAGATAACCGGACAGTCGCTGCTGACACGCGATGCGGCGCATCAATGGAAATTTGCCCATCGATCCATTTTGGAGTTTTTCCTGGCAAAAGAGGCTCTTGAAAACCCTGAATTTGCTCAAAAACTTGCGCGTGATCTTACGGGTTTGAATATGGCAAAGCAGTTCTGTGATGAAAACGGGGTGCTATTGCTGCTCAATTTTGTGCTGATGAAAGGCGGTATTTTCACAATGGGGAGCCCGGACACTGAGCCAGAGCACCAAAGCGATGAAGCACAACATGAGGTGAAGTTGTCAGATTTTTATATGAGCAAATATGCTGTGACTGTTGGTGATTTCAGGAGATTTCTGGAGGATTCGGTTTATAGGACTGATGCTGAAAAAGAGAACAAGAGCAGGATATGGAGTGAACAGGAGCAGACGTGGAAAGATATGGCAGGTGTCAATTGGCGTCATGGTGTGTCAGGCAAGCTCCGGGAATTAGATGACTACAACCATCCGGTTATTCATGTGAGTTGGAACGATGCTGATGCCTATTGCCAGTGGTTGTCGAAGAAGAGCGGGAAGCTGTATCGGTTGCCGACGGAGGCGCAATGGGAATATGCGTGCCGTGCAGGCGAGCCAAAGCCATTTAATACGGGTGATAACCTGACGACGGCTCAGGCGAATTACGATGGCAATCATCCGTATAATGGTCATGACAAGGGAGAGTATCGGCAAAAAACAGTGCCAGTTGACCATTTTTTGCCGAATGCATGGGGTTTATACAACATGCACGGTAATGTGTGGGAGTGGTGCCGTGACTGGTATGGAGATAAATTCTATGATGAATGCATCGCGAAAGGAGTGGTTGAAAATCCGGAAGGCCCTGTAACCGGTTCGGACCGTGTGCTTCGTGGCGGGAGCTGGGACGACGACGCCGAGGCCTGTCGGTCGGCTTATCGCTTTTGGAGCACCTCCGACTTCCGGGGCAGCGGCGTTGGCTTCCGCCTGGTGTTCGTCCCGTAGTTCGGGGGCAGTTTTCCGACTTTGATTTTGAGCTAACGCGGAGCAAAAACAAGGGTGAGGAGAGCGGCTGTGAGGGACGAACTGCCGCACACCTCATCCGAGCAGGTGGGCAAGGACTAGAGAAAAGGGCGCCTCGTGGCGGCCGATTTTTGAAACGCCCAAAACCCGAAAAAGTCTTGAGGAGAGACCGGCATGGGCGATGAACCATCGTATTCCATTACACCATTGATGGTTCAGCAGGTTGCGGAGATTGTTAAACTCGTTACCCGCTGGTCTGCTTCTGATGAACGCCGCCTGACTCCGCAGCTCCGGCGAAGCAACCGAATTCCTACCATTCATGCTTTTTTTGCTATCGAAAACAACACCATGAGCAGATGCCGGGTTGACAATGAGAGGTACTGTAGTGAACAAGAGGATACGTATGAAATATTCCTGTGAGATTTGCAGTCAGTGGTTATTTTTTTATCTTTAAGGAAAGTAAGATATTCAGTTCATCTGTTGATTATTGCGGTGATAACAATGCGTATAACGAACACAAACGACCTTCTGCTTACCCTTAACCTGCTGCTGGCAGGTATTGGCGTTCGTGGGGGAGGTGCTTTTTAGTTCGTTTTCGCCGTCAGAGAGAACATTGTGAAAGCCACCAGTCCCTCAGGGATTGGTGGCTTTATCCATTTATATATCCATTCATAAAAAGAAGAAAAGGGAGCGATGACCATGATGAATTATAAAAAATATGCGCCGTACCCCCAGGTTGCTCTTACCGGGAGAAGTTGGCCAGACAAGACCATCACGAAAGCCCCGATATGGAGCAGTGTTGATCTTCGGGATGGCAACCAGGCGCTTCCTGTGCCGATGAGCGTTGATGAAAAGGTTGCCATGTTCCAGCTTCTGGTTTCAATCGGTTTCAAGGAGATTGAGGTTGGTTTTCCTTCCGCATCAGCAACCGAGTATGCTTTTGCCCGGCGGCTGATTGATGGCAACCTGATTCCTGATGATGTCACCATCCAGGTGTTGACCCAGGCGCGCGAACATCTGATTCGAAAAACATTCGATGCCATCAGCGGGGCGAAACATGCCATTGTGCATCTTTACAACTCGACGTCGACCTTGCAGCGGGATGTGGTCTTCCGCAAAAACAGGGAGGAGATCAAGGCAATTGCGATTGAGGGGACAGCGCTTGTTCGCCGTCTTAAGGATGAATCTGGCAACGCTGGTATTCGCCTCGAGTACAGCCCTGAAAGTTTTACCGGCACCGAGCTTGATTATGCGCTGGATGTCTGCCATGCGGTTATGGATACCTGGGGCGCTTCTGCGGATGACAAGATTATTTTGAACCTGCCCTCTACTGTTGAGATGTCGCAGCCGAATATTTATGCTGACCGGATTGAGTGGTTTTGCCGCAACATCAAGGCGAGAGATGCTGTCCTGATCAGTGTTCATGCCCATAATGATCGCGGCACTGCCGTTGCTACGGCTGAATTGGCCGTGATGGCTGGCGCTGACCGTGTTGAGGGAGCATTGTTTGGCAATGGTGAGCGGTGCGGCAATATGGATATTGTCACTATGGCGCTGAACCTCTTTACCCAGGGAGTTGATCCTGAACTTGATTTTTCTGATCTGCCCCGTATTCGGGATGTTTATCGGCGCTGTACCCGTATGGATATTCATTCCCGTCATCCTTATGCCGGTGATCTGGTCTATACCGCTTTTTCAGGTTCGCACCAGGATGCTATCAGCAAAGGGATGAAAGCGCAGCCATCTTCGCCCGGTGGCTTGTGGGCAGTTCCCTATTTGCCCATCGATCCTCAGGACGTTGGCTGCACCTATGAGGCCATAGTGCGTATCAACAGTCAGTCCGGAAAGGGAGGTGTCGCTTACGTTCTTGAGAAGGATTACGGGATTCAAATTCCGAAATGGATGCAGCCCGATTTTGCTGAGGCGGTTCAGGGCGTTGCCGATACCACAGGCGCAGAGTTGACTCCTGAGCAGATTCATGAACTGTTTCATGCGGAGTATGTAAAACTCAGGGAGCCGGTTACCCTCAAGAAGTGCCATATCACCTGGGATGATGAGGAGCCTCGTCGTCAGGATGAAGAAGATACTACCATCAGTTGTGTCGTGCAGACGAAAGAGCGGGAGTTCAGCTTTGAAGCACAGGGGAATGGTCCTCTTGATGCCTTTGTCAAGGGATTTATCAGGGAGAGCGGACTGGATTTCAGTGTTGACGAGTATGCCGAACATGCTATCGGGCGCAGTGCCGGAGCCTTGGCGGTTGCTTACATCAAGATTGTTTGTGCTGATGGCAGTCTCTCTTATGGTGCCGGTATTGATTCGAATATCAGCCTTGCATCAATCAAGGCGACGGTCAGTGCCCTGAACAGGCTTCCGTAACAGCAGTTCTTTCGGCGGTAACGCGGGCCGGGTTATTACCTCGGCCTGGCGGCTGTTCACCACTTTTTTGAAGGCACGATAATGACCGGGCAGGATGCCTGCCGGATTACTCCTTCCGAGACGCTGCCAATGAGCAGGTGAAAAAGTGCTCCGTGTCCATGCGATCCAAGCATGATCATATCAACACTGTTTTTCTTGCTTTCACCGATAATCGCCGTAACCTCGTCGTTTTGTGCAATAATGACTGAGGTATCAATGCCTTTTTCCTGCAGCTTTGCGGCAACAGTCAGAAGTCTCTTGGATTCAGGCTCTTCGCTGAGCGGAAAACCCTCGTTATTATGCGTCTTTTGAGCGGGGAGCAATGTTTCGACTTCTGGAGGTACATCAAGAATTGGTGAGGAGGGTGGAATGACATGAAGCAGAAAAACTTGTGCCGAAAGGCTTTTTGCAAGTTTTTCTGCTTCAGCAATAACTCTCCCGGCAAGTTCAGAGAAATCGATTGCAACCAGAAGCTTCATGGGGGGATGTCAGGCGCTTGCCTGGCGTTTTTCCTGGAGCATCATGAAAACGGCGAAGGCGATACCGGGTACCCAGCCGAAAAGCGTCAGAAGCCCGGTTAGCATAATCGTGCCAGCCTCCTTGTTTGTGACGGCTGCGGGGGGAAGAATAACAGCAAGAATCCATCTGCGAATATCCATTGATAATCTCCGGTTTTTTTGTGAAATAATTAAGAATTTACGACTTATACCGACAACAAGCAATGCCAAAACGCGAACAGGCCGGTATTAACAGGGGAGAGTTTAAGGTATTGCTTGTATTTTAATTCTAAAATTGTAAATTAGACTCCCTTCAGAAATAATCCTGAGTAAAAAAAGTGCTCTTGATTTGTTGAACATAAATTGAAATAACTTGGTTACTAAAGTTCATCCCGACGTGGTTTTGGATGATGTTGAGGTCATTGACGAACCGAATTTTAATAATTACAATACCTCTCCAGACCCGCCCAGTCCTTATGCTGACCTTGAAAAAAAGTACCGCAAAAACCGGTTTAACAAAAGCAAAGCCAAAAGCCCGTCAGACTATTTCAGTGTGAGTGGCGGGGGAGTGCATCCGGGTTCGAAAAGTGCGGACGGAAACAAGCCTCAGAAAAGAAAGCCGAAAAAGAAGACTTTTTCAAAAGTATCGCGTCCTGCTTCCGGCAAACGTAACCCATAAGCGATCCTGCTGCCTGGGAGTTTGAAACTATGGCTTTTGAGATACAGGCACATCGGGGCGCGAGATCGTTTTTCCCCGAAAATACCCTTCAGGCATTTTGTCATGCGGCTGCTCTTGGTGTAAGGGTTCTGGAGCTTGATCTTGTTGTTTCGAAAGATCATGAGCTTGTTGTTTCTCATGATCCCTGGCTTTCCGCGCCACTTTGTTCGGATCCGCAAGGGCATCCTCTGAACATGGAAGACCGATGGCGCTACATCATGTACGATATGATGTATGCCGATATTGCCTCGTTTGACTGTGGTCTGCCTCATCCCTCTTTTCCCTCCCAGGTTCGAATTCCCGTGTGCAAACCGCTTCTTGCCACCGTATTCAGGGAGGTCGACACCTTTATGGCTTCTTCAGGGATGAAGGAACCTATGATTTATAACCTTGAAATCAAGTCATGGCCCGACAAGGATGCTGTTTTTCATCCACACCCCGACAAGTATGCAGCGCTTGTTCTTCAGCTCGTTCAGGCAGAGGGGTTTTCGTCCCGGGTCCGGATACAATCTTTCGATAGTCGGGTGATTGGGGCGGCATGGAAGTTAAACCCGCAGCTCAGCTATGGTTTGCTGATTGATGAGGTGCAACATATTCCGAAATCCCTGCAAGCACTTGGCTTTGTTCCGCAGTATGTCAATCCCCACTTTTCTCGTGTTGACCGCGAATTGACTGATGATCTCCATAAACAGAGAATCAGGATTGTTCCCTGGACGGTGAATCTTTCTGAAGAGATGCTTGCCATGAAGTCCCTTGGTGCCGATGGAATCATTACCGATTATCCTGAACGAGCCATCGCTCTCTTCAGCGAGCCCCTCCCGCCTTGTTCAATTCATTCAGCAGAACAGTAACTTTTGCAGGAATCCATTCAGGGATTCCTGTCTCTGTTGTCCCGGCGGGACAGTAGATGATCATGTCTAATGCATCAAGCACCGTCAGGAGTTCTGTTCGACGCTCATCGGTAATGTTGATCTCCAGCAGAGCCTGTTTCAGCTCACTCCGGGTCATGCCTCCCGGGCTTTTTATTCCTGCCTCTTCAAGCATGGTGAAAAGCTGCTGTTTCATTTTTCCGGCTGATTTTCCCATATCAGGCTTGAGTTCTGACGCAGCATCACGTTGTATCTTCTCTCTCTTCTGTACTATTATTTTTCTTGCTCTTGCTATGGCAACGCCACAGAGCAGCAATACTATTATGATTGCTGTATTGGTGATAAGCGGAGAGAAGTCTCTCATTTTTTCCGGGGTTGCGTCAGAAGGCTCTTTTTCGTTTGTCATTATACCTTGCACTGCTGCTGTTACTGTTAAGGCAAGCGGCTTTGCAAGAAGTGTGCTGAATTGTTTTGTTGCAGGATTGAAAACAACAAGACGAGGTGCCGTGATTTGAAACTCACCCTCCGATTGAGGCCAGGCAAGAATTGTAGAGGTTATGGAGCCTGAGCTGAGCTCTGACTCTTTGTTGAGGGTTGTCGTTCTTTCGGGTGGGTTTTGCCGGAAACTTTCGGGGAGGTGAACAACGGGAAGTTCCAGGGTCAGCAGGCTTCCCTTTCCTGTGAGCGTGAGTTTCACGGATAACGGTTCGCCAACCCTCAGATGTTCTTTATCGGAGAGAAGGGTAAGCGAAAAGTCACCGACGGCACCTGAAAACCCTTCCGGTACTGGTTCGGGAAGAGCGCGTGCGGAGATGATTATGGGAGGCGCTGTTATTTTTACAGGCGTATCGGGCAGCTCATTGCCATTGGTCGCAACCTGTTGCTGTGGTAGAACGCACTGCATGTTGTAGCCTGAAACTGTGATACTCCCGCTCTGAATAGGCACCAGTCTGAACTGCTTGACAATGGCGCTTCTGAAGCGCTCTCCCTGAACTGTGGCTGGAATGCTTTTGATAAAGTGGTCAGGGACGCTCTCCTTTGCCCATAAACCTTGCAGTGAAGGGTTGGTTTCAGCGGATATTTTTGGTGCAGCATTCTTGAAATAGAGTGTATAGGTCAAAAGAATTTCCTGGCCAACAAAAGGGCTTGTGCTGCTTATTGAAGAAACAAGAAACGGCTTATCCTGATTCCCTGATGCCCCTGTAATTGCTGGAGCGCAAAGGGAGGTGATGATAAGCCAGAAGAGAGCGCAGTACCGCTTAAGAGCCAAGCTTTTGGCCATAATGATTATTTCATGAGTTCTCTGGAACGGGCCGCAGCGGCGGCAACGGTTTCTACAAGAATCTGCCTGATATTATGTTCATCCATGACCTTCAGTCCGGCTTCTGTTGTTCCGCCCGGCGTCGTGACCTCCCGTTTGAGTTCATCAGGATTTTTTGTGCCGGACAGCACCATTTTTGCCGCCCCGATCATGGTTTGAGCTGCAAGAAGCAGCGCTTCATCATAAGAGAGGCCACTCAGCCTTCCCCCTTCGGCCAGCGAGTCAAGGATAGAGAACATATAGGCTGGTCCGCTGCCGGAGAGCGCCGTTGCAGCATCCATCTGCGATTCATCCAGAATGAGCACTTTACCTATTGAACTGAAGAGCTCACTGGCAAGGGCGAGATCCGTATCCGTCGCCATTTTGCCACGGCAGAGAGCGGTCATGCCTTCGCCAACGAAAGCGGGAGTATTGGGCATAACTCTGATGACCTTCAGCTCTTCCTTTGCATTTTTTCTGATAAACTCCGACGAGATACCCGCAGCAACGCTGATCATAAGGTGATCGGCATTGAGTGATGGTTTCAGTTTGTCGAGCACCTCTGCAATCTGGTAGGGTTTGACGGCAAGGATGATGACTTGCGCTTTCCGTGCGACCTCTTCAATCGACTGGCAGGGCTGCACGGGGTAATCGGCGGAAATGGCAGAGAGTGCAGCAGGCTCCTTGTCAAAACCTGAAATCAGAGTGTTCTCTCTCTGGCTGAGGCCTCCAATAAGAGCCCGGGCAATTCTTCCTGTTCCGACAAAGCCAATATGGAGAGGGGTCATGATACAAAGAATTTTTGTGTATGAGACAGGTGCATGTTCTATGGCGGGAAGGTAACTGCAATCAGTTCTGCTGTGGAGCCGATATAAAGAAGGGGAGCTGTTGTACTACAGCTCCCGCTCGCAATGATATTTTATTTCGATTTATCTGCCATGAAGGCGACAGCGTTTGTCACCTGTTCATCAGTCAGAGCTGGATTGCCGCCTTTTGCCGGCATCATGCCCGCTTTACCCGTGAATCCCTGGAGTGAATTTTTCGTCATAACATCCAGACCTTTTGCTATACGAGCACTCCATGCAGCTTTGTCGCCCGGTTTTGGGGCACCCATCATGCCCGCCTCGTGACATCCCGCACAACTGGCGTCATACACAGTTTTGCCTGCAGCCAGTTTAGGGTCTGCCGGAGCTTCAGTTGCGGCAGGTGCAGCGGCAGGTGCAGCAGCTTCTGGCGCAGGTGCGGCCGCTTCTTTCTTTTCATCAGGAAATTTGAGAGAGGCAGGTGGCTTCTCAAGGCCACAGGCGCCAAGGCAAAGAAGGCCTGCTGTCAAAAAAGGCAGAAAGGGTTTCATAGTCATGTTCAGGAAAGGTTTAGGTTGTTGTGCCGGGTATGGTCTCAAAAACTTTGATAGACAGTTTAAAAATTATTCGGCGTATGGCAAAATGGTTTTTTCAGAAGTTATTTTCACGTTGATGCTGCAGATCCCGACGGGAGAGCCCGTAAAGATGGGTGTAGAAGAGATTGAAGAGCATGACAGCACTTTTCGCCCTGGGTGCCGACAGGCCTCTTGTGACGGAGTTTTTTATAGTAAACACTTTGCGAGTAAGGGTGGAGTAGCTTTCGATAAAAGCGTCGAGTGAAATATTTTTTGGCAGATAAAGCATCTCCTGGCCGAAGGAGTAACGATATGCGGTAATGTCGAGAGGGTCAAAGAGCAGTCGTCCCTCCTCCCTGAGCCGCTCAAAAACCTGTGTGCCGGGCGTCGGTCGCAGAATGTTGATGCCCGGCACGTCAAGCTTTGTTTCATGGATAAAATCAAGAATTGCTGCCGGAGTATCAACGGTGTCGCCGTCGAGGCCGTAAATGAAGCTTCCATAAAGGCTTATTCCTGCGTCTCTGATGGTTGTAATGGCCCTGACCAGCTCTCCAGCCCTGTTCTGATTTTTTTTGTGGGCGCTTCGGCTTTTTGCCTCAATGCTCTCTATACCAACAAGGAGCGCCTGGCATCCGGAATTGGCGAAGGTTTTAAGCAACTCATGCTGCTGGCCGAGGGTTGTGGTCGCCTGCCCGAACCAGCGAATCTTCAATGGAGTGAGTTTTCGAAAGAGTTCAAGCGCATAAACGGGGTCGGCATTGATGGAGTCATCAACAAAAAAGAATATTCGGCGGTCATCCTGCTGAAACCGTGCAACTTCACTGACGACATCGGCGATTGCTCGTCTACGCAGCGTATGGCCGTTGAGGAGATGGACATTGCAGAAGTCGCAACTATACTGGCAGCCCCGTCCAGTCTGGATCAGGTTAGTGGTAAAGTATCGTCTTTTGATGAGCGATGTTTTACTGACAGGCCTTGAGCGTCCGAGATCGGGAAAGTTGTCGGAGCGATAGAGAGGTTTAAGTATCCCTGCTGCAAGGTCGGTGAGCACCTCTTTCCAGAGGTCGTCAGCCTCTCCTGGTACAAGCACATCGGCATGAGGGCGGCATGATTCAGGAAAAAGCGTTACATGGGCGCCTCCAAGAGCGACAGGGATTGCTGCGGAACGCAGTTTGTCGGCGAGAGCAAACGCATTTTTTGCCATTCCGGTCTGGACGCTGATACCGACCAGATCCCATTTTTCGTTCCATGGAAACTCTTCAAACCGCATGTCGCAAATCGACTGCCGAACTCCTGGTACCTCAACAGAGCTGAGGATCATGAGCGAGAGTGGTGGAATGGCGAACTGGCTTTGTTTGATGATTGTTCTGAGCGAACGGTTGAAAAAACCCAAGAGAGGGTTTATCTCTTTTTCGCTATAGAGTGAACGGGCGCCATCAACACCGCTTTCTGAGGGAAGAAAAACCAGCAGGACTTTTTTTGTCGGGGGCATTTCGCTTTACCAGTCCTGGTTGTTTTTGCTTCTTGGTGACGATGATTTTCCTGTTCCTGAAAGCCTTCGCATCAGTGAAGATTCATCATGTTGAGCATTCTCCAGCAGGCGATCTGCAATACCCTTTCCAATGCCGGATGTTGGTTGATGAGAGCTTTTTTTATCGGTTGTTGATGACGATGATTGTTCCGGTTTCTCGAGTTCATCCAGATACCGAAGGACAATTTCATAATTGATTTTTGCATCGCCATCGCCCGGTTCGGCTAACAGTACACGTTTAAAGCAATTGAGTGATTGGTGGAACAGCGCGTTTTTTTGTGCTTTTTCGCTGCTTCCGATGGCTCTCATGGCAAGGGTATTGCCTTCATTAAATATTGACTTCAGTCGGTTCTCCCGGTGTTCATTGCCAGGTTTGGTGTTGCTGGCAAAGAGAGTACCCGCTTCAGGATACTTCCCCTGCATGTAGAGAGCACAGGCAAGATTGAAACTCGCTGCCGATCTCTCTTGAGGTGCAGGAGCAAGGGAGACAAGCTGCCGAAAAACGGTTTCAGCTTCTCTGTATGCGTGTCGTTCGTAGAGTGCATCAGCTTTCAGTTGCAAACGATACTCCCTGAGCATCTCCTGCATTGAAGATGCGAGTGCAACAACAAGCAGGAGAGTGTGCAGGAATATCATAGTGAAAGCACTCCCGGGGCTTTAGTTGCCGAGGAATGCCTTCTGGACAGCGCTGACGCCTGCGCCGATTTCAAAAGGGAACTCAATCTCTTTCAGTGCCCGTTCAATGCCGCCAATGACGGTCAGCATGTCGAGTTCATCGTAAAAACCAAGATGGGAGATCCGGAAAATTTTATCCTTGTACTCATCCTGGCCTGCAGCGACCGTAATGCCATTGCTTTTTTTCAGTGCCTTGTTGAATGCAGACCATTTTACTCCTTCAGGAAGCCAGACAGGAGTAACGGCAAACGAGGGAGAGTTGCTGAACAGCTTCATGCCGAGAGCGTTGCATCCCTGTCGGCATGCACTTGCAAGACTTTCATGCCGTTTCCAGATATTTTCAATGCCTTCAGCCTTGATCATCTGCAATGCTTCATCAAGCCCTATGACCAGTGAGACCGCAGGGGTAAAGGGTGTATCGTCGCCTGCATGGGCTTTCAGAGCTTTTTTCAGGCTCAGGTAGTACTGCGTCATGCCGGTTTGGCCTTTAATGATATCCTGTGCCCGTTCAGAAATGGCAACCAGCGCCAGCCCAGGAGGCATCATGAGACCTTTCTGGGAGCCGGTAATGCAGATATCAACACCCCAATCATCAAACAGAAATTCGTGAGCTCCGACAGCAGTAATGCCGTCAACGATAACCAGAGCTTCTGACTGTTCGCGAATCAGTGCGCTGAGAGCCTGAATATCGGCAGCCGTACCGGTTGATGTTTCCGAGTGAGTCAGACAAACACCTTTGGCATCAGGGTGCTCCTTGAGCAGTTCAGCAAGTCGCTCAGGCTGAATGGCTGAACCCCAGGCCACTTTTTCCTCAATACAGTTGCCAGTGAAGACGCGTACCAGCTCGCCCCAGCGTTCGCCAAACTTGCCTGCGTTGACGGTGATGACCTTGTCGCCCTGTTTGAAGAGGCTTGAAATAGTGGCTTCCATGCCGCCGGTTCCAGAGCAACTGAGCACAACAACCGGCTGGGTTGTTCTGAACAGATATTTGAGATCTTCGTGAACCCTGGTCAATATCTCCATGAACTCAGGGTTCCTGTGATGGATAATTGGAGCCGCCATGCGAAGCATGACATTTTCGGGCACCGGGGTTGGTCCCGGAGTAAATAATCTTTTTTTCATCTCTTCAATATAATGGGTTGAGTTAAATCCATAAGCGAGGTGAACTCTTCAAAAAGATAGTTCGAATCATGTGGTCCCGGTGCGGCTTCGGGATGGTACTGTACCGAAAAGCAGGGAAGCTTTTTGTGCTTTATCCCTTCAACGGTATTGTCGTAAAGATTGAGATGGGTCATTTCAAGATCTTCAGGCAGTGACTCCATGGTCACCGCAAAGCCGTGATTCTGTGATGTTATCTCTATCTGACTGCTTTTTAAATTCTTAACCGGGTGATTGCCGCCGTGGTGGCCGAATTTCAGTTTGTAGGTTTCTGCACCGAAAGCCAGCGAAAGCAACTGGTGACCGAGGCAGATACCGAAGATCGGCAACGGCCTTGTGCTCCGGTTATAATCGACAAGTTTTTTGATTGTCTCAATAGCGTAACCTACCGCTGCGGGATCGCCAGGACCATTCGAGAGAAAAACCCCGTCCGGGTCAAGTGCGATGACCTCTTCTGCAGATGTCCCTGCCTGTAACACCGTCACCTTGCATCCTGCCTGGTGCAGCATCCGAAGGATATTGGTTTTAATGCCGAAATCAATTGCGGCGACATGGTAACGGGCATCCTCTCGTTCAAGAGTATAATTTTCAGCGACGGTAACGGTTTTGACCAGATCGCGGCCCGACATTTCAGGGCTATGAAGTGCTTTCTCTCTCAGCTTTTCATCGCTTTCATCAAGCACCGAAATAATTCCCCGCATGGCTCCTTTTTCACGGATCTCGCGAACAAGTCTGCGGGTATCAATACCGGCAAGCCCCATGACTCCGGAATCCCTGAGCAAAGAGTCAAGACTTTGCGATGCTTCGAAGTTACTGTGGACGCGCGATACTTCGTGAACAATAAAGGCTGAGGCCCATATTTTTCCCGATTCGTTATCGGTTGGATTAATGCCGTAGTTTCCTATCAGCGGATAGGTCATCATCACCATCTGACCGGCATAGGAAGGATCGGTCAGAATTTCCTGGTATCCGGTAAGCGATGTATTGAAGACCACCTCACCGGTTGCTTCTCCGATATGGCCGAATGCGGTACCTCTATAGACAGAGCCGTTTTCCAGTACCAGTTTTGCGCGTATTGGCTGCATTATATCTTCTTACTCTTTGGTCGTGAGTTTATCGCCCGAATCCTGTTTGTCAATATTGGCAATGGCGGTGCGGTCAAACGTGATTTTTGTGGAATCACTGACCTGAACAAGAACAGTTTTCTTCTCTGTATCAATTCCTGCAACAGTACCATGAACGCCGCCAATGGTGACAATTTTGTCGCCTCGTTTCAGGCTATCAAGCACCTTTTCCCTGTCTTTCTGCTTTTTCTGCTGAGGGCGAATCATGAAGAAATAAAAGACAACAAAGATAAGGACTAACGGGACAATCTGAATCAATGGGTTTGGTGCCGCCTGACCTGCGACGGGAGGTGCGAAAAGAAGTAGTGACAGTAAAGTATTGTGCATAACAGGGTCGTGATATTAAAAAAAATAACAGCTTTTTGGTGAGCATTACTGCAATGTATGTATAGTCTTAGCTGTACACATACAATAACTTGCATTCTTGTTGTTACAAAAGCGTTACAAGAGGTATACTATACCTTGCCCGTAAACATACAAAAAAGCTTGTTCATGGACACAAAAAAAAGCAATGCACCACGAAGATGTGGCTGAGTGAGTGAGTTTCAACCCTTGTCGTTCTTCTGCCCTCTTGCCAGAAGCATCCTGATTTCCCGGAGAACTCTTTCAATCACGCCTTCTTTGCGCCAGCGGCAAAGCTTGCGTAAGGCGCCACATTGTAGCGGCGTTCAGCGTTCATGCCGCGCGAGAGTTTCAGCCCGGCAAGTGTGGCAATCATTGCGGCGTTGTCGGTTGAGTAGGTGACGGCGGGCAGATGCAGTGCAATGCCTTCTTTATTGCAGGCCTCTTGCATGGCTTTTCGCAGTCCTGAGTTGGCGCTGACTCCTCCGGCAATTGAGACCGCTTTGACGTTTCTGCTGCGTGCTGCCACAATGCTCTTTTCGACCAGCACGCCGACAATCGCGGCCTGAATTGAAGCGGCAATGTCTGCTTTATGGCGCTCTATGAACTCCGCGCTCTGTTTCTGCAGCCAGGTGAGTACAGAGGTTTTCAGGCCCGAAAAGCTGAAATCAAAATTTCCCTGCCAGCTTTTACTGCTCTGCGACCGGGAGGTGAGGGCGCGTGGGAAGAGGTGAAAGGTCGGGTCGCCTTTTTCTGCCAGTTTGTCAATGACCGGGCCGGCAGGATAGGGGAGACCGAGCATCTTGCCGGTTTTATCAAACGCCTCTCCTGCGGCGTCATCAAGCGTCCGGCCAATCACCGTATAGGAGAGATCAGGCGCCACAACTGAAAGCAGGGTATGGCCTCCCGAGACGGTCAGCGACACATAGGCAGCTTCAGGGGCACTGTGCCCGGAACCTTCATTAATAAAAGGAGAAAAGATATGAGCTTCGATGTGGTTGACCGGCACAAAAGGGACTTCGAGAGCATAAGCCAAACCCTGGGCAAAACAAAGCCCCACCATGACGGCGCCGATCAGGCCGGGGCCCGCAGTCGCTGCTATGACATCAAGTTCATTTTTTGTTATATTGGCTTTAGTTATGGCAGCATCAACAATTGAAACGATAAGTCGTTCATGTTCTCTTGAAGCCAGTTCCGGCACAACGCCGCCAAAAGATGTGTGACAAAGCTGTGAACTGACGACGTTGGAGCAGACGTTTCCGTTACAAAGCACGGCTCCCGATGTTTCGTCACAACTGGTTTCTATGCCTAAAATATTCATGGTATACCTTATTTCATAAAATCTATGGGCAAAACTAATAATCCGGGCAATAAGAGCAAATCCCAGGTCAAAGTAAGCATTCTTCACCTGCTTTTGATTCTGGCCGGAGCGAATTGTATAATGTTGTTCGCCCCCAATGTCGGGATGCTCAACAGCTTTCTTTATATTCCTGATCTCTATACCTGGCCGGCGTCTATCGTCGGGATTGCGCTGCTGATTTTTGGTTTCAACGGTCTTTACAAACAATAAAGAAAATATCCAGGCAAAAAGTAGAAGAAGGATTTACTATGCAGCTTGCCGTAGAACTGGAGGAACTGGGAACGCAGATCATTGAGGCATCCAGCTTCCTTGAACATGCAGAGAAAGAGCTTTCCCTTAGGATTATAGGCCAGCGCGATGTGATCAGGCGGGTCTTTATTGCGATGCTGGTCAACGGTCATATTTTGCTTGAAGGGGTGCCGGGTCTTGCCAAAACGCTGATTGTCAGCACCTTTGCTGCAGCAATGAACCTGAAGTTCCAGCGTATCCAGTTTACTCCCGACATGCTTCCGGCGGATCTTGTCGGGACCATGATTTATAACCCAAAGGATCTGGAATTTTATCCCCGCAAGGGACCGGTTTTCGCCAACGTGATCCTTGCTGATGAAATCAACCGTTCGCCGGCCAAAGTGCAATCTGCGCTGCTTGAAGCTATGCAGGAACGGCAGGTTACCATCGGCAGTCAGACCTTTCCCCTGCAGGAACCATTTATTGTGCTTGCTACCCAGAATCCTATTGAGCATGAAGGCACTTATCTTCTTCCTGAAGCACAGGTTGACCGGTTTATGATGAAGGTTATTGTTGATTATCCCTCTTATGACGAAGAGCTTGAAATCATGCTTCGGTCGGCGACCAATGCCATCAAAGTACCGGTTAAACCAGTTGTGAAGCCTGAGGATATTTTCCGGGCAAGAGCCTTGATCGACCGTATTTACGTTGATCCCAGAGTACAGCGCTACATCGTTGATCTTGTTGTGGCTACAAGAAAACCTGCACAGTTCGGTATGCCAGAACTCGAAACCATGATCGAATACGGCGCCTCTCCGAGAGCCTCGATATTTCTTCTTCTGGCTGCTAAAGCGCATGCATTCCTGCAGCATCGACCCTATATCACCCCGGAGGATGTCAAGGCAATTGTCTACGATACTCTTCGTCACCGCATAAGGCCCGGGTACGAAGCTGAAGCCGACAACATGAAACCTTCCGATATTATCAGGCTGATCCTGCAGCATGTGCAGGTGCCGTGAGGTTGGCGGGAAAAAGAGTGAGGAGAGAGCAATGGAAAAAAGTGAAGAGTATCTGAAGGAGCTTCAGCGTACCATCAGGCGGGTTGAAATCCGTTCCAAGCGGATGGCCAGTGAGCTGTTCAGCGGCGAATACCACTCTTCGTTCAAGGGGAAAGGCATTGAGTTCAGCAATGTACGCGAATACCAGTACGGCGACGATGTCCGTTCTATTGACTGGAATACCTCTGCCCGCAAGCACGAGTTGTATGTCAAGATATTTACCGAAGAGCGGGAGCGAAGCCTGTTGCTTGTTGTTGATGCATCGGCCTCCATGCTTTTCGGGAGCGGGGAGCATCGCAAAAAAGATCTGGCCCTTGAAGTGAGTGCTGTGCTTGCTTTCAGTGCACTTCAGAACAACGACAAGGTTGGGCTTCTGGTCTTTACCGACCGGGTAGAAACCTTCATTCCCCCCCGAAAAGGGAGGCATCATGTGCTTATTATTCTCGAAGAGCTTTTTCGGTTGAAGCCTCAAAGCCGGACGACCAATATCAACGCGGCCCTTTCATTTATACGCTATACCCGCCGGCGGCAAGAGATTATATTTCTTTTGACGGATCTTGTCGACAGTGACTATGAAAAAGGGATGAAACTGCTGAATACCCGTCATGATTTTATTCTGGTGCACATCAGCGACCCGCTTGACAAAGCTCTTCCTCTCAGTGGACTGCTTGATCTTGAAGACCCGGAAACGGGTCTGCGGTTTACTGTTGATGCTGCAAGCCGCCACGAAATCGCTCGTTATCGCCTTGAGCAGTCACGTCAGCACGAAGAGCTGCGGCTACGGCTTCGGCGCATGCGCATTGACTCGGTATTTCTTGATACTGATCGCTCCTTCATCGGCGATCTGAACTCTTTTTTCCGGTATCGTGAACGCAAGGTCTGATCGACAGAGAGCGGGGTTGCTCACACGGCTTCTTTTCTTGCTGTTGTTGACGTTTCCCATGAGCCTCCTGACTGCATGTTCAGCCGCAGCGGGAAAAACAGAGCAGCCCTCAATAACGGTGATGGTTATCCCCGATAATGTTCTTGTCGGCGACCGCATCCGCTGCATCATCAGCATCAGTCATTCTGAAAAAGAGGTTGCCGCACTTGAATGGCGAGACGGAATCGACACGTTTTCGTCTCGCTCGTTTGAGCTGATCAGCAGCAAACACCTCTCGTCCACTCTGTTGCCGGGGAGTAGCCAGGACAAGTTCGAGCTTGAACTTGCGGTTTTTGGTGCTGGCCACCAACCCCTTCCACCGGTGACTGTTGTGCTTCGCGACAGCAAAGGCCTGGTTACTAAAAAAGTAGTCTATTCACCTCCAGCATCAGTGTTTGTGCGTGCGCTCACCGACTCCTCAGTGCGCGATCTCACCCCTCTCAAGCCTCCGCTGAAGCCGCAGATTCCCTTTCTCCTGATTATGCCGGTTATTCTTGGAGCATTTGGTGTTGCAGTGGTGGTGCTTCTGCTGCTTTTCTTGCTCAAACGCGTTGTGCGGAAAAGTGCTGAAAAGGTTGACTCAAGTCAGGTTGCCCAGCGAAAACTCCGCAAACTTGGTTCAAGCCTTTCGGCGGGAATGCCCCCCCACGAATGCTACGAAGAACTCAGCAATATCATGCGCTCGTTTCTCGAAAACCACTACCGTATCAGAGCGCTTGAAGCCGTTACACAAGAGATCGAACGCGACCTGAAAAAGCTCGGCATCGCCGGTTTTGAAAACATCATGAATCTTCTGAAGCAGGCAGATCTTGTCAAATTCGCTGATAGCCGCCCGGACGTCGAAGAGTCGCGGCAGTCGCTCCACAAAGCTTCAGAAGTGATCCGTTCAACCCGCCATTCCCGTCCGCCGGAGGAGTAAGTGCGCCACCAGCGTTCAGTCGCTTTTGCGGTAAGCGCTGAGAAAAAGAGATGCCAGTTTTCCGCCAAAGTGCAGAACTTCGCGATCAGCAAGTATTGAGAGTATCTGACCGTTTATTCGTCCCGGGTTGTTTCTCAACCACTCGTTCCGGTAGAGAACACTCATGAGTTTGTCCATGGAGACCGCACAGGCAGAGGCGACCAGTTTGTCAAGTCTGATTTCCGGGCCGGTCATTTGCGGCATTGATGAACCGTTCTGGTGGAGTGTCATGCTGAGCACCCTGTTGCCGTTACGTTCGGAAAGGGTAAAATCAATACATTTTGCTGGTGAATGCAGGATACGGACGTGTAGAGGCTCTGCAAGTGGTTTGCATGAAGCTGCAGCGGGTTGTTCGACCTCGCCATGCTTCTGTTCGAGAAAGAGTTGAAGGGCGTTAAATAAAAGGTCTCTTATCTGCTCATTCGAGTTGTTTTTATTGATTCGCAGAAGAAAACAGAGTTGAAAAAGGTCGATCATAAAGCTGAGGTGCACAGCTTTGGTGCTGTTGCGTTTCATCACTGAGCGATAGCCATTGAACGCGACGTTGCAGTAAGTCAGCATCGCGACAAGAGTATCGGTGTCCATAGTTCGGGTTGCAATAACCGGGCAGTAGTTATTGTAGAGGTCCCAGTCAAATGAGCGGATTTTACCCTCGTCCTTGTACTCTTTAAAAATACCGGTACCGGGATAGGGAGTCATAATCATGAAAAGAGCCTGACGGAGGCCGAGTGATCGTGCAAACTCAGGATAGACAAGGGTATCCTGAATGTTTTCTGTATAGTGTCCGATGATAAAATACCCTTCTGCGCCGACCTTGTTTTTCTGGCAAAGCGTAATAGCTTTGGCTACATCGTTGAGGCTGTTTTTTTTGTTCATGAGCGCCAGCGTCGCTTCGTTCGGACTTTCAATCCCGAGTCCTACTTTGCTTAACCCTATTTTGCGAAGCTTGTCGAGAATTCGTTCAGCTCTTACAAGGTCTTTCGCCCTGCTCTCCGTCATGATCCTGAAATTGGTCAGTCCTCTTTCGATCATCATGTCGCAGATTTTTTCTGCCCGCCCGATGTTGGTGAGAAAATTTGCATCCCAGATTTTCAAAAGTTTTTTGTTTTTAGGATCGTGTAAAAGGGCGATCTCTTCAACAACATTTTCAGCGCTTCGCCCTCTCCAGCCTTTATGCATCTGGTCATTGGCGCAAAAAGAGCAACTCCAGGGGCATCCCCTTGACGTATAAATCGTATCGATAGAGTAGGCGTTGCCTTTTTCACCGTAACGATCGGGTCGCAGACTGCGGAGCGGGAAGCGGATGGAGTCGATTTCGGCAATAACCGGCCTCGGCTCGGTGTGAACAATGCCGCCGCCCTCCCGGTAGGCAATTCCCTTTATGTCGCGAGAGGGGCCTTTGAGCACAAGCTCACGGAAGGTCTCTTCGCCTTCTCCGATGACAACGACGTCAACGCAGGAGAGTTTCAGAACTTCGTCGGGAAGTGCTGTAGGATGAAAGCCTCCCATGACAACGAATGCGCCGGATTCTTTGGCAATGCGGGCAAGTCGTTCAGCCTGATGAAAAGCTCCGGTCATTGAGGAGATGGCGACAAGATCTACTGGCCGTTTTTTCAGAAGTGAACGCATGCTTTCAAAAACGCCGTCATTGTAGAAATTGTCTGGCATAACGAGGCTTTCGACATCATGCTCAACGGCAGCCCCAAGGTAACAGACGCCGATACAATCGGTGATGAAGCGGGGAAAAGGCGCTATGATGGTCTGGGGTGCCTCAACGAGACAGAGGTGCTTAAAGTATGCCATAAAATTCCGAGTTTTGACGTAGATGACCGGCAAAATAAAAACGGAAGATACGCATTACAACGGTTTTTTCTATAGCCTTATTAGTTGAACCGGGCGCAGACAAAAGAGCGGCCTACCGTTGGAGGGAGGCCGCTGAGTCAATATTTATGCGACTTTTACAGCTTCACATAAGAGATGGCCATACTTTCTGACCGTGCGAACATCACGGAAGCCGACGCCTTCAAGAATTTCTTTGTAAGTACTCTGCTGCTTGAAGCCGAGTACTGAAAAAGGCAATCCTGCACCAAGAATATAGTGGCTGAGATAATCGAAATTCGGGTTTTCCGGATCGTCGATAATCATGTCGAGAATAAGTAGTCTGCCTCCGGGGGGAAGAGCTTCCCAAGCCTTTTTACACATCATGTTGGTCAACTGTTCATTGGCCGAATACAAAATCCGGCAGAACATGACGGCATCGGCCTCAGGATATGCATCTCTGTAAATATCTACGGCAGATCCCCGAAGACGGTCACCAACACCTTTTTCCGCAGCATTTTCATTTACCAGATCAACGGCACCGGGCAGATTGAGGATAGTGGAATCAAGCTGGGGAAATTTTTTCAGAAGAGCGGCTGAAATATCACCAATGCCCCCGCCGACATCCACAAGAGTTTTTGCGTCAGAAAGGTCAACCTCTTCCAGCAACAGCATGATGGCAAAATGGGCATTACTGCGATGTATCTCTTCAAAATACAAGTTATCCTCCCGTGTTATCGGAGGGTAGGCTACTTCGGCCTTGAAATTCATGTTACCCTTGACGGCATCTGCGATCTTCAGGTAGAAATTATCCGAAAGGCTGGCCATGGCTTTTGCCACAGGGATCATATAAAGGTTAGGATGCTCCTGGTTTGGCAGAAACATTTTTTTTGCAAATGGGGTAAGGCTCCATTTGCCATCCTCTTCAGCCGTAATCCCCATATGCCGCAAGGTTTCTAGAAGCATTGCGAGTCTTGATGGAACTGCGCCGGCACTGGTGGCAAGTGTTTCTGTATCTTTTGCTTCGTCTGCAAGGTGTGAAAAAAGATCAAGTTCAAGAGCCGCTTTAAAGCATCCTGACTCCACAAGACCTTTAAAGATAAGTTCGTTGGCTCTGTGATTATGTTTCAGTAACTCGCTGGTGTTCATAGTGAAGAAATGCTGAATAGTTATTGAAAATTAAATGTTGTACTGAAAGAGAAAATCCTGTTTAGAGCATTGAAGTCTGATCCGTCGATGCAGGAATCATGCATCTATTATTTTTTGATGAAATTATCCTGCTCAAAGGTATCCAGTTGTTCGCGAAGATTTTTTCTGAAGGCAAGACTGGTGACAAGATTAAGTAATTTATAAGGATTCACTCTCACCCTGTTGGCAATGTTTTTCCATGAATAGGCCTTGTAATAGGAGGTCATGAATTTATGTTGAAACTTTACGGAGTCGTAGATGTCCGAACGAATGACAAGATTCATGGCATTGTATTTTTCCCAGTTTTCATCGGTGATCCACCCTTTATCCTTGTATTCCCAGTACATGGTTGTCCCTGGATATGGAGTGATAATCTGGAAAATCGGCATGAAAATATTGTTTTTGCTGACAAATTGTACGAGGTCATCCAGATCTTCGTAACTGTCGAGCGCCGGGTTTACCAGAAAATTTCCCTGAACATTCAGGCCAGCCTGACGACACTCTTCAATGAGACGGGAAAACTGGTCTGCGGAATTGACGTGACCTTTGTTGTAGGCTTCAAGGGTACTTTGTTTTATAGATTCAAAGCCGACCAGCACCATAATGCACCCTGCTTCAACGAGCCTTCTTACCGTCTCTTTGTCTTCCAAAAAATTGATACTGAAAAAAACGCTGAAGTTGATATTGCACTCTTTAATGAGTTCAAGCGATTCCCATAATTTTTTTTTGCTAACCCCGAGGTTTTCATCACAAAGCATGAACCAGGGCTTTGCTGATTTTTTGGTTGCTTTAAAAAAAACTCTTTTGGCAGTCTCAATTTGTTTTTTTAGTTCCTCGGGTTTTTGTGCACGATAAAGCTTACCCGTAAAATTCGGGGTAACGCAGAATGAGCATTCATACGGGCAGCCTCGAGTGATGTAAAGAGGAATTGATTTTGTCCCATCAACTTTTTCACGTTTTGAGGCTTTTGCAATCCGGTTGTAATCAAGCGGGATAATCTCCTTGACTGGCGGAAACTCTTTTGAATCGTAGAGTGGCTTTAAACGCTGGTGAGCAACGTCCTGAAGAACGGTCAGCCAGAGGTTCTCTGCTTCACCGCAAACAATACAATCCGCATGGACTCTGGCTTCTTCGGTATTGAAAGAGATATGCAGCCCGCCGAGAATAACTTTTTGTCCTTTTTCACGAAACCTGTCGGCAATTTCATAAGCCCTGGTAGCATCAATTGTTCTTGATGTGATGCCTATGACATCATAATCCCCGTCGTAATTGACAACATCGCCGAAATGTTCATCGACTATCTCGATATGGTGATGTTCCGGAGTAAGGCTAACAAGAACGCCTAATGCCATATTAAATAATGGCTTCTGGTTTGTTTTCGAATCTTTTTTGCCTTTTGGAGCGATAAGGAGGATCTTGAGTGGGTTTATTTTTTGAGGTTCAGGATGACTCATGCTCAAATACTTTTTTAATGCTGTTTTGTCGAGTTTTTTTAGAACCACTCAGTTAAGCGTCTTGTTATACTCTTTTTGTATTCGGCTTCGCTCGTGCTGGTTAAGATCAAAAGGAATGTGGAGCCACTTGTCCTTGAAGACGGCATCCCCTGGTTCCAGACCAGTCAGACTGATCGGCAGTGTGATAATTTTCCGTTGATTCCCGATGTGAACAAACAACTCATCACCGGTTACCCAAACGTCGATATCAACAGGATTGGCAAACATAAGTTTCAACTGTACCTCGTAGACATCCTTGTTCCTGACAAACTTGATGGGGGGTTCGTCATACATCATGTCGGAAGGATCCGTATCACCGTACATATCCCTTGCAAACTGTTCAAGCGCCTTGAGGCCGACAATTTCCTGTTCGTACATCCGGAGCTTTTTAACGGGAAGCGGAGAGAAGCCTTCCTCAATCTCACCAAGGTATTTCTGCTGAATGGTTTTCCACTTTTCCAGGTATCCGCTGTTCTCATTGGTATCAAGCAAGCGGTTAACAAGCACCATATCTACTTTGAAACCGTAGAGATTCAGGTAAGTCAGTGCTCGCATAGTCTCCTTGATCGACATTTTTTCAGCGTTCATAACGAGTCGAACGGTCGATTTCGTGTTATCCGTCAGGATCTCCCGGATACCTTCAAGCTCATCAAACACCTGGTCAACCGAATCAAGAGCCTCGTCAGGAGGGATATAACTTGCGATTTTGTCAGACATTTTTGAAAGCGGTTTGCTGAGCGGTCTGACAATATATTTGGTGACGTTTTTAACGGCTTTCATTCCCCAGGCGAGGGTATCGGGAAGAGAGAGAAGACGCAGCGTTTCGCCTGTAGGAGCAGTATCAAGCACAAGAACGTCATAGCGACCGGAGGCTTTATAGCGCTTTATTCTCAGCAGTGAAAACAGCTCTTCCATACCAGGCAGAATCGTCATTTCATCAGCGACAACACCTGAAACGCCCTGCGCCATGAAAATCCTTGTATAGAATTTCTGGACGGACTGCCAATTCTCCTTAAGGTCTACATAAGGATTTACCTCAATGGCATGAAGATTCTCCCTGATTTTTGTTGGTTCTGAACCGAGAGGAAGATTAAAGGAATCCGACAGGCTGTGTGCGGGATCGGTTGAGAGGACAAGAGTTCGATAGCCCAGTTCCGACAGGCGTACAGCCGTAGCCGCAGAGACACTGGTTTTACCTACCCCGCCTTTACCGGTAAAAGTTAAAATACGCATGAGCCCAACTTTTATTTTGGAAGATCCAGAGAAACATCAGAACGGTTGAAGTATAAAAAACGCAATAGAATAGTGCTATTAGAAAAACAAATATGCCAGCATGCGGAATTATTAGTGTTATATAATAAAAGTGTTTACAAAGCCGGAAAACGCTCAGTCACTAAAAATCGTTTTCTTGAGCTGCTTATTCAATGTTGAATTAGCAAAACTTAAAAAAGGATAATTGATATATAAGCATGTAAAGCTTATAGGTTAGAAAGATTTCAAATGCACTATAACTTAACCTTTAATTATCAAAAAATAACAATATACGCTCTACATATATCCTGCATATATTCTACATTTTTAGAAACTCGTAGTTTTTTATAAATCTCGTAGAGATTCCTTCAAAAACCCCTTGCTCAAAAATTGTCAGACATATATATTTTTGATATAATACATTATTATTAAACTAATAACGGGAAATAAAGAGCAGGGGGGTGCTATGTTGAAAGAAGCTGGAGGTTTGGCTGTTGGTGCCTTGGTGTTTTCTCCTCTTGGCATGCCATTTTTTCTTCATGGGGTAGCTGGTATTCTGGTTGGTGGTGCAGAACTTTTTGTTGCTGATGCAGTCCTGAGACAAGTGGTTGGTAATGCAAGTAAACTAATTCCGCAATCCGGGAATTCTGAGTCTGGCGAACAAAACCTGGATCTGAGGAATTCGGTGTAGCTTGTTTCTCCTGATATCATGACGGGTATTTGACATTTTCTTTTTTCGGAGAGGGGGCCATTTTTTTCTAAACTTTTCATAACTTGTTGTTTTAGTCATAAAGGGTTTTATACATTTTTCGCAGATTTCAGGGTATGCAGACCTCACCATCCAATACTGTCGTTTCCCCCCTTGGTTCCCCTTCCGATTTCTCTGAGGAACTTCTTCATCAGCTTGCAGCACAGCAAAAGTCACACAAGAAATGGTTGCTCATTCAGCCCATAAGCAATACGAGTATGATGGTGGATTCCGGCACGGTCAGTATGCCGTTAAACCTGATTATGGTCGCTACACTTGTCGGTACGTTGTTTGACGTTACCTTTATCGATGAACGGCTCGGCGATAAAGTGCCAGAGGATTTTTCCGGATTTGACGTTATCGCCATCACCTCACGAACACTCAATGCGTCAAAGGCTTACCGGATTGGTGATGCCGCTCTTCGGCAGGGGAAAACCGTCATCCTTGGAGGAGTTCACCCTACCATGCTGCATGACGAGGCATCACAGCACTGCACCAGCGTCGTGTATGGCGAAATAGAATCGATCTGGCATGAACTGGCTGCTGATGTGCTGAAAGGAACGATGCAGAGAGTGTATCGGGCGAAAGAGCTCAAGCCGATGGGCAATATGCTCCATCCTGATTTCAGTTTTGCGCTTTCATCGAAAAACGCAAAAAAATACAGTACACGCATTCCTCTTCTTGCAACAAAAGGATGTCCTGTTGGTTGTAACTTTTGTACAACACCGACTATCTATGGTAAAAATTATCGATACCGCGAGCTTGACCATGTGCTTGATGAGATGCGCTATCATCAGAAAAGAGTCAACAAAGAGAATGTCAATTTCTCTTTCATGGATGACAATATCAGTTTCAGGCCGCAGTATTTCATGACGCTGCTTGAAGAAATGGCAAAACTCGGCGTGCACTGGAATGCCAATATCTCCATGAACTTTCTCGATAAACCGGAAGTTGCCGAGCTGGCTGGCCGGTCCGGCTGCGATCTGTTGAGCATAGGGTTTGAATCACTCAATCCCGAAACGCTGAAAAGTGTTCATAAAGGTTCCAACAGGTTGGGCAATTATGAAACCGTAGTGAGTAATCTGCACAAGAACGGTATTGCCATTCAGGGATATTTCATGTTCGGTTTTGACAACGATACTGAAGAGAGCTTCCAGCTTACCTACGATTTCATCATGAAAAACAGGATTGAGTTTCCTGTTTTTTCGCTTGTGACTCCATTTCCCGGAACACCCTATTTCGATGAAATGAAGCCTCGCATGCGCCATTTCGACTGGGACAAGTACGACACCTACCACTACATGTTCGAACCAAGCAAAATGGCTGGCGATAAAATGCTGGAAAAATTTGTCAAACTTCAGAAAGAGGTTTACAAGGGGCGCGCCATCATGCAACGTATGAAAGGCAAACCGCTAAACTGGATCTGGCTGGCAAACTACGCCATGAATCGCTTTACCCAGAAACTTTCAATTGAGTATTATTATTGATACACGGAGTCTGTTCAACTGAACGAAGCGAAGAAGAGTTGTCCGTGCCTTGTCCGTTGCATTTGAAATAATTCTGTGATGTGTAAATATTCTTTCGAAGTCTCAATGCGATGATTCAAGAAAAATAATATCTGACTCTCTATAAGACAACACTATGAAGATATGAAAGCCGTTATATTATACGACAGTAAAACTTCTGGCGGTTCTACGGAAGCTCTTATCGATTCCATCGGGTTGAGTCTTGCTGAATCGGGATTTTATGTGGAGAAAGCAAAATGTAAAGCCCTGGCGGATTACAGTTTTATCAAGGATTTTGATCTTGTTATCCTTGGTGCGCCTGTTTACTATTTCATTGTTGCATCACAGCTTTTGGGGGCGTTGATTCAGGGTAATCTGAAAAAGTGTCTGAAGAGAAAAAAAATAGCGCTTTTCCTGACCTGTGGAAGCTCGGAATCAGTGGCAGCCTTGCTTTACCTGCCCCAATTGAAAATGCATTTGCTTCGCAATAAAATTCTTGCTGAAAAAATTTTTGCACTTGATACTTTTTCAGATGGCTCGGTCGATGCGTTTGTTGAGGATCTTCTGCTTCACTACAACAAGCCTCCGAAATCAAAAGTGCTTTCTGCGAAATGGACAGCCGAGGCCCAGGACTGGTTTCAGTCAATGCCCGCTTTTATGCAGGGAAAGTTCAGAACCATGGCTGAAGAGTATGCCGAGGAGATGGGATATAAGGAGATTACCCTTGAAGTACTTGCAGAAGCTCGGGATAACCTTGGAGGTACCTGAGAGGTTATCCTCAGGGCCTTGATCACGAATGCTCCCTCTGTATTCCTGTTGATTACTCAGCTTTTTTTTTCGATGAATTTTTGCCGATAAACTTGTTGAGAAGAATGACAATGGCGATTCCAGAGCAAAAAAAGAGAACAGGAGCAAATAAGGTCGTGTATTGAGCGATTTTCGGCATCATTGGTAATAATGTTTACTATTTGATCAGATTAAAAAATACGAAATTCTGTTCGCGTTAAAAGTTTTTTCATGAGAGATAATCTTCTGTCGCTCTTATTTATTACTTAAGTTATATATAGATTATGTGAAGTTGACAGATAAGACTTCACAATTCTGTTTTGATGGCGCAGTTGTTTTTACAAAAATTTTACCAAAAACCGAGATTATGGCAAAAGATCAAAAAAAAGGTGGTTTTTTTTCAGCATTCAGAGACCGTGAAGTTACCGGAAATGGCGGAGCTGCTTCACAGGCTCAAACCCCACCGGCAGTTTCTGTGCCAAGTCGCCCGGTAACCCCTGCAGATCCCCCAAAAGCAGCGGTTGTTCAGAAGCCTGTCGCAGTTCAGGCTCAAGCCGAGCCGGTCATTGATACGGTAGAATCCTTTAAGGTTCTCTGCCAGTCATTGGCTGATATTGGAGCTTCGCAATTGAAGGTTGTAGAGATGACGGTGAACATGCTGTCCAACTCACTCAATAAAATCGTTGCAGGCTCGAAGCCTGAGAAGCAGGGTTAACGATGAGAGGGAGTGCTTTTCAGTAAATATTATATAAATCCGGAGGCATCTATGCTTGGTAATCGACTAAACATTTCACCAGAAGGTCTTATCAGACCGGCTGCAACCATTGCAAGCGGAGCATTTCTGCTGTCACCTCTCGGCATCCCGTTTTTTGTTCGAGGAGTTCCCCGAATTCTTCTTGCCGGTGTTGGCGGGCTTTTGGCCGGGAAGGTGGCCGACAAAGTTGCTGACACCGTGGCCGAGAATTTAGGAAACCTGATGTCATCACAAAAGCATGAAAATAATGAACAATGGAGAGATGAGCAATAAAAGGAACTCTCTGTAAAGAGCAGGTGTTTAGGGAACTCAAAGCTTACTCTACGGGGTCATAATAATTTTTATACATCATGGAAGTCGTTGGTAAAAGCAAAGCGCACATTGTTCTTGATTCACGTTTTCATGAATCAGGGATTTATTTTGCAGATCATGAAAAGTTGATCATGTGTAATCCTTATTGCAGTAATGTTAAATATTTGAAGGATCTTGATATTTTTCAGTGGATTTTTCAGGTGGCGGATCCCCGAAGCAATCCGATTATTGCAGTTTTTTTTGTTCGTCAGCACGAAGAGAATTTTTCACTTGACGACAGTTATGGTAAGGCATTTGCTGACGCCCGTGTAAAAAACAGGGCCCCTTATAATGGCAAGGGAAAGCGGATTCGCTGGGAAGCTGTTCATGATCATCCTGAATTTGAAAAAACCACCCCCCATACATTTGTCGGGAAAGCCAGTTCCGAGATCTGCCTGCTCCATCAACATGATGACAAGACGTCTGTTTACTTCGACACCGATATCTGTCTTGATTTTGAGATCTCTTTTCCTCTGAGCCTTATGCCGGAAGGTATACTCAAATTTATGACAGAAACGATCATGTCACAGATCATGCAGCAGGCAACTGAAAGCATGCTGTGCAAGGTGCAATCAGATATCTGCTGTTCGGTGCCGGAACTTATTGTTGAGGGAGGAAAAAAATAGGCAAGTTTGCAAGTTCCAGGCGGTTCTTGAATTGCCGATTGTCTGTTATCGTGTGGAAATGAAGTCTACAAAACAGCGTGATGAACGGGACGGTCATGATTGTCAAACAGTTTCATACCGGGGGTGACAGAAACTTCGGGTATCTTGTTGCCGATGAGGTGTCGGGTGAAGCGATGGTTGTTGATGCCTCCTTCAATCCCGGCATCATTGTCCGGTTTGCTGCTGAGCGTGGTTTTATCATCAGGTATATCTTTTCAACCCACGGTCATGACGATCATACCAATGGCAATGAGGCCATCAGCAAATTGACGGCTCTTGTTCCCCTCCTCTACGGGGATACCTGTTCCCTTACTGGGATCAAAGTGGAAGATGGCGCTCTCTTTCCGCTTGGTTCTCTTGAAGCGCGTATCCTGCATACACCGGGTCATACCAAAGACTCGGTCTGTATTTCTATCAGCGATGCGCTTTTTACCGGAGATACTCTGTTTACAGGGAAAGTTGGAGGAACAGCGACTGAAGAGCAGGGGCGTCAGGAATATGAGTCACTGCATCACAAACTCATGGTGTTGCCCGAAGAGACAACGGTCTATCCGGGACACGATTATGGCGTCTCGCCGGTCTCATCTATCGGCAATGAGCGATCGACCAATCCCTTTCTTCTTCAGAAAAATTTCAGGGAGTTTCTTTTTCTCAAACAAAACTGGGCGGCATACAAAAAAACTCACGGGATTGCATAATTTGAGTTTTAATTGAGCAGTTGTTGCATTTAGTTGTTAATTTTTTTATAAATTACTATAGTTATATAGTTGCACTTGTACTTGCGCTCATTTCCATGGGTGATAGTCTTATTTACCCCCGTTTCCTGCGTTTTGACATAACATCAGTGCCCGTTTATCTTTTCTGTTGAAGGAGGAGATGGGTCTTATGAGCTTTTTAAAACTTAAGTAACATTGACACTATGGATCAGCTTATAACATTACGGACTATGCCTGTATCTGCCCTTATGCGGAAGGAATTTCAAATTATCAAAGGAAGCTGCACCGTAGCTGAGGCTCTCCAGATTATGAAGCAGAGCAAAGAGAGCGGTCTTATAGTCGAACCTCGTAACGAAGATGATTGTTACGGTATCGTTACGGAAAAAGATATTCTTGAAAAAGTGATCGATCCGGGCGAGGATATTCACCGTGATCCATGGAATACTCCTGTATTTCAGATTATGAGCAAGCCGATTATCAGTGTCAATCCAAGTCTCAGGATAAAGTATGCGCTTCGTTTGATGAAACGTACCAATATCAGGCGTCTTACTGTTATGGAAAACAATAAAGTTCTTGGTCTTCTCAATATGACAGATGTTCTTCACGCAGTAGAGGAGCTTCCCGTTCATGACGACCATGTAGCATTGTAGTCGTCAGGATACCTTATACGGTTTTCCTCAGTTACTACCAGAAAATTCAATTTCAATGAGCAGGCCCTGGCTGTTGCAGCGCTCTTCTCATGTAATCAGAGAGGCTCTCTTTACAGCTTCATAAGGAAAATTAGCGTATGAAACCATTTGATGTCGTTATTGTCGGTGGCGGCGGGGCGGGGCTCTATGCTGCCATGGAGGCCATGAAAACCAATCCGTCTCTGAATATCGCGGTGCTCTCCAAAGTGTATCCGAACCGTTCACATACTTCTGCAGCACAGGGCGGGGCCAATGCCGCCCTTGCCAACAAGGCAAAGGATGATACCGTCGAAATGCATATTTTCGATACCATCAAAGGCGGCGATTATCTTGCCGATCAGGATGCGGTAGAGGTACTCTGTTCAGAGGCGCCTAAAATTATCCGTGAACTTGAAAATATGGGGACACCGTGGTCAAGAATGCCGGACAACACCATCGCGCAGCGGCCATTTGGCGGGGCCACGCTGCCAAGATGCTGCTACTGCTCCGATAAAACTGGACATACCATTCTGCAGACACTTTACGAACAGTGTTTGAAAAAAGGGGTGATTTTCTTCAATGAATATTTTGCGCTGAACCTGTCGGTCAACGGCAGTCGATCGAGAGGGCTGATTGCCATGAATATGAAGAGCGGCAAAGTTGAGGCTTTTCCGGCAAGAACCGTGATTTTTGCGACAGGCGGCTATGCCAAGATGTACTGGAACCGTTCAAGCAATGCTGCGGGTAATACCGGAGACGGTCAGGCCATTGCTTTCCGTTCAGGTATTCCTCTCAAAGATATGGAGTTTGTCCAGTTTCATCCGACCGGATTAAGAAAAAGTGGACTGCTCATTACAGAAGGAGCAAGGGGTGAGGGCGGTTATCTGGTCAATAAGGACGGAGAACGTTTTATGGCAAGGTACGCGAAAGAAAAGATGGAGCTTGGGCCAAGGGATCTTGTGTCGCGATCGATTGAAACAGAAATTCTGGAAGGAAGGGGTTTTGACAGCCCTGCCGGGACCTATATCCATCTTGACCTTACCCATCTTGGAGCGGATCTCATCAAATCGAGGTTGCCCCAGATACGGGAAATGTCGATGCAGTTTGAAGGCGTCGATCCAATAGAAGAGCCAATACCAATAAGGCCTACGGCCCATTATTCGATGGGAGGAATCGATACCGATAATTTTGGACGAACGGTTATGGAGGGGGTGTATGCGGCTGGCGAATGTGGTTGTGTGTCGGTTCATGGCGCAAATCGTCTTGGAGGAAATTCGCTGCTTGATATTCTTGTGTTTGGCCGTATTGCCGGTCACACAGCCGCTGAAGAGGCTCGAAAATTTGAACCGGGGACAATTCCGGAAGTCGAACTCAAGGAGCAGTTGGATGCCGTGAGGGGTGGCATGCACTCTTCCGGTAATTATGAACGGTATGGCGCGTTGCGGGAGGATCTTGGCAAGACTCTTGCACGCAATGTTGGTATTTACAGAGAATCATCCCTGTTGCAGAAGGGTATAGAGGAGATTTCGGAACTTAAAGAGCGATTCAAAAAAGTCCGGGTCTTTGATACCAGTGATGTTTTCAATACCAACCTTATGCAGGTGCTTGAACTGAAAAATATGCTGGATCTGGCTGAAACCGTTGCTGCTGGTGCTTATGCCCGTGAGGAGAGTCGGGGTTCTCATACCCGTGTCGATTTTCCTGTAAGGGATGATGCAAACTGGCACAAGCATACACTGGCAACCCTGATCAATGGTAAAGTCGTTCTTGGTGAAAAGCCGGTAACGATGGGACGTTATGAACTCCAGGAAAGAACTTATTAACTATTTTGCTTATGACTGTGCCAATAGATCAGCATTTAGAAGAGGGAAAAAAAGATGTCACCTTTCGCGTTTTCCGCTTCAATCCACAGGTTGACAGTAAGTCATATTTTGATGATTATACCATACCCGTAGAAAGAGGTATTACGGTGCTCAGGTCGTTGAATTATATCAAAGAGCACATTGATGCATCGGTCAGCTTCAGGGCTTTCTGTCAGGCAGGAATCTGTGGTTCCTGCGGCATGAGGATAAACGGGCTTTCCCAACTTGCCTGTACGACGCAGGTTTGGGATGTGCTTGCCAAAAGTCGGGAGCAAGGCATCATCAAGGTTGAGCCCCTGCGTAACCTGCCGCTGGTCAAGGATCTTATTGTCGATATGGACCCGCTTGTCGACAAGATGAAGCACTACTCAAACTGGATCGACTCGACCATGCCTGAGGCCAGTATGGGTAAAAAGGAGTTTCTGATATCCGAAGAGGAGTTTCTCCGCTACGACAAGGCGACTGACTGTATTCTTTGCGCTTCGTGTGTTTCAGAGTGCAGCATTTTGAGAGCGAACAAGGAGTATGTTTCTCCTGCCGTGCTGCTGAAATCATTTCGCATGAATGTTGACAGCCGGGATTCCATTCACGATCAACGTCTTGCTGAACTGGTCAAGGATCATGGCGTATGGGATTGTACCCACTGCTATCGTTGCCAGGAGAGCTGCGTCAAAAGCATTCCGATCATGGATGCCATTCATGGCATACGCGAAGATGCCATTGAGACAAGAGGCGTGAAAGACACCAGCGGTGCAAAACATGCGGAAGCGTTCATGTCCGATATTGAAAAGAAAGGCAAACTGGTCGAAGCCACTTTGCCTATACGGACGAATGGGGTAGTCTGGACCTTGCAGAACTTGCTGCCGATGGCCGTGAAAATGATCATGAAACGCCGCACTCCCCCTCCTCCGCCTCTGGTTAAATCAGCCAAAGGGATAAAGATTTTCAGAGAGATGTTCAGGGAGATGACCGAACATGTCAAGCAGGACCACAAATCTCATAAAAAATAACAGGGGAGCACTGCTGAATGAAACGATACGCCTATTACCTGAGCTGCATCAATGAGTCCATGACCAAAGAGGTGGACCGTTCAATCGATCTTTGGCAGAAGGATCTTGGAATTGAGCTTGTCAAACTGCACGAAGGCACCTGCTGTGGTGGAAGCAATCTCGATTATGTGAGCCCGAAACATTTTGCGCTGGTCAATGGACGCAATATTGCGCTTGCCGAAAAGATGGGGCTGGATCTCATCGTCTCCTGCAATACCTGCCTGATGACGATTCGCAGCGCCAAGAAAAAGCTTGATGAAACACCGGCCCTGAAACAAGAGGTCAATGAGATTCTGAAAAAGGAGGGGCTTGAATATCGTGGAACGTCAGAGGTACGGCACCTGCTCTGGGTGCTGGTCGATGATGTCGGGCTGGATACCATCCGTCAGAAGGTCAAGGTTCCCCTGAAAAATTACCGGATTGCCCCTTTTTATGGTTGTCACATTCTCCGGCCCTCAACTGTTCTTGGCCATGACAATCCTCTTGACCCAACGTCACTTGACCAGTTGATTGAGGCGCTGGGAGGTCAAACGATACCCTACAAACACAAAAATCGTTGCTGTGGATTTCACACACTGCTTGTTGCCGAGCAGGAGTCACTCAATGTGGCGGCAGAGGCACTTCAGGAGGCAATTCAGGCGAAAGCTGATTTTATTGTAACACCATGCCCGCTATGCCATACCTCACTGGATGGCTATCAAGCCAAGGCGCTCAAACATGCGGGGGTTGAGACCTCAATTCCTGTTTTTCATATCTCTGAAATGATTGGTCTTGCACTCGGATACAGCCCGAAACAGCTTGGTATCAAAAGGCACATTGTGAGCTGAAGCCTCATTTGCTTATCTTCCGGAAAGTTTTCATAAAAGGCTAAAAAAACGTAGCTTTGCACTTTTACTTTGCTCTCAGCCGGGAATTACCGGACGTTCTGACGGGCCTCTTGTTTTGTTAACCCATCAAATTATTGCATTGCATGCTCAAAAATGATCTTTTTCTCCGGGCATTAAAGCGTCAGCCCTGTTCCCGGACGCCAATCTGGGTGATGCGCCAAGCCGGTCGTTATTTGCCGGAGTA
>CAILRB010000051.1 GCA_903836465.1 uncultured Chlorobiaceae bacterium
ACGGTATACGAGAAGGGTATCAAGCTCTATGGTAAGGAAAAAAAGAATCTGGAAAAAAGACTGATGCGCTCACCAAGCCTTCATTGGTGGGATATAAGCATCAGGCCTAAAATGGTATTTTTATAATGACGGCGTCCCTTAGTGCATGTAATAAATACTCTCCTAACAACATATTCTTATTTGGCTTAAAAAGGCCAACACTTCTTACGATTGCAAATTCTTGGTTTTTGCGCATAATTGCGGTTCTGCCAATTGTTGCACCAACTGAAACAACCAAAACATCACCAATTTCTGGATGGCACCTTTTTATACATTTTGAAAAATCAGATTCACATATACAGTCAAAGTTATTATAATCGATAAAACCATCTCTAATATTTTTCGCTGATAGAAGCATTTTCCCATTAGTAACCCTTCTTGGCGTATTGTGCTCACCATCCGTAATTTTTACACAAACTTCTTTTGTTACTACATCCTTCCACTCCGGGAAGTCTTTTCCCTCCCTCCAATCCTCCGTCAATCGCCCGGAACATGCTGCCGAAAGGACGCTCTGCCGGAACTTCTTGAGTATTGCAGAAATCTTTTCAAGCCGGGCTTTTGCGCTTTTCACCTTTGGCAGAATGGCATCAAGCTTTTCGACAATGCGATTTTGTTCGTTCAGGGGTGGAAGTGGTATTTTCAGACTCCAAAAAATATCAGGGTTGACATGAGGAATACCTGTTCCTTTTGGGTTTGATTGTATGGTTTTGTATTGGCGTTGAATGAAATGTAACAGGAAGGTAGTTTCGATCATCACGGGAGTGATACAAGCCAAAGTAGAACCAACAGAACCCCTCTGATTATATCCTGTCAAGCCAAAACGAGCACCATCCCAAACAACCAAGACATCATTGTTATTGCAGCAGTTTGAAGATTCAATATCCGCATATTGCCTTATGTTCCCTGTTTCAAATGCCTCGATATCAATATAAGGCAATGAGTTATGAAACTCATTCCTCTCAAGCTTTTTTGGCTTTTTACCTTTTTTATGAAGAACGACTTTATTGAGCGTCGTCTCCACCCAATGCTCCCTCCCCATCACTCACTCCCGAGCAAAAGGGTGATCTCATTCAGCTCATTCACCACCGCTTCCAGTTCGCTCACTGCAACGGCAATCAGGTCTGCCGGTTCAGGCAGGTCATTCGGATCGTCGAGGGAGTCGTCCTTGAGCCATTTGATGTCGAGCTTGTAACCACGCGCCTTGATTTCATCAACAGGAAAAGAGCGGAACCGCCCAATCATCCCCTGATCTTCGCGTTTGCTGTTCCCGTTGGGGTCGGCACCGTAGCAGCGCTCAAAGTCGGCAAACATGTCAGCGGTCAGCGGACGATCTTTTTTGGTGCAGCTCGGGATGTTGGAACGGCAGTCGTATATCCAGACGGTTTCGGTTGGGCGCCCTTTTTGCAGAAAGACCACATTCGCCTGGGCGTTGGCGTAGGGAATAAAGGTACCCCGAGGCAGGCGCAGGATGGTATGGACGTTGCAGTCTGCCATCAGGATTTCAAAGACCTCTCCCGCTTTGTCCTCAAAAAGGCAGTTGTCGGGGAGAATAATGGCCGCCCGTCCGCCGGGTTTCAGGACGGTGAGAATATGCTGAGCGAAGTTGAGCTGTTTGTTGGAGGTCTGAATGGTGAAATCGTCACGGAATGGTGCCTGCCCTGCCCCTTTGGTGCCAAAGGGCGGATTGGTAAGAATAACATTGTAGCGCTCTCCCCTGTCGGGCTCGTCGATGGTGTCGCCGAGATAAATGGTTGGTTTCAGGCCGTGCAGAAAGAGGTTCATGAGCGCCAGGCGACGGGGGCGGGCAACCAGATCCTGCCCATAGTAAGTGCTTTCCTTTATCCGTTGTACCTCGTCAAGCGGCAGAGCGCCTTTTGTCTTGTCGATCAGCCATTCGTAAGCTGCTACCAGAAAACCTCCGGTACCACAGGCGGGATCACAGACGGTAAACTCCTGCTGTTTCAGCGGATCGGGCTGCATCAGCCGGACAATAGACTGAATCAGCACGCGAGGGGTAAAATATTGGCCTGCACCCTTTTTGCCTTCACTGGCCGCTTTGTCCAGAAGCCCTTCAAAGGCTTCGGCTTTTACATCAACACCCATACTTGCCCACTCTTCGGCGTCAATCATGGTGATGATCTTCTTGAGACTGACCGGATTGTTGAACTTGGGCATGGATTGAGCAAAGATGTCACCCAACAGGCCGCTCTCTTCGCGCAGCTTCTGTAAAACCAAAAGGTAATGGTCGGTAAGCCCGGTGCCCGATTTGCTTTTCAGGGTTTCCCAGTCACACTCGACATAACATTTATTTCCCTGCTCATCATAGATCGTTGCAATGGGCAAGGCAATACCTTTTTCATCCGCCATTTTCAGAAACAGCAGATAGGTAAGCTGCTCGATGTAGTCGCCGTAATCAATGCCATCATGCCGAAGCGTGTGGCACATCCCCCAAAGTTTGTTGACAATATCAGACATTACTACCGCTTATGCGGCCAGATTATGGTTAATCTCCTGAAGAAGCTGCTGAAGCTGAACACCAAAAATCTTTTTGGCCTTTGCCAGCCCGCCGGGACGTGCGAGAACAGGAACAAGATCAAAGTTTTCCTGCTCAATGGCCAGGTTGATGATCAGATGCTGTCGAATATACTCCAGCCATTCAAGTTGTTCATGATTAAATGTATGGGTTGCCTCTATATCGGCCATAGCCTTGTTGACCCGTTCTTCAGCAGTAAAGAGCGGGTTTTGTTCACTATCGGCATTTTTTATCATCGAGATGATGTCGGCCAGTGCTTTATGGCCGGAGAGCGTATGAGCCTTGCGCACCTCTGCCTCGTCAAACTTGTTCGTTTTGAGGAGCTGGCGGATCTCTTTCAGCGCATGGGTGTTCCACTTGCCGGGATTACGGAAGAGTATGGAGAGTGCATCGATCTTCTCTTTGTTTGTCTGGATAAAGAGAGAAAAGGCGCTCAGGTACTCCTGTGGTTTAAGCGGACCCTCATGGGCACCAAAGATAAATTCAGAGGTAACATAGTCCTGCGTGCCATAGGCCACATAGAAAGGGGTTCTGGCGCGGTCGTAATTGAGCAGGAGATCCTGAAACTCCCTGTTGCGGAGCAGCAGCATGGTTTCGGTGAAACTGCTCTTCAGACTGTTTCGCAACCCGTCGGCAAACTTGTCCATGTCGCCCTGGGGAATAAATGCTGCAAAATCTTTGCGTGCTTTGGCGCTCATGGTTGAAACGATACGTCGCAGCCTCTTTACCAGCCGTTTGGCGTTATAGTCTTGTTCCCCATTGTTCCAGATGTTCTCAATGATGTCAGGAATGGAAACACTCTCGCCGCACTCATCGACCTCAATAACAAAGTCGGTTGCATCTTTGAAATACTGGATCAGGGTACCGTCAAAACAGTCAAAAATGGTAAAAAACTCTTTGTTGATCTCAGGGCATTTCCGGATGCCGCGCCCAAGCATCTGAGTCCAGAGGATACGCGACTTGACGGGTCGGAAAAAGACGATAAACTCAAGTGCCGGAATATCGACACCGGTCGAGAGCATATCGACGGTCACCACAATTCCGGGGAGTGGACGGTTCCTGAACCGCCTGATTTTTTCAAGGGGTCTGTCTACGGAAGGGCTTCCGGTGATTTTCTGGACAAACTCATCACCACGGCCAAAAACATCGCGGGCAATGGTAACGAGCTGGTCGGCATGGGAGGTGTGCGGAAGATCATTGACGGCAAAGATCAGCATTTTTGGAAATTGTCCGGTTTTCTCCTCATGTTCAAGAGCATAACGGGCAATCTCTTCCATGATTTTACGGTTACTGTCGGGCGAGGTTATTTTGCGCTCAATATCCAGAGAGCTGAACTCGCGTTCATCATCAAGAGAATCCGTCTGTTTATCCCCAGTCTGCGGATTTATGACATCAACTATTTCACCTTCCTTCAGAAAGATTCCGTTGATACGGACATCGGACTTGATTTTTACAGCCTGATAATCAACAAGATATCCTTCAAGCACAGCCTGTTCTACCCTATAGCGATAAATCGGAGTTCCGAAATAGGCTACGGTATGAGATGCGGGTGTGGCCGTCAGCCCTATTTTTACCGCATCAAAATGGTTGAGCACTTTACGCCAGAGTGTGGTGTCGGTTGACGTGTAACCGCGATGGCATTCGTCAGCGATGATGACATCAAAAGCGTGTATCGGAATATGAATTTTGTCGGCTTCATCGTCACTATCGGGGTCACTGGCGCTCTCTGCAAATGAGTTTTCGCGGCCAAAGAGATTGATCGCCATGCGCTGGATAGTCGCAACATAGACAAACGTATGGGCGGCATTGGGGGCAGTGAGGTAGTCGCCGGGCATGACGCCAATATCGTACTGCTCGCCATCTTCCAGATCGCCCTGCCGGAACCTCTGGCTGAAGAGTTCGTACTCCTGGTTGAATTTGAGATTGCCCGGGGTAACAAATGATGAAAATGCCTGTGACGCCTGGGCTGCCAGGGCACGACGGTCCACAAGAAAGAGAATCCGGCGGGCAAAGCCTGATTTGATCATCCGATAGACCATTGCAACAGCGGTAAAGGTTTTACCAGTTCCTGTGGCCATGGCAAGCATCATCAGCCGTTTTTTCGCTGTCAGACTTTGCTCAACGGCAGCAATAGCCTCTTTCTGGTAGGGACGAAGGCGCTCTGTCGCATTGGGAGTACTCCTGAACCAGTTCTTCCAATGGGGAATGTCCTGCTCAAACTTCTCCTGCAACGCATCACTGGTATGAAAATCGAGCAGCTCCCTTGAATAGTAGCCCCGCTCCCGTACATCAGCAAACCAGATCTTTGTGCCGTTCGAGGCGAAAAGAAACGGAACCTTCAGTGCGCCCCATTGGCCGACAGTCTGTTCGCACCCCGCCGCATAGCGTTTTGCCTGCTCAAGAACATTCCGGGGATCAACGCCCACTCTTTTCGCTTCAAGAATGCCAAGCAGCTTACCGTTGACGAAAAGAGCGTAATCTGCCGGGCCATTGGCCGTTGGATACTCCTCAACAGCGTGACATGACAATGCGGAAGTGTTCAGCCCTGTACTATAGGGAATAATTTCCCACGCCGGATGAAGTGCCGTAAGCTGCCTGTCAATCCTTGTCTTGCGGGTCTGCCATTCGCTTTCCTGCATCTTCACTGGCATGATGTCAATTAAGCTTATATCGAAGCACCGATTCTCCTGCTAACAAGCAATATAAAAAACTCCGCCTCATGCAGAACATCAGGCGGAGTTAGAACGCGGGAAAAAGAGAAGTAACCCTTAGTGGTACTGGGCGCTCTCTTCTTTGACGAATTCGACAAGCAGCTTCAGGTTTTCAGGATCCATATCGGGCAGAATACCGTGGCCAAGGTTGAAAACGTGGCCTGAATGTTCGGTGTGCTGACCAAAAGACTTGAGAATCTTGGCGGCTTCTGCCTTGATTAATGCAGGGGTGCCATACAACACCGTCGGATCGAGGTTACCCTGCAGGGCAACACGATCATTGAGCTCTGCACGTGCCTTGCCAATATCGATGCCCCAGCCGAGACCCATGGCATCACAACCGGTGTCGGCGATATCAGAAAGAATGGTATTGCAGTCCTTTGAGAAAACAATCACCGGAGTGTCAGGATATTTTGCTTTGATGGCCTGAACGGTATCCTTGATGTAAGGAAGGGCGTACTCACGATAGTCATCCTCAGAAAGAGCGCTTGCCCATGAGTCGAAAATCTGGATGGCATCGGCGCCAGCTTCGATCTGCTTCAGCACGTAGGCAGTGATAACGCTGGAAATCTTGCCAAGCAGCTCGTGGGCCATCTTTGGCTCACGGTACATCATCTTCTTGGCATAAGCGTAGTTTTTCGATCCGCCGCCTTCAACAGCGTAGGTGAAGAGTGTCCAGGCTGCACCGGTAAATCCGATAAGGGGAACACGGTTGTCGAGCTCTTTTTTGGTCATGCGGAGCGCATCCATCACATAGCCAAGCTTTTCATCAATGTCGGGCACAATCAGCTTGTCGATATCGGCCTGTGAGCGAATCGGCGGGGTGAGCTTGATCCCTTTGGACTCGATAATCTCGACATTCATGCCCATGGCTTCATTGACCACAAGAATATCGGAAAAAATAATTGCCGCATCCACGCCCATCAGTTCAACAGGCTGAATGGTTACCTCGGTTGCCAGTTCCGGAGTTTTACAAAGGGTTAAAAAATCGGTTTTTTCTCTCACAGCACGGTACTCCGGCAAATAACGACCGGCTTGGCGCATCACCCAGATTGGCGTCCGGGAACAGGGCTGACGCTTTAATGCCCGGAGAAAAAGATCATTTTTGAGCATGCAATGCAATAATTTGATGGGTTAACAAAACAAG
>CAILRB010000052.1 GCA_903836465.1 uncultured Chlorobiaceae bacterium
AGACGGTATACAAGAAGGGTATCAAGCTCTATGGTAAGGAAAAAAAGAATCTGGAAAAAAGACTGATGCGCTCACCAAGCCTTCATTGGTGGGATATAAGCATCAGGCCTAAAATGGTATTTTTATAATGACTGCGTCCCTAACAATAGTTGCTTGAGCCAATTGATAATTACAGAAATAACAATCATGGAAACCTATAACATTACGGTAGAAGCAGATAATGTGCTTCGCCTGCGTTTTGGTGACACTCCGGCACAAAATGATGTGCTTGTACAAGAAGCCGCAAAAAAAATAACGGGATTGATTGAGGAGGGAACAATAAAAGGAGGGGAACTGATAAAGCTTAACGGCCCGGCAACATTGCCGGTGGCTTTTGCGTTGGCTCACAAGCTCAGTCACCTTTATCAGGCTGTTGCGGTCTATGATCCAAAATTATCAAAGTATGTGGTGGCTATTGCCCACGGTGGGAAATACTGCCTGGGCGATCTTGTTGATTGAGCATGATGAAGCCGCAGAACTGAAGACTGTTTGTGAGAATCACCCCACCTTCCAGCAAGCCGCCTCATGGCCAGCCTCCCAGGCAACAAGCAGCGGCTGTTCCGCACGGCAATGGGCGTCGGCAAGGGGGCAGCGCCCGGCAAAACGGCATCCTTCGGGCAGGTTGACGGCGCTTGGCACGTTGCCTTCGATGACGTGGAGACGCTCTTTTGGTGAGCCGAGACGGGGAATGGATTTGAGCAGTCCTCTGGTGTAGGGGTGAAAAGGATTGCTGAAAAGCTGTTGAACGGAGCCTTTTTCAACCACTCTTGAGGCGTACATCACCAGCACCTCTTCGCAGAGCTCGGCCACAACGCCGAAGTCGTGGGTAATGAGCATCACACTCATTCCGGTATCCGCTTTCAGCTTGCCGATAAGGTCAAGAATCTGCGCCTGCACGGTGACGTCAAGCGCGGTGGTGGGTTCGTCGGCAATGAGCAGCTCCGGATTGCAGGAGAGCGCCATGGCAATCATCACCCGCTGGCGCATGCCTCCCGAAAGTTCGTGGGGATAGGAGGAGAATCGTTCGGCAGGGTTGGGAATACCGACCAGGTGGAGCAGTTCAACGGAACGCGCTTTCGCCTCGGCGTGGTTGATGTCGCGGTGAATGAGAAGCTGTTCCATAATCTGGCTGCCGCAGGTAAAGACCGGGTTGAGCGAGCTCATCGGTTCCTGAAAGATCATGGCAATGTCGTTGCCGCGCAGCCGTCGCATTTTTTCTTCAGAAAGTTTCAGCAGGTCGCCTCCCTTCCATAAAATTTCACCCCCTGCAAAGTAGCCTGGAGGCATGGGAACAAGGCGCATGATGGAGAGCGCCGTCACCGATTTTCCGCACCCCGACTCCCCGACAATCCCCAGCGTACGGTTGCGCTCAAGCGAAAAACTGACTCCGTCGACCGCTTTGGCAATGCCATTATCAGTCGAGTAGTATGTCTTGAGATTTTTCAGTTCAAGAATTTTTTCCATATTTAACAACAAGCCCTGCTCGCGGGGATTTGGAGGTTATGTTCTGCCGTGATTACGCATGAAAATATGGTTTGTCCGCTTCAAATGAAAACGTTATCCGATACTGAACTGCAGAGCGCTGCAGTCACCAAAAGAAATCCCGCCTTTCTCTTCGACACTCTCAGGCAATCGGCTCCTTATTCCCGGCTGAAAACGGCCATAGAGACGAGTGTGCCCGAAGGGGGAGTTTTTACCCCGATTACTCTTTCCGGGCTGCAGGGGTCGCTTGCTTCACTGCTTGCGGCAAAGCTTTTTACCGACCAGCACTCTTCGCTTATGGTGCTGTGCGGCCAGAACAACTTTGAGCTGTACGCCAATGATGTTGAGGCTCTTCTGCCCAAAGAGACCATCTGCAACACCTCGGATGAACTGTCACTCTCCATCGGCGCCATTTCGACGGGGAAAAAATCAATCATCCTCTCTTTTTTGGATGATCTTGATGTCACCCTCTGCAAGCCTGCGGAAGCGGAAAGCCGGATTTTTCGACTGAAAACCGAGCAGGATGCCGGATACGAAAAGCTGAAACAGTTTTTGGTGGCCAACAGCTTTGAGCTTCGGGAGTTTGTTGAGGATGAGGGAGAGTTCTCTCTTCGGGGCTCTATCATCGATGTTTTCCCTTGCGGTGCGCGCGAGCCGTTACGTCTTGAATTTTTTGGCGATACGCTCACCTCGCTGCGCGTTTTCGATATCAACAGCCAGTTGTCGGGAAAAACCCTGCAAACTGCCGATCTTACCGCAAGTTTTGTAGACGAAATGCCGGGCGCTGCCGGTAACGAAACAACCATTCTTGACTATCTCGACCCCTCGACGATTATCATTATTGATGATACTGCTGAGTTTGAAGCGCTCGAAAACCATGCCGAACTGATTGCTGCGCTTTCACGGTTCCGCTGTATCAGCATTATGCCCTTTGCCGCTTCGGCCATTGACTTTGGCGCCGTTGCACAGAAAAAGCTGAACGCAAATTTCCGGATTCTTGCCACTCTGCTGCAGCAGGAGAGCGCTCAACATCGCAACCCTCTCTTTGCCACCAGCTCGCGCCGTGAAATTGCGGAGTTGACGGACTTTCTTGCGGAGGAGATGGCAAGTTCGAAGAACGCCGCTCAGCTTGAGGCAAGCTGGATTCCCGTCAATTTGCATACCGGCTTTATCTTCGGCGCTCTTGATCTCTATACCGAATCCGACATCTTCGGCAAACTCCACACCCATAAAGGTCACCGGAAAAGAAAGATACGGGGTATATCGCTCAAGGATCTCCAGAAGCTCAAGGTGGGCGACTATGTGGTTCATGAGGATTACGGCGTCGGCATTTTCAAGTCGCTTGAAACCATTACGGTAGGTCATTCCGAACAGGAATCGGTGCTGGTTGAATATGCGGGTGGTGATCAGCTTTTTGTCAATGTTCAGAATATCAATCTGCTCTCGAAATATACCGCCTCCGAAAGCTCTCTTCCCTCGCTCTCAAAACTTGGCAGCTCAAAGTGGGCGGCCAAAAAGGACAAGGTTCGCAAAAAAATCCGCGATATTGCCATAAACCTGATCAAGGTCTATGCCCAGAGGAAAATGCAGCCCGGTTTCGGCTTTGCTCACGATTCGATTTTTATGCGGGAATTTGAGTCCTCGTTTATTTTTGATGAAACGCCCGATCAGCTCAAGGCAATCAACGAGGTGAAAAAGGATATGGAGGAACCGCACCCGATGGATCGCCTGATCTGCGGTGATGCCGGTTTCGGAAAAACCGAAATTGCCATGAGGGCGGCCTTCAAGGCGGTGGAATCTCAGAAACAGGTGGCCGTTTTGACCCCGACCACCATTCTTGCGCACCAGCATGCTGAATCGTTTACCAGAAGATTTGAGAATTTCCCGATTTCAATAGCGGTGCTCAGTCGTTTTGTGAGCCGCAAGGAGCAGCAGGAGATACTGAAAAAAATAGAGCGGGGGCAGATTGATATTGTGATCGGCACCCATCGGCTGGTTTCGAAGGATGTGCTTTTCAAGGATCTTGGTCTGCTTGTTATTGATGAGGAGCAGCACTTCGGCGTTGAGGTAAAGGAGAAGCTGCGCGAACAGTTTCCCGGCGTCGATACCCTCACCATGTCGGCCACGCCCATACCGAGAACCCTGCAATTTTCAATGCTTGGCGCCAGGGATCTCTCTATTGTCTCGACACCGCCGAAAAACCGTCAGCCGGTGGATACCGTCATTACCGATTATGATCCGGCGCTGATTCAGTCGGCAATTTTGAGGGAGGTCAAGCGGGAGGGTCAGGTCTTTTTCCTGCACAATCGTATTTCAGCGCTTGATGATGTGCTGAAAACACTCCGGGAGCTTGTTCCCTCGGCGCGGATTGTCTTTGCTCATGGCCAGCTTCCTGCCAAAGAGCTTGAAAAAATTATGATGGATTTCATGCAGAAGGAGGTCGACGTGCTCATCTCCACCACCATCATCGGCTCGGGGCTCGACATCTCCAATGCCAATACCATCATCATCAACCGGGCCGACATGTTCGGCCTCTCCGACCTCTACCAGTTGCGCGGCAGGGTGGGACGAAGCGAGCGGAAGGCTTTCTGTTATCTGGTCACGCCGCCGCTGAAAACCCTGAAACAGGAGGCGCGACAGCGGCTGGCCGTTATAGAAAGCTTTACGGAACTTGGTTCAGGCTTCAACATCGCCCTGCGCGACCTTGATATTCGCGGTGCGGGCAATCTGCTGGGTGCGGAGCAATCGGGCTATATCCATGAGCTTGGCTTCGATCTCTACCAGAAAATGCTTGAAGAGACGGTTGCGGAGCTGAAAGCAACCGAGTTCAGCCACATGTTCAGTGACGAAGGCGCAAAAGCCGCCAGAAAATTGAAACCCTGCGACCTGGTCTTCTTTTTTGATGCCCTCATCCCTGACTACTATCTTACGGCAATCCATGAGCGGTTTGCCTTTTATGACAAAATCTCGAAGGCGCCCTCGGAGAATCACCTCAATGCCATTGCCACAGAACTCAGGGACAGGTTCGGCGCCCTGCCTGAAGAGGTTTCAAATCTGCTGCTGCTGACCAGGCTCAAGCTCACCGGCACCGCTCTCGGTCTCGAAAAGATCGACATTCAGCCAAAAGGCACAACACTGTTTCTGCCGGATCAGGACAACGAACATCTTGCCAACCGGGAGTTTCTGCAGTACCTTTTTGTAGCAGTGCAGGAGCCATGGATGCAGGAGTACAAACCGGGATTCAAAATCGAAAAGAAGATGAAACTGGCACTGCACCACCCTTCAGGCGCCGATACCACCCCGGCAAAGCTGATTGAGCGGTACAGTGAGCTGTTGAAAAAGATTGAACAGGAGTCGAAAACGCAGATTGCGTAAATCAACACCTGCTGATGCCGTTGAACTCAATAATGACAAAGAGGGGGGCGGCTTATGTTGGTTGCTACCAATATGTCATGCCTGCGGCATTGAAAAAAATACTCTCTGTTTCAAGCCCCGGAGGGGCGGCATGTTGGTAGCAAATACAAAAGGCCTCCCCTCTCTTTTTTTAGTCCCGCAGGCCGGGGTGGCATGTCAATAGTAGTTTTTTCAGGAATAGAAAAACTTTTGAAGCAACTTTTATGTTATAATTAACAAGACAAAAAGAGTCTTGTATTTTGAAACATAATTTATTTACCATGCAAATCACGATCAATAATAAGCAGTATGAGGCGAATGTAGGTGACAGGCTTCTTGATATAGCCCGTGCCAACCATGAACATATAGGATATTTCTGTGGTGGAAACGCCTTATGCCAAACCTGTTACGTCAAGGTACTTGAAGGCGGTGAGCTGCTCTCTCCCCTCAATGAAGAGGAAACAGCCTTCTTGTCTGACAACCTTGTCAAAGAGGGGACAAGAATGGCCTGTCAGGCGACGGTTGAAAAAGAGGGAACCTTAAAAATGGTGTCAGCAGTTGAAGAGGTCAAGCGGATGTTTGAAAATGAGCCACTGCAACTGGCTGGATATGCCGCCAAAATGGGATGGGAGGCATTGGTAAAGGTTCCTGACACTCTCTTGATACAGTCGAAAAGGGAGCTGGATCTCTTTGAGGTGATCTCTGACGTTATCAGCGGCATCGGAGACGCCTTTCAATTGATTGTCAGAGCTTTTCAGTCTTCCTGTTGTTGCTCGACAGAGAGCTGCACGTGCGAGGCTAAAAAGGGTTGATTGAGAGAGCAGCTAAAATGCGTATATTTTGTTTTTATTCTTTCAACCGTATAATGGCCGATGGGGTACTCTTCTGATCTTGGAAATGTCGAGTTTGAGCTTGTCGCAAAGACCCTTGAACGCTGGATGATCAAGCCTGAAAGGGCTATGGATATTGTTCTCGGCATACCAAAAGAACGAGCACAGGATGAACGCCGGGTAGCTATTTCACCCCCCGGCGTTCAAATACTGGTAGAGCAGGGAATACGGGTTGTGGTTGAGAAATCTGCCGGCAATTTCTGCAACTTCACCGACCTTGCCTACAGCGAGGCCGGTGCGCGCATTGCTGAATCTCCTGAGGAGTTGTATGAGAAGTGTAATGTCATTGTAAAGGTCTCTCCCCCTCAGCCTGAAGAGGTTATGCTCTTTACACCAGGGCAATTGCTTATTTCCGCCCTGCACCTCGGAACAGTTACTCCCCGGCTGATCAAAACTCTGCTCGAAAAAAATATTACCGCCATCGGCTTTGAGTTTATTGAAACAAGGGATGGTGAGTTGCCGATTGTCAGAACGCTGAGCGAAATCGCCGGTTCACTGGCAATCCAGACTGCTGCAAAATATCTTGAAACCGGCTATGGCGGCAGCGGCATCCTCCTTGGGGGCATTGCCGGTGTTCCTCCGGCTCATGTCACCATTATCGGTGCAGGAACCGTGGGGCTGTTTGCCGCGCAGGATGCGCTTGGTCTGGGTGCGCAAGTTACCGTTATCGACAAGGAGATCAACCGGCTGAGACGGTTCGAGGCATTTTTCAATCGCCATCTGGTGACGGCTATCGCCAACGATCATTACATCGCCGAGCTTGCAAAGATGTCGGATGTGCTGATCGGAGCGTTAAGCCCGAAACAAAAAATTATCAAACCACTGGTCAGCGAACAGGTGGTAAAATCGATGAAACCCGGTTCTGTTATTATTGATGTCTCGATTGATCAGGGAGCCTGCTTCGCCACCAGCCGCCACACCTCACATACCAATCCGATTTATGTAAAGTACGGCGTGACCCACTACTGTGTTCCGAATATTCCTTCCGCTGTTGCAAAAACAGCCTCTTTCGCCCTGACCAACACCCTCCTGCCCTTTCTTCTGAAGCTGACGGGACATGAAACTATTTCAGAGATTCTCTGGAAGAGCCACAGCCTGAGAAGAGGTACCTACCTGTTCAAGGGCTACGTCACCAAAAAAATTCTTGCTGAGCTTACCGATTTCCCCTTCAGGGAGATTGACATGCTGCTTGCGGCAAGTTAAGCGGAAATTTGAGCGGGAAACCTACACTAACTCATCCAGCGGCTTGCCGAATTTTCTTGCAATGTATGAGGCACATGAGACGCCCGAATAGGTAACGGCGATTACTCCCTGACCGGGAAAGGTACTGTCGCCTGCGGCAAAAAGGTTTTTTATCGGCGTGGTGTTCTGGGGTTTCTGCAAAATGTTCTGACCCGGTTTAAGCAGAGGTCCGTAGGAGCCTTTATAGCGGTTGAGATAGCGCTCATGGGTCAGCGGTGTGGCAAGCACTTTCAGCTCGACAGCCTGTGACAACCCGGGCAGAATTCTTTCAGTCCGGGAAATAACAGCGGCGGCGACCTCCTCTTTGGCGGCGCGGTATGCACTGCTTCCCCTTTCAAAATGCTCCCACTGCTCGAATTCTCCATTAACAAAAACATGTACAATATGCTTTCCCGGCGGAGCCAGTGATGGATCCAGAATCGTCGGAGCTGAAAAATAGATGGTGCCACCCGGCTGGTTATAGCTCTTCCAGTCATCGACAAGCACATGGTGAACATCAAATCCTTCTGGAATAACCGAAGCATCAACCCCAAGAAAGAGCTGGAACCAGCTTGGAGCCCTCAGAAACCTCTCTTCATCGACTCTGTAGCGGGAATCGGTGACCAGCCGGTTGAAAGTATCCCAAACCGTGGCATTACTTATAACCACTCTGGCATAATGCTCCGTGCCGTCGGCAAGCCTGACACCGCGAGCCTCCCCCTTGTCAACAAGAATCTCCGTAACCTCGGCCTGATAGCAGAGATGTCCGCCAAACTTCTCAATCCCTTTGCATAATGCCGCAGGAATCGCACCGGAACCGCCGACGGGGTAGTTGATGCCTCCGAAATGGCGATCGGCAAGACAGATGCCGGCATTGACCAGCGGTGTGGACACGGCATCCTGTACCGCCCAGGAGTAAGCCTCAATATCAATGAAGTGGAGCAGCTCCTCATCATTGATATACCTTCTTGCCGTCTTTCCCATCGACCGGAAGCTCTTCATGGCCAGCGCAAGAGTCTTCAGGGGATTTGCGCTGCCGACCGAAAGCAGATGCACCAGATCTTCAAGCGAACCGGCAGGCATGGAACTGAGAATGTCGTAAACCTCATCAAGTTCATGATAAAACCTCTTGATCCCTTCAGCTTCGTGAGGAAAAAGGGCAGCAAGAGCGGCAAGAAAAGTGTGGCGATCATAACATGCCGGAATTGAAAAACCGTTGGGCAGATGATAATGAATCTGCACCGGATCCGGAATAGTGCGAACGTCAACCCCCAGTTTTCTGAATATTCTTGTATGCAGATTCAGTGTCCCGCTGGTACCGTTTTCACCAAAGCCGTAAAAAACTGATGCCCCGGCATCAAACTGGTAACCATCACGCTGAAAAGAGGAACAGCTTCCTCCGGGATAACGGTTCTTTTCAAAAACAACCGTTGCAAAGCCGCGTTCCTGAAGCAGTGCCGCAGCGGTCAACCCGCCGATACCGGAGCCGATAACGATAACATCTGTTGCTTCTTTTCTGGAAACCATAGGTCAGTAAATTGCTTGGAGGCAGTTCAGAAAGCTCTTGAAATATATTAATTTAAATTGATTATTTTGTGAGGTCAATAACTCGCATCGACCTTGAACCAGGAAGATTTCAGATCATGGACAAACCAGCTCCAACTCATCAGACAAAAACTCCGACGAAACCAGAGGCTCTGTCCCGGGAGGAGCGCAAAAAACAACTGGAATTTCAAAAAGAAGCGGTAGTGCATCTTCATTCGCTCTATAACTACGCCCTTCATATAACCATGAATCCGGATGATGCGGAGGATCTGGTACAGGAGACCTATCTCAAGGCCTATCGATTTTTTAATTCTTTTGAACGGGGAACAAACTGCAAGGCCTGGCTGTTTAAAATTCTGAAAAACAATTATATCAATCGTTTTCGTAAAAACTCAAAAGAGCCGGGAAAAGTTGATTATGATCTCATCAAGGACTTTTATCATTCGATAAAAGACACCCGAAGAGACAGCAGCGAGGCGGATACAGATTATTTTCATTCATTGCTGCACGAAGAGGTTTATCAGGCTCTTCACTCTTTACCCGAAGAGTTCAGAGAGGTGATTCAGTTGTGTGATATTGAAGGATTTACTTATGAGGAGATTGCAAATATGGTAGACAGCCCTATAGGCACGGTACGATCAAGGCTCTATCGGGGAAGAAAATTGCTTCGTGTTCAGCTTGAAGAATATGCCAGAAAATACGGCTTTAATACCGGCAAAGATCAATAAATCAATACGCACAAATTCTATTTTTACTATGAACTGCAAAACAGCCCGCGTACTTATGAGTGCCGCTGTAGACGGCGAAATTTCTTTCAAGGAAGAAAAGGGTTTTCTCTCACACCTGTTGGAATGTAAAGAGTGCTGCGATGAGTTTGATGATGCAAAAAAAACAAAGATGATCATCAAGGAGAGGATTATACAGTTTAAAGCGCCGCAGACCCTTATTGATTCGATCATGCAACTCACCGATTTCAATACCAGGGAGACCGAAGAGACCCTCCTTTATGAGTAAGCTTATGGATTATTCTTCATCATAACCACGGCATTATAGCTGCCACTGGTTTGAATTGTATGAATTAATAGCTATATATGGTTTTAGAATAAAAATTATCACTGCAAGGCAGACTGGTCTGCGTTTGGGCAGTAACAGAGATATCATGAACAAAACCGTTACGATTGTAGACGAAGAGGTTAAAAAGTGGAACCTTAATATGCCGGATGAGATGCTTGAAGCCGTATCCAGTCGGTTCAAGTTGCTCGCCGAACCAATGAGGCTTAAAATATTGCGTATTCTTTGTGATCAGGAGCACACTGTCCAGGAGATCGTCAAAAAAGTCAATGCAAGTCAGGCGAACATTTCAAAACATCTGACCCTGATGCATGACAATGGTGTAGTAACTCGCAGAAAAGAGGGGCTGAAATGCTATTACCGCATTGCTGACGAAAGCATTATTTACGCATGCTATCTGACATCGAAAAGTGTCGTTGAAAACCTTCAGGACCGACTCAACTGGGTACAGAAAGTCAATTCAAATCTACTCGGCTAAATTGCCGCCCGCATTGTCTGACATTTTGTCATTTCCACAAGCAACAGAGTGACATTATTGTCACAAAAGCGTCATTTCTGACAACAAACTCCCTTTAACCATCCATCAAAACGCAGCATTAAGGCGTTGGCACGCTTTTTGATGTATAACTATCGGCGAGTTATTAATAGCCGAAAATTATTCTACTCATAACCTGCTGTACGTTTAAAAAGGAGATATGTTATGCTGTTAAAATTATCAAAAGACCCGCTTAAATTATTTGATGATATTTGGTCAGGCGCGCAGATGCCTTCAGCTCCGGCCTTCAGGGTCGATATTTCAGAGGATGAGTCCGCCTTTTATATTGACGCCGAACTCCCCGGCATCATAAAGGAAAATATTGCACTCAATATTGAGGATGATGTGCTGACCATTAACGCGGAAAGAAAACAGGACACAGAAGAAACAAAGAAAAATTACCACCGTGTTGAGAGATCGTCAGGTAACTTTTCGAGGAGCTTTAATCTTGGAGAGGCGATTGACCAGGAGAACATTAACGCGGATTTCAACAACGGAATACTTCATGTGACGCTTCCAAAAGCGTTGCCTGTACGGAAGAAAAAGGAAATTTCAATCAATTAAGATGAGTTATCCGGGCTCGATGTCATGCATCCTGAGCCCGGCAATTTTTTTGTCACCTCCACAATAAAAATAAGGAATGCGTATTATGGGTAAAATTATTGGCATTGATCTTGGGACTACGAACTCTTGTGTTTCGGTCATGCAGGGATCGCAGCCAACAGTTATTGAAAATTCGGAAGGTAATCGAACGACACCTTCCATCGTCGCTTTGACAAAAACGGGAGACCGCCTGGTTGGGCAGGCTGCAAAAAGACAGGCCATTACCAACCCGAAGAATACCATTTTTTCGATTAAACGGTTTATGGGCCGCAAATACGATGAGATCACGAACGAGAAAAAGCTTGCTCCCTATGAAATCATCAACGAAAATGGTGAGGCTCGGGTAAAAATAAACGACAAAATATACTCTCCCCAGGAAGTTTCCGCGATGGTTCTGCAGAAAATGAAGCAGACGGCTGAGGACTTTCTTGGTGAAAAGGTGACCGAAGCAGTTATCACCGTTCCGGCTTACTTTAATGACGCCCAGCGGCAGGCAACAAAAGATGCCGGTCGTATTGCCGGACTTGAGGTCAAGCGGATCATCAATGAGCCGACTGCTGCTGCCCTGGCTTACGGCCTTGACAGAAAGCAGGAAAGTGAGAAAGTTGCGGTGTTTGATCTTGGCGGAGGAACCTTTGATATTTCAGTTCTTGAGCTTGGGGATGGTGTTTTTGAGGTTAAATCAACCGACGGCGATACCCATCTCGGTGGTGATGATTTTGACCAGAAAATTATCGATTATGTTGCCGACGAGTTTAAAAAACAGGAGGGAATCGATCTTCGCAAGGACGCAATTACCTTGCAGCGTCTCAAGGAAGCTGCAGAGAAAGCAAAAATTGAACTTTCGTCAAGGACTGACACTGAAATCAACCTGCCCTTCATTACGGCAACCCAGGAAGGACCGAAACATCTTGTCATCAATCTTACCCGTGCCAAATTCGAGGCATTGTGCGCCGACTTGTTTGACAAGATTCTTGATCCCTGCCGCCGTGCAATGAAAAATTCAAAGGTTGAGATGAAGGAGATTGACGAGGTCGTGCTGGTTGGTGGCTCAACCCGTATTCCGAAAGTACAGACGCTGGTCAAAGAGTTTTTTGGAAAAGAACCGAACAAAAGCGTTAATCCTGATGAAGTTGTTGCCATAGGCGCAGCGATCCAGGGTGGTGTTTTGAAAGGCGATGTCACCGATGTTCTCTTGCTTGATGTCACACCACTGTCGCTTGGTATTGAAACCCTTGGCGGTGTCATGACAAAGCTTATCGACGCCAACACCACAATTCCAACCAAAAAGCAGGAGGTGTTTTCGACGGCTGGCGATAATCAGACCTCTGTTGAGGTTCATGTTCTGCAGGGAGAGCGCCCCATGGCAAACGATAACAAAACGTTGGGACGTTTTCACCTTGGAGATATTCCGCCTTCTCCAAGAGGAATTCCCCAGATTGAGGTAGCATTCGATATTGACTCGAATGGTATTCTTCATGTTTCAGCAAAAGACAAGGCAACAGGAAAAGAGCAGAGCATAAAAATTGAATCGAGCAGCAAACTCACTGATGCTGAAATCAATAAGATGAAGGAGGATGCCAAAATACATGCTGCCGAAGATCAGAAACGCAAAGAGGAGATTGATACCAGAAATGTAGCTGACGGGCTGATTTTCAGCACTGAAAAACAGTTGAAAGAGCTTGGCGATAAAATACCTGCAGACAAGCGCCCTGTACTTGAAGGCTCTTTGGACAAACTCAGGGAAGCTTACAAGAACGGAACAATCGAGTCCATTAAAAGCGCAATGGAGGAACTCAACAAGGAGTGGAGCGACATCGCCACAAACCTCTATCAGTCATCCGGGCCGGAATCGTCACAGTCTGAGCCGGACGCGCAGCATGACGGCAGCGGAAAGAGCAGAAAAACCGGCGGAGATGGTAACGTTGAAAATGCTGAATACGAAGTGATTGACGGCAACGAAAAGTAACTGCCGGTAATCGGAAAATCTCATCCACACAAAGGGATTCGTCATGAATCCCTTTGTTATTTAACGGGGTTTTGCTAATTTAAACCCTGTTGAAGGCAGGACACCGGAGTGTGTTATTTTTGCAAATTTTAACCGTGCAAACAATGCAACCTCAACTCAGCCGTCAGTACACCGGCACAAACCAGGTCAGAGTCAGTACAGCAGGCCCATGGTCAGGCAATGCAGCTCATAAAGCAGAAAAATATTATATCACCTCTGCGAAAAGAGATGACTATGGCAAGCTTCAAGTCCAGATAAGCCCCTCCTCCGGACGCAGAAAGTTGTCACCAACAAAGGAGATGATCAATAAAATTATTTCCGGTGAAATCGAACTTTTTGTGCTGACCACACAGCCGGATATCGGTATTGACCTCAAACAGAAAGTCCTTGACAACGAGAACCGTTATGTCATTGACTTTGACAACAGGGGGATAAAATGGACAATGAGAGACATCCCGATTTTTTATAATTCGCTGGATCAAAAGCTCTGCATTGAGATTGACCGACGCACTTATACCCTTGATGAGTTTTTCAAGTAACTGATCTCTTCAGGCAGGGCTATCGTAATAATTTTTTCTTCGCTAACCCTGCTTCAGCAGACTTTGGATAAACATTGACCAAATCAGTATATCTTGATTTTGCATTGGTCGTGTCTCCTGTTATTTCGAAAGAGCGTGCCTGCTTGTAAAGTGCAGCAGGGCGTTTGTTGCTTTTGGTATATCTGGAAATCACCACCTGATATTCGAGGATAGCTTTTTCGTACCATTTTTCACTGAAGTAACTTTCAGCAATGAAAAATTGAGCATCAGCGGCAAGTTCAGATTTGGGAAAGGTTTGCAAAAGAGTGCTGAAACTTTCCCTTGCGGCGGCATAGCTGTTTTGTTTGAGCTTTTCCATGCCTCCATTCAGTAAGGCGGCATCAGTCAATGTGACGGGAGCAGTATTCACCGTTACAGAATCTTTCTGCCCCGACAAGAGTGCCGAAGATTGATCGGCCTCTTTGCCTAACCCCAGATACTGCTCAATTTTGAGTAATCGCGAGTCCAGATCGCCAACCTGATGAAGCAGCAGGGAGTCTTGCGTCCCGAGACGGCGGAACGAGTTCTCGTTACTATGGGCACTTTCACCTGCCTTGTGTGCAATCTCCTCAAGTCGACCCTGCAACCGCAAAACATCGTCTCGAACTTGCTGAACGTCTGCATAAGAGACTGCGGTCTGTGATTTGATCGTTTCTGACTCTGTTTTCAGCTTTCGGACATCATAAGCCACCACATTAAGATCCTGCTTTGATGCACACGAAACCAGTGCAAAAACCGGTAAATAAAAAAACGGCTTAATCTTTTTATTCATAGATAATAAAGGTTCAGGTCTCATAATCCATAGTTAGGTTGTACCATTTCTTTATTCACCGGGCAATCAGATAATAACTGTTATTTTTTCATAACAAAGTGTGCACGGCGATTTTTTGCCCATGCATTTTCACCCTTGCCTGTATCAAACGGGCGCTCTTCGCCGAAACTGAAGGTTTCAAGACGGGATGATGCAACTCCGAGCCTGACCAGATATTCTTTGGCTGTTGATGCACGACGATCGCCGAGAGCCATATTGTATTCAGAGGTTCCCCTGCTATCGCAATGACCTTCAATCAGCGCCTTGTGTGCTGAATTGTTTTCCAGCCATGCGGCATTTTGCTTTAACTGATCCTGTGCTTCGGCGCTCAGTACGGTACTGTCAAAATCATAAAACACATCCCCAAGTGGCCCGTTCTGCCACTGATCAAATCCATAACCCGACAGAGACGCTGGCGAAGGTGGCGCTGGCTCGGTCGGCAATGTACCTGTTGGCGTTTCTGGTGGAGTTACTGGCGCAGGTGGAGTTACTGGTGATGAAATCTTTGGCGATGGAGCCTGACTTCCACTCGTTTCAGGAGCAGTAACTGCACTTCTTGATGAACACCCTGCTGTCACCATCAAGGCAAGAATAACAATGCCGTTTATTTTGTTTTTCATAGGTTTGCTCCATTTAGCATTACTGTTAATAAAAAATGACACGAAAAACAACTGCGTCTACGTTGTTGTTTTCAGGTCCACAAGTTATTCATTCAGGAATAAATAGACTACTGACAAAACAAAGACCACGAGGGTTGCATCTGTTCTCCATCACTCGGCAACAAAGACCTCTGATTTTCACCTGTCGATTGCATAATATACATTTTTTTTGACCCTTGACGATTGGAAGTAAAGACAATCATACGCCCGTCAGGAGACCAGGACGGCGACTCGTTCTCGCCCGAATTTGCGGTCAATTGCTTCAAACCAGATCCATCAATACCTATAGCAAATATATTGATTTCACCACCACTTTCCCATGTCGTATAGGCAATTTTATCTCCGGCAGGTGACCAGGATGGCTGAGTATTATAACGTCCGCTGAAGGTAAGTCGATTAACCTGACCAGACTGCAAGTCCTCTATAAAGATCTGTGGCAAGCCGTTTTGATCCGACACATAAGCCATCTTGCTGCCATCAGGGGAAAAAGATGGCGAAAGATCAATCCCCTTGCTGAAGGTAAGCCTTCGGGATATCGCGCCATCTACTTTTATGAGATAAATTTCCTGGTCGCCTTCAAAGGAAAGAGTTGTTGCCACCTCTCTGCTGTTTCTCCAGCCAGGATCAATGCTGATGCCGCTTTTGTTGATTGTCGAGATTATCCCGGCTGAAAGGTCTCTGATGTAAAGAGCTGGCCGACCTGAACTGAAATCAGTATAGGCGAGATACTTTCCATCAGGAGAGAGGGCAGGCGTCAGGGAAATGGAGTGAGAATTGGTCAACTGTCGAAGCTCATGCCCGTCAAAATCACACTCATAGATCTCCTTGAACCCGGTTTTATTCGAAACGAAGACAATTTTGCTGCCAAAAATAGACTTTTTCCCGGTCAGGAGTTCCACAAGATCGGCACAGAACGCATAGCCAATTGTACGAAGCTGCGGCGGCTTGCCATTATAGGTTTTTTTAAGGAGTAATTTCGCGCCGGCAATATCGTACACCTCCATGTCAAGGCTAATAGTGCCTGATGTATTGGTAACAACTCCTCCTGCATACACTGCTGCGCCGACTGAATCAAGCGCTCCGAAGTTAAGACCGCTGGTATTTTTCACATTCAGCGGAGGCGAAATCATTGTAAATAGCCCGGTAAAATCAAGACCATCATGAATAATGGTATCAAGACTTTGTGCCAGCCTTGACTCCTCTTTCACCGGCGCATCCAGCTTGTTGAGCGCAATAACGATTTTACCGGAACCTTCTTTACGGATGGCTATATACTCTCCTCCCTCTGCGGCCATCAGAGGTAAAGGAACACAAAGAAAGATCATAACTGCTGCAACGACGTATCTTATAAATTGCATACCGAAACACATTTTAATGTTATGGGCGAATACCAAGTAAAAAAACCAGGCTTATCTCTCTATACCTTCAGGACTGAAGACAAAGCCGATCCATACATCACGGGAACCTTCCTCTTTCGGAAGAGGCGGCAAAGGAGATGACTTTTCAATTGCTTTTTTTACGGAATTGTTCAAGTATTCACTGACGGCTCTCCTGTCAAAAATAATCTGACTAATCGTCCCGTCAGGAAGGATATTAATGCGAACATAAACCGCCGTACCACCACTGTTTTTGAGCAGTGTTCCGGAAAACTCCCAGTTTTGCTGAATAATTGAAGCGACTGCTGCCTTGTAGCTTTTTGAAGTTCCACCACCGCCAACACCTCTGCCACCTGCCCCCCCCCCGTTTCCGGCTCCGGCAGACTTGACTTTTTGCTGAAGCTTGTCGAGAGCACTGTTCAAGGTGCTGACAGAAGAGGGTTGTGGTGGCGGAGTTTTCTGGTCAACGAGCTGTTTCATGCGCTCAAGAGCCTTCTGAAGCTGGTTATCGGCAGGCTGTGATGCCGGAGCTTTCTCAACAACAATTTTTGGAGACAACAGTTGCGGAGGCTTTTGCTGAGGCTCTTTGACTACAGGTTTCTGAACTTTTTGTTCTACCGACGGAGAAGGAGTGGGTGGGGAGATAACCTGGACAGGAATCTCTTCAGCATCACCCTCTCCGTCAGACAACTCTTGAGTTCCCCCCGCAGGAGCAGGCAATGAAACAAGAGTAACACTCACAATTTTCGGTTTAACGATATTGCCTGCATTCCATATCTGGAAAAAAACAGCCGCACAAAGCGCAATGGCGTGCGTTGCTGCAGCAACGACAAGCCAGATATAAAACTTTTTCATACGCCCCACTTATCTTCCACCTTCCTGTTGGCCTGAAGCAGGTTCAGTCACCATACCGATCTTGTCAATCCCGGCATCCCTGATCTGGGCCATGACATGCATCACCACCCCGTAAGGCAATGATTTATCTGCCTTGATATACACCTCTTTTACCTGCTTGACATCAAGAATAAACGGCAGCTTTTCACGTATTTCTGAAGCTTTTAACTGCGCATCATTAATAAAAACCTGCCCTGAAGCGTCAATACTGATCATCAGACTTTTTGCATCGACATCCATAGGGCCATGGGTTGTTTGCGGGGTATCAACCTTGACGCCGTGCGTCATCATTGGAGCTGTGACCATGAAAATAATCAGCAGCACAAGCATGACATCAACAAAGGGGGTGACGTTAATGTCGCCCATCAACCGGGATTTTCCTCGAGTTATCATATCCTGATTTTATGGCCTATGGCTCGTTAAGGAGTGCGGCAACAAATTCAGGGGAAAATTCCTCAATATCCCGCTCAATGATGCTGATTTGCTGCGTAAAATAGTTATAGCCGATAACCGCAGGGATCGCGGCAGCAAGACCGGCAGCCGTCGCAATCAGTGCCTCGGATATACCGGGCGCAACAGCAGCAAGTGAGGCCGATTGTGTCAGACTTATAGTATGGAACGACGTCATAATACCCCACACTGTCCCAAAAAGGCCTATAAAAGGAGCCGTATTGCCGACGGTCGCAAGAAAAGGCACAAGAGTTGACAAATTCTTGTTTTCAGTATTCGCCTCGCGCTTGACGGCACGGGCGATGCGAGTTTGGGCCTGCCTAATATTTCTCTTGTCGTCAAGGGCCTGATACTCGATATAACCTGAACGAAAAATCTTTGGAAGAGAACCATGCTTGTACCGTTCGCTTTCAGTGAAAACCTTCTCGACATTGTAGACGTCAAAAAAATAGTCAAGAAACACGCTGGACTCTTTCAGGGATTTCCGAAGATAACTGAATTTAAAAGCAATGATTGCCCACGAAACAATTGAGAAAGAGAGCAGGACAGACAGCACAAACAACACGACAGGTCCGGCATCTGAAACAAGGCCAAAAACTTCAATTTTAGGATCAAGCATAACAGGTCGCGAACAAATTATTGGTTCATTAAAACGAATGGAAGTTCCGGATAACGATATAGGCAAGCGCTGAACCGGAAAGAGCACAGAGCGTATTAACCAGATCATTGTTGACAAGAGGAGTCCCTTTGAGCAGCCTGTTTTCAACCAGTGAGCCATCAGCCGCAATACTGTGAGTCCTCTCCGTCACCTTTTCGCGGATTGGATCAAAATACTGGGCCTGAACGGTTGCTCCAAAAAAACTGTCAACAAGACTGGCCAGAAGCCCTGAAAAACCAATAAGAAGAAACGATTGAAGCACCCCAAAATCAGACAACCATTTGACATTGATGGCCATCGCACTTGCACAGATAAAAAGGGAACCGAGAAATGCACCCGAAGTACCTGGTACCGAAACGCCTCCGGATGTTCCGACAGGCACCTCTTTGAAGGTCGTCACTAACCATGCCTTGGGATTTGGCCACATGGTGCCAATTTCCGTCGCCCAGGTATCAGCCTGCACGGCAGCAAGCGTTCCGAGATAGGCAAAAAAGATTGCAGGATCATTGTTCAGAGAAAAAAGAATCATCAGTACCCAGGCAATTCCTCCGTTGGCATAAACCTGACCGGCATCCCGCTGTGAACCTTTTTCAAAGACCAGATCAAATTTAGCTTTCCGTTTTTTGCCGAGTTTTGACAACACTGACGACAAAAGATAAAACGTCAGAAGAGGGACTGTCCAGGCTACCCCTCCTATGCCAAAAATGGTTGTCCCGAGCAAAAATGTGGCGGTTGCGCCGCTGTTATTGAGAAACTTGACCTTGATTGAAAATACCGCCAGAAGAAACGCGAAAAGTCCCCCAAGAAGAAAGCGCTCAAGAAAAATGGTTTGATTCATTTCAAGCACATAGAGCACATAAGCGATTGAGACGGGAATAAAAAAATTGTCGAGCCCATGCGACAAGAGCGCCTCAACAGCGGTTGCAACAAGCGCAAGAAGCAGAGCCAGCGCAAGAAGCATGAGAACCGGCTTACCGGCCAATCCCCCGCTGAAATCTTTGCTGAAGACCATAAGTGTGGCACTGAGCAGAAAAAAACTGCTGATAAACATGGCCATCGAACCTTCCACTGTTTTTGGATTCCTGGTCAGGTGCTCAATATGCTTTTTACCAATTGAGCTGCCAACCAAAGCGGCAAGTGAGTCACAGACACCCATAACAAGCATGGAGGTCTGCAGAATCCACTTGTGAGATTCCCAGAGCACAAGAAGCTGAAGTAAAAAGACAAGGGGAAAAAGAAGCGAACCGTAACTCTTGACTGCGGGCGCATGAGCGCTTTCGTTTGCCGGAAGGGCAAGCAGAGAGCCAAACCACTTAAAACGGATATTCAAGGCGTTAACAAGCAGAAAAAGCAGTGCGACAAGAGCTGGATAAAAGTTGGATTGAAAATATGCAGGTACAAAAAATATCACTACCCCCATGGCAAGATGGACGATTTTTCTGACCACCAGAGCACTGACACCCAATTTAGTTGTCAGCAGCTCCGCAAGAAGAACAAAAAGCAACACAAGACAGAATGTCAAAAAAAAGGCCGGAACATCCTGAGGCAATGGGGTTTGGAGATTCAGCATGCTTTTATTTTTATTTTATTTAATGAATCGATGTTCACTGTACAGAATAAACAGGAAATATCCGCCAAGATTATAACATTTTTAATGTTTGTTTTAATAAAAGTTTAAGTGTAAGTTATCTCAATTTTTCTTTTAATACTGAAGAAACTGTTCGCATTTTTCAATTTCGGATCAATGGCTGCATTCAATCCATATACCTGCCGTAACCGCCGCAGTTCTGAAAAACAGGCGCACCGCAACTCAACAGCGTCCTGCGGCAATGCAGAATCTTTGTCGAACTCCCTCAATGCAAGAGCAGGCATCGTCACTCCTGTCGTCATCGTGCAGGCACCTGTTATTGTGCTCTGAATCGAGAACCGCTCCCAAGTTCAATTTTCTCTTTCAAAAGAATCATCACAGTAACTTCGGGAACGGCGACCCCGGGGCTCTTTATTTAATTGCTAAATTTTTTATCTGCAATGAGATCTGATACCATAAAAAAAGGGTTTGAAAAAGCGCCTCACCGCAGCCTTCTGAAAGCCACGGGCTCTATCGTCTCAAACAACGACTTTCGCAAGCCCTTTATCGGAATCTGCAACTCCTATAATGAACTGATTCCCGGTCATTCCCACTTGCAGGAACTGGGAAAAATTGCAAAAGAGGAGGTTCGCAAGGCTGGAGGGGTTCCTTTTGAGTTTAATACCATCGGGGTTTGCGATGGTATCGCCATGGGCCATATCGGTATGCGCTACTCTCTTGCCAGCCGTGAGCTGATTGCCGACAGTGTTGAAACTGTTGCAGAAGCGCACCGTCTTGACGGACTTGTTTGTATTCCGAACTGCGACAAGATCACCCCGGGAATGATGATGGCCGCGCTTCGCATCAACATTCCGGTCATCTTTGTCTCCGGCGGCCCTATGAAAGCTGGCCGCACTCCTTCAGGAAAAACAGTTGACCTGATTTCAGTTTTTGAGGCTGTCGGGCAGTTCAGCGCCGGTACAATTGATGAAAACGAACTGGAATCGATAGAGGAGAATGCTTGCCCTGGATGTGGATCATGTTCTGGCATGTTCACGGCAAACTCCATGAACTGCCTCAGCGAAGCGCTTGGCTTTGCCCTGCCGGGCAACGGCACCATTCTTGCAATCGACCCCCGTCGCAATGATCTGGTCAGGGAGGCTTCCCGCAGGATTGTCGATCTGGTCAACAAGAATATCAGACCGAGGGATATTTTGACAAGAAACGCACTGCTCAACGCCTTTGCCCTTGATTTTGCGATGGGAGGCAGCACCAACACTATTCTGCATACGCTGGCTATTGCCAACGAAGCTGAACTGGACTTTGATTTTTCAGAACTTAACGCCCTTTCGGCCAAAACTCCCTATATCTGCAAGGTGAGCCCGGCTACCATGGCCGTTCATATCGAGGATGTCGATCGTGCCGGCGGCGTTTCTGCCATTCTTCATGAGCTGAGTAAAATCGAGGGTCTTCTTGACCTCTCTGCGTTGACTGTTACCGGCAAAACTCTTGGTGAAAACATTGCTGACGCAGAGATCACGGACAGCGCTGTTATCAGAAGCATTGAAGACCCCTACTCTGCAACGGGCGGCCTTGCTGTTCTGTATGGCAATCTGGCCCCGCAGGGAGCTGTTGTCAAAACCGGAGCGGTCAGCCCGGAGATGATGAACCATACCGGCCCGGCAAAGATCTATGACTGTCAGGATGATGCTATCAAAGGCATTATGGAAGGCGATGTCAAAAGTGGCGATGTCGTGGTTATTCGTTATGAAGGCCCAAAAGGCGGCCCGGGAATGCCTGAAATGCTCTCCCCCACCAGCGCCATCATGGGACGCGGTCTTGGTGATTCTGTGGCACTCATCACTGACGGGCGCTTCTCCGGCGGCTCAAGAGGAGCCTGCATCGGGCACGTCTCTCCCGAAGCAGCCGATCACGGACCGATTGCCGCACTGATAAACGGCGATATGATTACCATCAATATTGTTGAGAGGAGCCTCTCGGTCAACCTGTCAGATGAGATCATCAATGCAAGACTCGCATCGCTTAAACCGTTTGAACCGAAAATAAAAAAAGGCTATCTGGCCAGGTATTCACAAATGGTCACTTCGGCCAATACCGGCGCAATCCTGAAAAGCCCTGTTTCCTGTGAACCTAAATAAGCCAGCTATGCATTCATCAGGCCAAACACTCAATGGCTCAGAAATATTTTTTGAATGTCTGCGACGTGAAAATGTTGAATATATTTTCGGGTATCCGGGAGGATCCCTGCTGAAAGTTTACGAGACACTTCATGAGGTCAAAGACATACACCATATCCTGGTTCGTCATGAACAGGGCGCAACCCACATGGCTGAAGGATATGCCCGTGCTACCGGAAAGCCCGGTGTTGTTCTTGTCACTTCCGGTCCCGGCGCAACCAACACGGTCACCGGAATTGCCAACGCCTACATGGACTCCTCGCCGATGGTTGTCTTTACCGGACAGGTTCCAAGCTCACTGATAGGCAATGACGCTTTTCAGGAGGCTGATATTGTTGGAATCACCCGTCCGATAACCAAGCACAATTTTCTGGTCAAGGATGTCAGAGAGCTTGCCATAACCATCCGCAAGGCCTTTTTCCTTGCAACAACCGGCAGACCCGGACCGGTTCTGGTCGATATGCCGAAAGATATCCTGAATTCGTCATGCGTCTTTGACTTTCCTGAGACTATTGACATTCGGGGATTCAAACCAACCTTCAAATGTCATATCAACCAGGTTGAAAGGGCCGCGCAGAAAATAGCGAAAGCAAAACGACCCCTCCTCTACATCGGCGGCGGAGTCATCAGCGCTGAAGCAGCCGAAGAGCTGCGAACACTGGCGATACAGCAAAATATACCGGTCACTATGACCTTGCAGGGACTTGGAGCTTTCCCCGGCAACCATCCCCTCAGCATGGGCATGCTTGGGATGCACGGCACCTACTGGGCCAATCAGGCGGTCAATAAATGCGATCTCCTTATTGCTGTCGGTGCGCGCTTTGATGACCGGGTCACCGGCAAAGTCGACACCTTTGCCCCGCAGGCATACAAGATCCATAACGACATTGATCCGACCAATGTCGATAAAAATATCAAGGTCGATCTGCCAATTGTCGGCGATGCAAAAAATTTTCTGGCGACACTTCTTGAGGTAATGCCGGAAAAGAAAGAAAACCGTGAACCATGGCTTGCCGAAATTAACGTATGGCGCGAACAGTGCCCGCTGACCTACAGCAGCGAAGACGACTTACTGAGAACTGAATTTGTGATCGATGAGGTCTCCCGCCAAACCATCGGCAATGCCGTTGTGGTCACCGACGTCGGACAGCACCAGATGTGGACATCACAGTTTTATACCTTTATCAATCCCCGATCCATCATCACCAGTGGAGGACTCGGCACCATGGGCTTTGGCCTGCCCGCCGCTATCGGCGCAGCCTTCGGCATCAAGGATCGACCGGTTGTGCTCTTTTGCGGAGACGGCGGGTTTATGATGAATGTTCAGGAGCTTGTTACGGCGGTTCACAACAAAATGCCGGTCAAAATATTCCTGATCAACAACAGTTTTCTCGGCATGGTTCGTCAGTGGCAGGAACTCTTCCACCAGGAAAAGTACTCCTTCACCGATCTGGGCGACAGCAACCCCGACTTTGTGAAGGTTGCCGAAGCCTTCGGGTGCAAGGCGCTCAAGGCTGAAAACCCAGAGAGCGCACGGCAAGCCATTACAGAGGCTCTGGCGTACAACGATGGCCCAATTCTTGTTGATTTCAGGGTTGTCAAAAAAGATATGGTCTTCCCGATGGTGCCTGCCGGAGGCTCTATTTCCGACATGCTCCTTGCCCGGTTAAACCCAAAAACAATGGTGTGAACGAATCCATGAAACACATAATATCCGTTCTGGTTGAAAACAAGTTCGGCTCCCTGAACCGGGTTGCCGCCATGTTCAGCGCACGAGGGTTCAACCTCGAAAGCATCTCCATCGGTGAAACCGAGGACACGGAAATCTCGCGTATGACCATTGTCACGAGGGGTGAAGACCAGATCATCAGCCAGGTGCTCAAGCAACTGAACCGGCTGGTTGATACCATCAAGGTGACCGATCTGACCCGGCAGCCGCATGTTGAACGGGAGCTGCTCCTGATGACCCTGAAGCTCAGCAAGACAGTACAGCATGAGATTTTTGAACTGATCACTGTTTTTAAAGGAAAAGTCGTGGATATAAAACAAAAATCCATTACTATTGAGGTCATCGGTTCTCCGGACAAGATCAATACAACCATTGATATCTTCAGGCCCTACGGCATAAAGGAACTTGCCCGTTCGGGTGCGGTAGCAATACACCGGGGAGAATGACACCATTTTAACGCTCTTATTTAATTCAAAACCATTGTAGCGATGAACGTTTATTATGAGAAGGATGCCGATCTCAGCTATTTGCAAGGCAAAAATATCGCCGTTCTCGGTTACGGCAGCCAGGGCCATGCACATGCCCTGAACCTCAAGGAGAGTGGACTGAACGTCCGCGTCGGCCTTCGCCCTGAAAGCGCATCCTGCGCCAAAGCACGGGAAGCCGGACTGGAGGTCACCACCGTTGCTGAAGCAACCAAATGGGCCGATATTGTGATGGTGCTTCTGCCCGACCAGAACCAGAAAGCCGTCTACGACGCAGAAATTGCTCCGAACCTTGTGGCTGGCAATACCCTTGCCTTTGGCCATGGATTTAATATTCATTACAAACAGATTATTCCGGCAGAGACCATCAACGTCATCATGATTGCCCCGAAAAGCCCAGGCCATCTTGTGCGCCGCACCTTTACGCAAGGCAATGGTGTCCCCTGTCTTATCGCTGTTCACCAGGACTACACTGGCGATGCCAAACAGCAGGCGCTCGCATGGGCGAAGGCTCTTGGCGGCACGAAAGCGGGTGTCATTGAAACCACCATCAAGAACGAAACTGAAACTGATCTATTCGGTGAGCAGGCTGTTCTTTGTGGCGGTTCTGCCGAGCTGATCAAGGCGGGATTTGAAACGCTGGTTGAAGCAGGGTACCCTGAAGAGCTTGCCTACTTTGAATGTATGCACGAGTTAAAACTGATTGTTGATCTCTATTATGAAGGCGGCCTCTCAAGAATGAACTACTCCGTAAGCGATACGGCTGAATACGGCGGCATGACCCGTGGCCCGCGCCTTATCACGCCAGCAGTCAAGGCTGAGATGAAAAAAATCCTTGAAGAGGTTCAGGACGGCCGTTTTGCCAAAGAGTTTATTGATGAATGTAACGGCGGGTATAAAAACCTGAACAAGCTCAGGGCTGAAAACAGCAACCATGCCATTGAAAAAGTAGGCGCCAGGCTCCGCGACATGATGAGCTGGCTGATAAAGAAATAATTCATTCAAAAGAGAAGAATGTACAAGATCGTCTCAATACCGGGTGACGGTATCGGCCCGGAAGTAGTTGCAGGAGCTGTTGCTGTACTGCAGCAGCTCTCAAAAAAGCACGGCTTTGACGTTGTCATTGAGGAGCACCCGTTCGGCGGCGCCTCTTATGACCTGCACGGTGAAATGCTCACCCGGGCAACACTTGAAGCATGCAGGAATTGCGATGCGGTGCTGCTTGGAGCCGTTGGCGGCCCGAAATGGGAAAGCCTGCCGCACGAACACAAGCCGGAGGCAGCACTGCTCAGAATCCGCAAAGAGCTTGAACTCTTTGCCAACCTCAGACCGGCAAAAGTCTATGACGCCCTTCTTGATGCCTCCTCGCTCAAGCCTGAGGTGGTGCGTGGCACCGATTTCCTTGTCTTCAGGGAACTCACCGGCGGTATCTATTTCGGCCAGCCACGCGGCTTCGATGCAACGAAAGGCTGGAACACCATGGTCTATGAAGGCTATGAAGTTGAACGTATTGCCCGTCTCGCCTTTGAAGCAGCCCGCAAACGCAAAGGCAAGGTGATCTCGATCGACAAGGCTAACGTTCTTGAAGTCTCACAGTTCTGGCGTAATGTGGTGCATGAAGTACATAAGGATTACGCTGATGTGGAGCTGAGTGACATGTATGTGGACAACGCCGCAATGCAAATCGTCCGCAACCCACGACAGTTTGATGTCATTGTCACGGGCAACCTTTTTGGTGATATTCTGAGCGACATTGCCGGTATGATTACCGGAAGTCTCGGTATGCTCCCGTCGGCAAGCATCGGCACACAACACGCCCTCTACGAGCCAATTCACGGAAGTGCCCCTGATATTGCCGGACAGAACAAGGCAAACCCGATTGCCACTATCGCATCGGTTGCCATGATGTTCGAGCACAGTTTCCAGAAACCGGAGATTGCAAGAGAGATTGAACAGGCAATTGAGGCGACCCTTGCGTCGGGATTACGAACCGCCGACATCGCCAATCCAGGAGCGCCTGTCATTTCGACCACAGAGATGACCGAGGCAATTGTCAGGCATCTTGGTGAATGATATAACAACACTACTACTGAACCCATGGCACAAACCATAACCCAGAAAATTCTTGCAAAGGCCTCAAGCAGAACCTTTGTCGACGTTGGAGAGAGCGTGTGGCTGAATGTCGATATTCTCCTTACCCATGATGTCTGCGGCCCGCCTACCTTTGATATCTTCAAAGAGGAGTTCGGCCCCGACGCAAAAGTATGGGATCCCTCAAAAGTTGTCGTTCTGCCAGACCACTATATTTTCACGGCCAACGAGCACGCCCATCGCAATATTGACCTCCTGAGGCAATTTGCAAAAGAGCAAGGACTGCCGCACTACTATGATGTCGGTTCTGACCGATACAAAGGTGTCTGTCACGTCGCCCTTGCCGAAGAGGGTTTTAATCTTCCCGGTACCGTGCTTTTCGGAACCGACTCACACACCTGTACTTCGGGTGCCTTCGGCATGTTCGGCACCGGAATCGGCAACACTGACGCCGCATTCATTCTTGGTACCGGGAAACTCTGGGAAAAAGTCCCTGAATCGATCAAGTTCACCTTTGAGGGAGAGATGCCTGTCTGGCTGACCGCAAAAGATCTCATTCTGCAGATTCTCGGCGATATCACGACCGACGGCGCAACCTATCGGGCAATGGAGTTTGATGGAGAAGCGATTTTTTCACTTCCCATGGAAGAGAGAATGACGCTGACCAACATGGCTATCGAAGCCGGAGGCATGAACGGTATTATTGCCGCTGACAATATCGCTGAAGCCTATGTGAAGGCAAGAAGCAACAAGCCCTACGAACTCTTCCAGAGCGATCCGGACGCAGAGTATCACAGCAAGTACCACTACAATGTTCGTGACCTTGAGCCCGTTGTCGCACAACCGCACAGCCCCGATAATCGCGCTACGGTAAGGAGTGTCGCAGGCACAAAAATCACCAAATCCTATATCGGCTCCTGCACCGGCGGCAAACTGACTGATTTTATGATGGCGGCAAAAATCCTGAAAGGACAAACGGTTTCGGTGACCACAAACATTGTTCCCGCGACGGTTCAGGTTGCCCGCAGCCTTGAAACTGAACAGTATCAGGGTGTGACGCTTAAAAAGATTTTTGAGGATGCCGGATGCAGCATTGCACTCCCTTCATGCGCAGCATGTCTGGGCGGCCCTGCCGATACCGTCGGACGCTCGGTTGACAACGATGTCGTCGTCTCTACCACAAACCGTAATTTTCCCGGAAGAATGGGCAGCAAACATGCGGGAGTCTACCTTGCCTCGCCGCTCACCGCAGCCGCATCAGCAATTACGGGCAAACTCACCGATCCGAGAGATTTTCTCTGATCGCACCAGTACAGGAGAATAAAGACTATGGAAAAAGTTATTCAGGGTAAAGCATACGTTTTAGGGAAGAATATTGATACCGATCAGATTATTCCGGCTGAACATCTGGTTTACAGCCTCTCCGATCCGGATGAGGTCGTTTTGTACGGTAAATATGCCCTCTCAGGAGTTCCTCCCGAGCAGGGTGGGCTTCCGGAAGGAAATATCCCTTTTATTGCCGATGGTGAAGTTCGCTCAGCATTCACCATCATTATTGCAGGTCCGAACTTTGGATGCGGATCATCAAGGGAACATGCGCCCTTCGCGTTAAAAGTGGCAGGCGTACAAGCCATTATTGCAGAATCCTACGCGAGAATTTTTTACCGCAACTGTGTTGATGGCGGATTTGCAATTCCTTACGAAACTGCTGAACCACTCAACCAGATTATCAAGACTGGCGATGAGCTGAAAATTGACGTGGCGGCAAATACCATTGAAAATTTGACCAGCAAGATCATCTACAAGCTCAATCCCCTTGGAAGTGTCTTCAACATCGTCGAAGCGGGAGGAATTTTTGCCTATGCCAGACAGGAAAATTTAATGGCACAACGCTGATTTATGACTTCAATTTTAAAGACGATAGAACTTTACGACACGACCCTGCGTGATGGCACACAGGGAGAGCATATCAACCTTTCGGTACAGGACAAGCTTCTTATTGCCCGAAAGCTTGATGAGTTCGGTATGGACTATATTGAAGGAGGATGGCCAAGCAGCAACCCGAAAGATGAGGAGTTTTTCATAAAGGCCCGGCAGCTTGATTTCAAACATGCAAAACTCACCTCGTTCGGTTCGACCGCCCGTTTTGTCGCCAAGGTTGAAACCGATCCAAACTTGCTCGGGCTGCTTCATTCCGAAACTCCGGTCATCACTATCTTCGGAAAAACATGGAAAGCCCACTCCATGAAAAGTCTTGGCATTTCAGATCAAGAGAATGCCGATTTGATTTACCGCTCCGTTGCCTTCCTCAAGCAAGAGGGACGAGAGGTCTTTTTTGATGCAGAACATTTTTTCGACGGGTATAAAGATGACCGCGAATTTGCCCTGACCATGCTGCGCGCCGCAGCGGAAGGAGGCGCCTCAAGAATTGTGCTGTGCGACACCAACGGAGGCTCACTGCCCCATGAAGTAGCCGACATTGTGGCACAGGTACTGACTGCCACCGGTCTCCCTGTAGGCATTCACAGCCACAACGATGGCGATCTGGCCATCGCGAACTCAATCGCAGCCGTCATGGCCGGTGCTACCCATATCCAGGGAACCATCAACGGTATCGGTGAACGATGCGGCAACGCCAACCTTATCAGCATTATTCCCAATATTATGCTGAAACTGCAAGGCTCATTCACCTTTGTGCAGCATCTCAATCAACTGACCTCACTCTCGAAGTTTGTCTATGAGATTCTGAATATGCCATCGAATACCAGAGCGCCTTTTGTCGGGAAATCCGCATTTGCCCACAAAGGCGGTATCCATGTCAGCGCCGTCATGAAAGAGAGCTCTCTCTACGAGCATATCGACCCGAAGCTTGTCGGGAACCATCAACGGGTTCTGGTTTCAGAGCTTGCCGGCCAGAGCAACATCCGCTACAAAGCGCAGGAGCTTGGCATAGTTCTTCCTGAAAAAAGCGATCTTTATAAAAATATTGTCCACCATATCAAGGAACTCGAGCACGAAGGATACCAGTTTGACGGAGCCGAAGCCTCTTTTGAGCTACTCCTGCACAAGGAGCTTGGCAACTTCAAGCCATTCTTTGAAGTGCTTGAAACCAAGGTACATATCGAGTCGAGCAAGAATGCCAACAATGTTGACCAGGCCGTGCTCAAGGTAAAGGTTGGCGAGGAGATTGAACATATTGCTGCCGACGGTGACGGCCCGGTCAATGCCCTCGACAAGGCTCTCCGCAAAGCCTTGCTCCACTTTTATCCGGAGATCAAGAGCATCAAGCTGGTTGACTATAAAGTGCGTGTTCTTGAAGAGAAACGGGGAACCAGCGCCAAAGTGCGGGTACTCATAGAATCAGGCAACGGCCGCTCTACCTGGGGCACCGTGGGAGTCTCGACGAACATCATCGAAGCAAGTCTTCACGCGCTTGAGGACAGCATGAACTACCACCTCTTTACCCTGAAAGCTGCGGTGCCGGTTATTTGAGAAACCGCAGGCATAATGTCACGGAAGCCGGGCAGATTTTGATAGCTCTGCCCGGTTTCCGCTCAGTGTTTACTGTTATCCCTATTGCGCAACACACCAGCTTCCATCGACATCGCCTCTCAGGATGCCGACCAGGTCTACGGTGGTGTCGGCAGTCACGTTGACTGATATTGAGTGTGCAAGATCGGGCAGGAGATCGGTCTTCTCAACAAACGCCCACTCCGGAGTCGGCGCAGTAAGCCCTACCACATGTTTGAGAATACCAATGGCATCATTCAGATCCACTTCGTTAGTCTTGTCAAAATCGGCAGCGATCTGCTGATAGCCATTCAGTGTCGTCAGTCCGACAATACTCTTGAGAATAGCGATGGCGTCAAGCAGATCGACCGAACCTTTAGCTGCTGTCCCAACCGTCAATGCTGGCGTAAGTGTTGTAACGCCCGCTGAATGGCCTCGAAGCATAACTGAGCCTGTATCTCCCGTTTGAACATCTGTTTCCAGTACCACCCCCTTGATCGGGGTGTCATTATTCCAATATTTTGTGTTGACAACTATGTCATGTAGAGAAGTCGTCGTTACCGTTGTAAAGTCGTAGGTATTGCTTCCCGAAGAACTGTTGCCAGACAAATCCTTGACGCTGCTGGAGGCGAACGTAACAAAATAGTGTGTGTTGTGCGACAGATCTGTCGTAGGGTTGATCGTCAGCGTACTGCCTGACACCGTCAGGTTTGTGCTTGTCGCTACATCGTAACTTTCAACCACACCGCCAGTTGCTGAAATACTATGGATTTCAATCAAACCCGTCCCTTTCTGAATTGCTTCGCTGAAGGTCAGCACTATATTGCTGCCAACATCAACGGCTGTGGCTTCGTCAGCAGGGGTAAAGGTCAGCACTGTTGGTGGTGTGATATCCGAAATCATATCAAGGCTACCATCACTATTGAAACGTGCAAGAGCAAAGTCCGCACTGCTGATGTTGTCGGATGCCCAGGAAGCCCCCGCCACGACGATCTTGCCATCAGCCTGCATCACAACACTATAGCCAAAGTCACCACCCCCGAAATCTGTTGTTACCTTGCCGTCACCGAAAAAGGTTTTATCAAGAGTGCCGTCACTGTTGTAGCGCGCAACGGCGAAATCAAAACTTCTCAACCCTGCCACGATGATCTTGCCATCAGGTTGGATCACAACACTGAAGCCATAGTCATCACCGCCGAAATCAGTGACTACCTTACCATCATCGGAAAACGTTGTATCAAGGGTGCCGTCAGCATTGTAACGCGCAAGGACGAAATCACCGCTATAATTGAAAGCGAACCCTGCTACGATGATTTTGCCATCAGGTTGCATCACCACACTGTAGCCATGGTCATCACCTTCACCGAAATCCGTGGTCACTTTCCCGTCGCCGGAAAAAGTCGTATCGAGACTGCCGTCACTGTTATAACGCGCAAGGGCGAAATCATAGCTGCTGTACTTGACGAAAGTGGCCCCTGAAACTAGAATCTTGCCATCGGCTTGCATCACCACACTATAGCCACCGTCATTACCGCCAAAATCCGTAGTCACCTTCCCGTCACCGGAAAAAGTCGTATCGAGACTGCCGTCACTGTTATAACGCGCAAGGGCGAAATCGTTTCCACTATCGTTGGACTCAGACCCTGCGACAAGAATCTTGCCATCGCCTTGCATCACCACACAATGGCCACTGCCAAAATTTGTAGTCGCCTTGCCATCGTCAGAAAAATTTGTATCAAGAGTACCATCAGTATTGTAACGCGCAAGGGCGATATCACTGCTGCTACCGTTGTAAGTAGACCCTACCACAAGAATCTTGCCATCGGCTTGCATCACCACACTATAGCCACCGTCATAACCTCCGAAATCCGTGATCACCTTGCCATCGCCGAAGAAAGTTGTATCAAGGCTACCGTCAGTATTGTAGCGTGCAAGGGCAAAATCATCACCGCTGATGTTGTCGGATGCATAGGAAGTCCCCGCCACAACGATCTTACCATCAGCCTGCATAACAACACTGCGGCCTCCACTACCGCCACCAAAATCCGTAGTCAATTTGCCATACGATGAAAAGGAATCTTCTCCAAAACCACTTGACATATCGAAATATATCCCCGCAGGATCGCCTGAACTATCACCCTGAACGCGGCCTGAATAAACCTCATACCTTATGAGCTGCCAATGATCAGGTTGAGCGTCATTATTGGTATCAATCAGGCTGAGCGGACCATCGATAAAATCTGTTCCCCATGATCCTTCAAGTCTATCGGGTTGATTATCGTTGTTCGTGTCCTTCAACACTCCGTGAAAGTAAATGTCATTGTTTAGCCCATCCTTGAGCGTTGTGAAAAACGTAGCGATCACATTGGTTGAATCCTTCACCCACATAGGCTTCACTGCAACCTCATTGCCTTGCTGGTCAGTCATTACAAAGGCATCCGGCATAGTATCTGAATCAGGGCCATCCGCAATCAGCGCTCCTGTTATGATAACATCGACACTCCAGCACTCCGGACCTGCTTTCGAGATATCTGTATCCAGAAACGTGAGTACACCAGTGTCGGTGGTAACCATGATTCCCAAACCATCAAGCCAGTTACAGCTTGCATTCAAGGTGGCAGGATTGTTATCCGTATCTAACGAAAGATCTAGCAGCCTGTCGGTCTAACAATAGAGAAGCTGGACGCAAAAAAGCCCTCAACCGTCCTTTTTCTGTTCATTTTAGCCATAAAAACCCATATCAAGCGCATAGTACACCAAAACAGTCCCAATTGTCTGCCTTGTACTCC
>CAILRB010000053.1 GCA_903836465.1 uncultured Chlorobiaceae bacterium
CAATGTGGTCAGCCTGGCCAACACCTACACGGACGTAGCGGGTAACGCAGGCACGACAGCCAGCAGTGCGAACTACACGGTTGAGACGAAAGCGCCGACAGCGACGATTGTTCTGAGCGACAGTGCACTCACGGTCGGCGAGACGGCGACGGTAACGATTACCTTTAGCGAAGCAGTGAGCGGGTTTGGGCTTGTTGACCTGAGTTCCGATAACGGTATTCTGAGCGGCCTGTCTGCGGCGACAGTCAATGGCGACGGCTCGGTTACCTATACGGCGACCTTCACGCCGACGGTGAACATCGAGGACACGAGCAATGTGGTCAGTCTTGCCAACAGCTACACGGACGTAGCTGGTAACGCTGGCACGACAGCCAGCAGCGCGAACTACACGGTTGAGACGAAAGCGCCGACAGCACCAACGGTGATGTCGCAAACGACGAACGACACCACCCCAACCATCAGTGGTACTGCAACCGTTGGAGCAGGTGAGACGCTGACGGTTGTGGTGAATGGAGCGACCTACAGCAACGTCGTGGTAACAGGCGGTGTATGGAGCATCAACACGGGCAGTGCGACGGTCAGCAGCGGCGTGCTTGGGAATTTTGTTGATGGTGAGACGTACAGCGTGACCGCGACGGTGACGGACAGTGCCGGTAACGCGACGAACGACGCGACAAACGGTGAACTGGTGATTGATACGACGGTTCCTGCAACACCGGTAGTGACGTCGCAGACGACGAACGACCTGACGCCTCTGATTACGGGCACGGCGACGCTCAGGAGCGGTGAAAGTCTTACGGTAGAAGTAAACAGCAAGACGTATACGGCAGGCGACGGGCATCTGAGCTACAACGACAGTGGCCACAACTGGACGCTGACGATTCCGTCAGTTGATGTGCTTGTCGAAGGGAGGTACAGCGTTATGGCGACGGTGACGGATGGTGCCGGTAATTCCACAAGCGACAGCACCACTGGCGAATTGATTATTGATACGACGCCTCCTGCACTGCCGGTAGTGATGTCGCAGACAACGAATGACACGACTCCGGTTATTAGCGGTAGAGCAACAATAGGCAGTGGGGAAACGCTGACGGTCGTGGTGAATGGGGCGACCTACAGCAACGTATCGGTAATAGGCGGGGTGTGGAGCATCAACACTGGCAATGCGGCGGTCAGCAGCGGTACGCTTGGAAGTTTTGTTGATGGTCAGACGTACAGTGTTATGGCGACGGTGACGGACAGTGCCGGTAACGCGATGAACGACCCGACGACCGGAGAACTGGTTATTGATACGACATCGCCGACGATGCCGATGGTGACGTCGCAGACGACGAACGACCCGACGCCGGTGATTACCGGCACGGCGATAGTCGCCAGTAACGAAAGTCTGACGGTAGAGGTGAACAGCAAGACGTACACTACAGGTGACGGTCACCTGAGCTACAACGACAGTGCCCATACCTGGACGCTGACGGTTCCGTCAGTTGATGTGCTGGCCGAGGGGAGGTACAGCGTGACGGCAAAGGTGACAGATGGTGCCGGTAATGCGACAAGCGACAGCACGAATGGCGAGTTGATCATTGATACAACAGCACCAGCAACACCGGTAGTGACATCGCAGACGACGAACGATCCGGTGCCGGTTATTAGCGGTAAAGCAACAGTGGGCAGTGGGGAAACGCTGACTGTTGTGGTGAATGGAGCGACCTACAGCAACGTTACCGTGACGGGCGGTGTATGGAGTGTTGATACGGGCAGTGCGTCGGTTAGCAGCGGCACGCTTGGCAGTTTTGTCGATGGGCAGAGCTACAGTGTGACGGCGACGGTAACGGACAGTGCCGGTAATGCGACAAGTGACACGACCAACGGTGAACTGGTGATTGATACGACAGCGCCGACAGCACCAACGGTTGTGTCGCAGACGACGAACGACACGACGCCGGTAATCACGGGCACGGCGACTCTTGGAAATGGCGAAAGTCTGACAATAGCGTTGAACAGTCAGACCTACACGGCAGGGGACGGTCATCTGAGCTACAACAACATTGCTCATACCTGGACGCTGACAATTCCGCCGGAAGATGTGCTTGCCGAAGGGACGTACAGCGTGACGGCAATGGTGACGGATGCAGCCGGTAACGCGACAAGCGACAGTACAGGCAGTGAACTGGTGATTGATACGACGGCTCCTTTTGCGCCAACAGTTGTGTCGCAAACGACGAATGACACGACGCCGGTGATCACGGGTACGGCTACCTTGGGCGATGGTGAGACGCTGAGTGTTGTGGTGAATGGAGCGACCTACAGCAACGTTATCGTGACGGGCGGTGTATGGAGTATTGATACGGGCAGTGCGTCGGTTAGCAGCGGCACACTTGGCATTTTTGCTGATGGGCAGAGCTACAGCGTAACGGCGACCGTGACAGACAGTGCCGGTAACGCGACAAGTGACACGACTCATGGTGAACTAGTGATTGATACGACAGCGCCGACAGCGCCAACGGTTGTGTCGCAGACGACGAACGACACGACGCCGGTGATCACGGGTACGGCGACGCTCGGGAGTGGCGAAAGTCTGACGGTGACAGTAGAGGTCAACGGGCATAGTTATACGGCAGGCGACGGTTATCTGAGCTATAATGACACAGCCCATATCTGGACGCTGACAATTCCGCCGGAAGATGTGCTTGCCGAAGGGACGTACAGCGTGACGGCAACGGTGACGGATGGTGCCGGTAACACGACAAGTGACAGCACAAGCAGTGAACTAGTGATTGATACGACAGCGCCGACAGCACCAACGGTTGTATCGCAAACGACGAATGACATGACGCCGATGATTACGGGTACGGCGACTCTTGGCCGCGGTGAGACGCTGACCGTTGTGGTGAATGGAGCGACCTACAGCAACGTTACCGTGACGGGCGGTATATGGAGTATTGATACGGGCAGTGCGCTGCCCGGTAGTGGCACGCTTGGCATTTTTACTGATGGGCAGAGCTACAGCGTGACGGCGACCGTGACAGACAGTGCCGGTAACGCGACAAGCGACAGCACAGGTAGTGAACTGGTGATCGATATGACGGCTCCTGCAGCGCCAACGGTTGTGTCGCAGACAACGAACGACACGACGCCAGTGATTACGGGCACGGCGACTCTTGGAAATGGAGAAAGTCTGACAATAGCGTTGAATAGTCAGACCTACACGGCAGGCGATGGTCATCTGAGCTACCATGGCAGTGCCCATATCTGGACGCTGACAATTCCGCCGGAAGATGTTCTTGCCGAAGGGACGTACAGCGTGACGGCAACGGTGACGGATGGTGCCGGTAACGCGACAAGCGACAGCACAGGCAGTGAGCTGGTGATTGATACGACGGCTTCTGCAGCGCCAACGGTTGTGTCGCAGACGACGAACGACATGACGCCTCTGATTACGGGTACGGCGACTCTTGGCAGCGGCGAGACGCTGACGGTTGTAGTGAATGGAGCGACCTACAGCAACGTTACTGTGACGGGAAGTGTGTGGAGCATTGATACGGGCAGTGCGCTGCCCGGCAGTGGCACGCTTGGTATTTTTGCTGATGGGCAGAGCTACAACGTGACGGCGACGGTTACGGATCGTGGCGGTAACGCGACAAATGACACGACCAACGGTGAACTGGTGATTGATACGACATCGCCGACGATGCCAACGGTGACGTCGCAGACGACGAACGACACGACACCAGTGATCACGGGCACGGCGACTCTTGGAAATGGCGAAAGTCTGACAATAGTGTTGAACAGTCAGACCTACACGGAAGGTGACGGCCATCTGAGCTACAACGACAGTGCCCATACCTGGACGCTGACGATTCCGCCGGAAGATGTTCTTGCCGAAGGGACGTACAGCGTGACGGCAACGGTGACGGATGCTGCCGGTAACGCGACAAGCGACAGCACAAGCAGTGAACTGGTGATTGATACGACAGCGCCGAAAGCACCAACGGTTGTGTCGCAGACAACGAACGACACGACGCCACTGATTACGGGTACGGCGACGGTTGGCAGCGCTGAGACGCTGAGTGTTGTGGTGAATGGAGCGACCTACAGCAACGTTACCGTGACGGGCGGTGTATGGAGTATTGATACGGGCAATGCGGCGGTCAGCAGCGGTACGCTTCGCAATTTTGTTGATGGTCAGACGTACAGCGTGACGGCGACGGTCACGGACAGCGCCGGTAACGCGACGACCGACCCGACGATCGGTGAACTGGTGATTGATACGACGGCACCGACAGCGCCAACGGTTGTGTCCCAGACGACGAACGACACGACGCCGGTAATCACGGGCATGGCGACTCTTGGAAATGGCGAAAGTCTGACAATAGCGTTGAACAGTCAGACCTACACGGCAGGCGACGGTCATCTGAGCTACAACGACACTGCTCATACCTGGACGCTGACAATTCCGCCGGAAGATGTGCTTGCCGAAGGGATTTACAGCGTGACGGCAACGGTGACGGATGCTGCCGGTAACGCGACAAGCGACAGCACAGGCAGTGAACTGGTGATTGATACGACGGCTCCTGCAGCGCCAGCAGTTGTGTCGCAGACAACGAACGACACGACGCCTCTGATTACGGGTACGGCGACGGTTGGCAGCGGTGAGACGCTGACCGTTGTAGTGAATGGAGCGACCTACAGCAACGTTACCGTGACGGGCGGTGTATGGAGTATTGATACGGGCAGTGCGCTGCCCGGCAGTGGCACGCTTGGCATTTTTGCTGATGGGCAGAGCTACAGCGTGACGGCGACCGTGACAGACAGTGCCGGTAACGCGACAAGTGACACGACTCATGGTGAACTGGTGATTGATAAGACAGCGCCGACAGCGCCAACGGTGAAGTCGTGGACGACGAACGACACGACGCCGGTGATCACGGGTACGGCGACGCTCGGGAGTGGCGAAAGTCTGACGGTGACAGTAGAGGTCAACGGGCATAGTTATACGGCAGGCGACGGTCATCTGAGCTATAACGACACAGCCCATACCTGGACGCTGACAATTCCTCCGGAAGATGTGCTTGCCGAAGGGACGTACAGTGTGACGGCAACGGTGATGGATGGTGCCGGTAATGCGACAAGCGACAGCACAAGCAGTGAGCTGGTGATTGATACGACGGCTCCTGCAGCGCCAACGGTTGTGTCGCAGACAACGAACGACACGACGCCTCTGATTACGGGTACGGCGACGGTTGGCAGCGGTGAGACGCTGAGTGTTGTGGTGAATGGAGCGACCTACAGCAACGTTACCGTGACGGGCGGTGTATGGAGTATTGATACGGGCAGTGCGTCGGTTAGCAGCGGCACGCTTGGCATTTTTGCTGATGGGCAGAGCTACAGTGTGACGGCGACGGTAACGGACAGTGCCGGTAATGCTACGAATGACACGACCAACGGTGAACTGGTGATCGACAGGACAGCGCCGACAGCGCCGACAGTGATATCGCAAACAACGAACGACACGACGCCGGTGATTACAGGCACGGCGACGCTCGGGAGCAACGAAAGTTTGACGGTGACGGTCCACGGGCACAGCTATACGTCAGGCGACGGGCACCTCACACTGAGCGGTAGCAATTGGAGCTTGACGATCCCGGAAAGTGATACGCTGAGCGGAGGGACGTACAGCGTGACGGCAACAGTGACAGATGGTGCCGGTAATGCCACAAGCGATAGCACGAACAGTGAACTGGTAATCAATAATATTTCCCTGAACATTAATGATGTCACCGTCAACGAGGGAGACGGTACGGTGACATTTACCGTTATGCGTAGCGGAGATTCCGAAGGAACAACCTCGGTTGACTACTCGACCAGTGATGGTACCGCCAATGCCATTGCAGATTACACGCCAACCAGTGGCACACTTCATTTTACCGCAGGGGAAACCATCAAATCCATTACTGTTGCCATCACTGACGATCATATTTTTGAAGGCTCTGAATTTTTCAATGTCACACTCTCCAACGTCAATAGCGGGACAACAATAAACGATAATTTTGCTGTTGCCACCATTAAAGATGACGATGCCAGTACCGCCTTGCCAGAGCAGACGAGCATCATGGTTAAAGGCAAGGGTGATATCTCAGAAGGAAGCGATGCAGTCTTTACGGTAACGCTTGGTGCGGCGAGTAGCTCGGCAACAACAATAACACTTGCAGCAGGAGCAACTGGCGACAGTGCAACCTATGGAGTTGATTACAGCACAACATTTTCAGCATACTATTTTGCCGGTAGTGAAAAAATTACTCTTGCTCTTACCAATGGCCAGATCAGCCTGCCTGCTGGCGTGACCAGCTTTTTGGTTGATGTTCCAACCCTGAATGATACGTTTTACGAAGGGGCAGAACGTTTTACCCTGAACGCTGCTGTAACAGGTGGCCTGAGCAGCAGTGGTATAGCCACAATTCTTGATGATGGTACCGGTCAGGTATACGATGAACATGGAGCCGTTGTTTCTGGATCTACAGCAAATGATGATGGCTATTTGCGAATTCCTGATGTAACGGTTAATGAAGCGTCGTCGTATTCTGTTTTTCGTGTTGAAGCATCAAGCAACTACTCTTTTACCCTCTCCTTGCGGGATGGTGGAGTTGGTTATAGTGGAACTCATGTTGCTACAGAGGGTTATGATTACACGAATTTCATTCAGCTTTATAACGGTACCACATGGATTCCCTATACGACCAAAACACCGGTAAATGTACCGACAGGCGGCAGTGTTTTGCTTGTTCGGGTGCCGATTATTAACGATGCTGTTTATCAGGCAGATCACACGTTTACGTTGGTTGCGACGCCATCAGGTAATCGTGATGTTGTGACGGCGCGTGGTATCATCGGCGATTTTGGTACGGGAGCGATTTTTAACGACAGCGGAGCAGAAAACGTTTTAGCTCCAAAAGATGATGATCGAACCATCAAGGTTAACAGTCCGATCGTCAATGAGGGATCGGTATACAGTCTCTTTGAGGTGACAGGAGCCCCTGGCATCGTGTCCTTGGCCTTACAGGTTGAGCCAGCCGGAGTTGGTAAAGCAAATATTCCGTCGGGTAACGGCAATATTGAGTTTTGGGACGGAACAACCTGGATCACTTATAATGCTTCAAATGCACAGATTCTGAACACTGGCGAATTGCTCGTTCGAGTCGGCATCACTGATGAACAGGATACCGTTCGAGAAGTCTCGGAGACTTTTGGGCTGAGAGTTATGCGGGGCATGGAAGAGTCGCTTGGAGTTATGGCGATTCATGATGACGGTACAGGTGTGATCTATACCTTTGATGGCGTTAATGGGGCTTATAGCGGAACAAAGACGGCAGGTCTTGACGATGATTATGATCAGGATGGCATTACTCCGACTACCGAAGAGGCGCTGGGAACCTTGGCTGCTTCCCAGGGGATTGGTAATGCCAAAATCGGTGATCTGAATGGCGACGGGAAACAGGACGACGAGCAGAACGCGCTAGCCACCCTTGCATGGAGGCATAAAGCAGATTTTGAAGCAGGTAACAATGGAACGCTGACCGACAGCAAGGCAATCATTTCAATTGGCGTGGTGGAGAGCTTCACTGCTTCCGACAGCCAAATTTCGACGACATTGCAACTGCTCAATATTGAAGTGGCGACATACACTGAAATTGATTCAACAACGAGAGTTGTCGTAAATAATGATAACACAACAACGGTCACTCTGGTTAATGGCAGTGAGGTGACTACCCCTTGGGATCCTATTCGCTTCGGTGTTGCTGGACAGGATACCAATGATGATGGAAAAGTTGAACCAATGTCGGCCGACATTGATCCTTTGCGCAATGGAACGCAGGTCCGGGTGTTGATTGATGTGCGAGCATCTGGAATGACATCTGCAGATGCGAATGCCTACATCAAGTATGTTTCAGCGGAGGCAATTAAGGCTATGTCACTTGAGGATCTGGACGGCCTTGCAATAACACTACCTGGCTGGTACGACTTCACACAGCGTGTTCCGGGTGGAGATGGTGCTCGTCTGGTGGTTGAGAATGGCAAGATCGTTGAGATTGAGTTGATTATCACTGACAACTCCTTTGGTGATAACGATCCTGTTGTTGGCCAGATTTACGACCCTGGTGTTCTGGTCAAAGTAACGGCTGATTTGGTTACGCCTCGTTACACTCCGGATCAGATACCAGGCAAGGTTGATTTTTATGGAGTTACCACCGGTGGCGTAGCCCTGAATGCGTGGCACAACCCGATCACCGGCGACTACTTCTATGCTCCAGCGGGCACACCTCTGCCCTATGCGTGCTATGAACCGTTAAGCAGCGATTTAGGACGAGTGCTTGAAGCGGGTAAAGGCGTGTTCGATGTGCATCTTTATCTCAATCATGATGGCGATACACAGATCATGGGAGAATCTGCCGCCGCAGCGCTTGGATTGGTTGCAAAGGGTTATGCTGATATGGGGGCCATGTTTGCTTCGGCAAATGCAACTGCTCTCGATAGTGTTGCTCCGAGCTTAACACCGAATAATGGTGGAACGGCTGTTTCTCTCAAAGACGATGTTATACTATCTTTCAGTGAAGATATCACGAAAGGTTCTACTGGAGCTATTGTGCTTCACCGTGATTCGGCTGCTGGTGAGGTTGTGTCTGCTACGGTATCAGCAGCCGGGAAGAATCTTGTTATCAATCCGGTATCCGATCTTGATCCCCATACCCATTATTTTGTGACGCTTGATGATGGCTCGGTGGTTGATCTGGCGGGAAATCATTATTCAGGTGTGTCGAGCTATGATTTTTGGACAGGTGATGCAGTTGCTGCTGATCCCTATGCCGTCAGCGTCACATCGGGAGGCAGTACTGGCGAGCTTATTGGTGGTGTTGCTGCACTTGGCTTGCTGGCGTGGCTGGCGTTGTAGAGATGTTCTTTGGTGATGAATCGTTACTTTTCTTGACAAGAGGAGGATTTCAGTATTCAGTCGAAAGCGAATAAGACCGGAGCAGTTAAAAAAGGTTTTATCAAACAACAACTTATTGTAATTGTACATGAAGCAATCTCATAACAATTTGAAAAAGCTGCTGATAACAGCAATCGTGTTTGCTATGCTTTTTGTCGTAAAGGAAGCAAGGGCAGAAAAGATGCCGTATCACCCATGCGGCTGGTATGGAACAGGCGCTCTCTCGAAAATCATTCATGCTGATGACTCAGGGATTCGTGTTGATCTGGGCACAGGGGTGCTCCAGGAAGGTGAAATTGATTATGATGGTAATTTTGGAGCTGCGGTAGCTGTTGGTTATGAAAACTCAATTTGTTATAAAAAGAACAAACCGATTTATCTGCGTGTTGAGGCAGAACTGTTTGGCGGGAACATTCATCGTAGCGGTGTAGATTTTGGTGCGAGGCATGCTGATCTTGATGATACGGTACAACTTCGAGCACTGTTTTTTAACGGACTGCTTGGTCTTAAAGATACCCGGCATACGCGCTGGTGGCTTGGTGCAGGCGCAGGATATGCGTCTACCCGATTTCCTGATGCCTCTTCTGCAACTCCGTGCGGTTGCATGAAAGCGTTACACAATAACGGTGTTGCGTTTCAGGTGAAGCTTCAGGGTGAAAGACAAATATCAACTAATGGCGCATTATTTGTGGAGGCAGGTTACATGAGGTTACCAGGCGGACGTACGAACATTATACCAACCGTTGAGTATAGTGATCTCAATTTGACAAATATTTCCCTTGGCTTGCGTACCTATTTTTAAGACGAAGTTATTCGCACAGGTGAGCTGGAACCATTTTTTCTCATTTATTACTATATTGCAATGAGATAAAGAGTTTTAAACAGTAAAAGGTAATAAGACAACAGGGGTAGATATAATGATGACATTTGATGTGATGACCGTTCTGGTTCTGATTGCGGCGTTTTTGGTTTCCTCTCTGAAGATTCTCAGGGAGTATGAGCGAGGGGTTATTTTCCGTCTGGGGCGGATTATTGCTGCAAAAGGGCCAGGACTGATTATTCTTATTCCGGGTATCGATAAAATGGTCAAGGTTGACCTTCGGACGGTGACGCTTGATGTTCCTCCTCAGGATATTATAACCCGCGATAACGTCTCGGTGAAGGTGAGTGCCGTGGTTTATTTCCGTGTTCTTGATCCGATAAAGGCGATTGTTGAGGTGGCTGATTTTCATTTTGCTACGTCACAGTTGGCGCAGACCACGTTGCGGAGTGTGTGTGGACAGGGTGAACTTGATAATCTGCTCGCTGAAAGGGATGAAATCAATGATCGTATCCAGACAATTCTCGACAAGGATACGGAACCTTGGGGTGTCAAGGTTGCCAAGGTGGAGGTGAAGGAAATTGATCTTCCGGAGGAGATGCGCCGGGCGATGGCCAAACAGGCTGAAGCAGAGCGTGAACGCCGGTCGACCATCATCAATGCAGAAGGGGAGTACCAGGCAGCGCAACGCCTGGCCGATGCGGCCACTATTATTGCGGCAAGCCCCTCAGCCCTCCAGCTTCGTTATATGCAGACACTGAAGGATATCTCCGCAGAGCATAATTCAACGATTATTTTTCCTTTACCGATTGAACTGTTCAAGGCGTTTCTTGACGGAAACAAGTCTTCGGACTCTTCCAAGGCAACCTAAATCATTCCGATCATGTTCAAGATTCATTCGATTCTTTGTCCTGTCGATTTTTCAGATGCGTCCCGCAAGGCGGTGAGGTATGCCAGAGAGTTTGCTGCGAGTATGGGCTCTTCCGTCTATTTGCTGAATGTTGTTGAGCCGAGGCCAATGGCGGTTGATATAACGCTCAATTATGTGCCACTTGAAGAGGATCTGGAAAAAGCTGCAAAAGCGGATCTTGAGGTTGTTTTGCAGCAGTTTCTTTCTGTTGGGTTAAAGGCCGAGTGCAGCGTAGAGATTGGTAATCCATCGGATGTGATTCTTGAAAAATCAGGAGAGCTTCATGCTAATCTTGTGATTATGGGCTCTCACGGCAAAACAGGGCTGAGCCGTTTTATTATGGGAAGTGTTGCCGAGACGGTTGTTCGCAAGGCCAATTGTCCGGTACTGATTGTCAAAGCTGAAGAGAATGAGTTTATCGGCGAGTGAAGGCATCCATCAGGGCCCTTGCGCCGCTGAACGGGCTGAGCTGTGATAAAAGAACTTGTTGTTCGATGCTCTCTTTTGAGCTGACGACATCAGGATGAGAAAAGAACTCTTTTTTCATCATCTCTTCGAGCACGGTATAGAGCAGATGTTTAAGCTGCTGGCGGCGCCGCTCTTCCAGAATATTGTTTTCGCGCATCACCGCAAAATATTCTGAAATATTCTGCCATACTTCTGTAATGCCGATGCCGGTCAAGGCGGAGGTCAACATGACACGGGGTTGCCAAAATGGATGTTTGGCTGGCAGCATTCTCAGGGCGGCCTCGAATTCAGCTCTGGAGATAGCCGCGATACCTGATTGATCGCCGTCGGTTTTGGTGATAGCCACAGCATCGGCAATTTCCATGATGCCTCGTTTGATCCCCTGCAGTTCATCACCTGAGCCGGGCAGCATCAACAGCAGAATAAAATCGACCATGGTGTCGACAAGCACTTCCGATTGGCCGACCCCGACGGTTTCAACAAGAATGACATCATATCCTGCTGCTTCGCAGAGGACGATCGCTTCATGGGTTTTTGGCGAGGTGCCTCCCAGGTAGCCTGAGGAGGCGGTTGGACGGATATAAGCCTCTTTTCTTCCTGCAAGCTTTTCCATGCGCGCCTTGTCGCCGAGAATACTTCCTTTTGACTGCTGACTGCTGGGGTCTATGGCAAGAACCGCAAGAGTCAGGCCCTTGTTGATGATCTCCTCGCCCAGAGCCTCGATAAAGGTGCTTTTTCCGGCTCCGGGAGAACCGGTAATGCCGATCCGGAGGGCATTTGTTTTTTTTGCCAAACAGCGGTCAAGAATTTCATGCGCCTTCTGCTCATGCTCCGGCCTCTGCGACTCAATAAGGGTGATAGCGCGGCTCAGGGTATGGCGATTGCCATTCATGATGCCGCTGACCACCGTCTCCACATCGGGATCGTAACGTCTGGTCATGGGGTTGTATCGTTTATATGCAGGAATTCAAACATTTGATGGTGTGTGGTCACGATAATTTGTAGGGTCACGGTATGCCGTGACCCTACAAAATGCGATTACACCTGTGCAATCAATTTCTTTAAAATTGTGATTCCCGCTTCTGCAATGATCGTTCCTGGGCCAAAAATGCCAGCGACTCCCTTTTCATAGAGGAAGGCGTGATCTCTCTCGGGAATGATGCCGCCTGCAATGACCAGAATATCTTCCCGTCCATGCGTCTTCAGCTCCTCAACAATTTTAGGAATTAGTGTCTTGTGACCTGCGGCAAGGCTTGATATGCCAATCAGATGCACATCGTTGTCGAGAGCCTGCTGTACCACCTCTTCAGGAGTCTGAAAAAGAGGGCTGATATCGACATCAAAGCCAATATCGGCAAATCCTGCGGCAATAACTTTTGCGCCCCTGTCATGGCCATCCTGGCCCACTTTCGACACCATAATTCTTGGACGGCGTCCTTCAAGCGATGCAAAGGTGTTGGCAAGCTGCTGTGCCTCCTGAAAGAGTGCGTTATCTTTCATCTGCGACATGTAGATACTGCTGTTGAGCCTGGTTATTGCACGGTACCGACCGAATGTTTTTTCGCAGGCTGATGAGATTTCTCCAAGGGTTGCTCTTTTTCTTGCAGCATCAACAGCCAGTTCAAGCAGATTCCCCTCTCCTGACGCGGCACTCTCTTCGATTGCCTTCAGCGCGAGAGTACAAGCTTCATTGTCCCGTTCAGCCTTGATGGTCGCCAGTCTCCGGAGCTGCTGATCCAGCACAAGGGTGTTGTCAACTTCAAGCAGTTCAATATCGGTTTTACTGGTGGTTTTATACCCGTTGACGCCCACAATAATCTCTTTGCCGCTGTCGATGCGTGCCTGTTTGCGGGTCGCAGCCTCTTCGATCTGCAACTTGGGGAGTCCCTGTTCAATAGCCTTGACCATTCCTCCGGCCTCTTCGATGTCAGTGATGATCTTCCATGCTTTTGCTGCAAGCTCTCCTGTAAGGTATTCGATGTATGAGGAGCCAGCCCAGGGGTCAATGCTTTTGGTAATATCGGTCTCTTCCTGCAGGTAAAGCTGGGTATTACGCGCAATTCTTGCTGAAAATGGCGAGGGCAGTGCTATTGCTTCGTCAAGCGCATTGGTGTGCAGCGACTGGGTGTGGCCAAGTGTTGCGGCAAGCGCTTCCAGACAGGTGCGTGTAATATTATTGAAGGGATCCTGCTCGGTCAGGCTCCAGCCAGAGGTTTGGCAGTGGGAGCGCAGCATCAGCGACTTCGGGTTTTTCGGGTTAAACTGCTTGACAATTTTTGCCCAGAGCATCCTTGCCGCCCGCAGTTTGGCAATCTCCATGAAATAGTTCATGCCTGTAGCCCAGAAGAAGGAGAGGCGAGGCGCAAAGGCATCAATATCAAGCCCGGCCTTCAGTCCGGTACGGATGTATTCAAGACCATCGGCAAGGGTGAAGGCAAGTTCAAGATCGGCGGTTGCTCCCGCTTCCTGCATGTGGTAGCCCGAGATGCTGATAGAGTTGAACTTCGGCATCTTTTCACTGGTATAGCGGAAGATGTCGGCAATGATTTTCATGGAGGGTTCCGGTGGATAGATATAGGTGTTGCGAACCATGAACTCCTTGAGAATATCGTTTTGTATGGTGCCGCTGAGCTTTTCGGTTGGCACACCCTGTTCTTCCGCCGCAACAATGTAAAACGCCATGACGGGAAGCACCGCTCCGTTCATGGTCATGGAAACCGAGATATCCCCAAGCGGAATTTGATCGAAGAGGATCTTCATGTCTTCAACCGAGTCTATTGCAACACCGGCTTTACCGACATCTCCAATGACCCGCTCATGATCTGAATCGTAACCTCTGTGAGTTGGAAGGTCAAAGGCTACAGAGAGTCCTTTCTGACCGGCAGCGAGGTTCTTGCGATAAAAATTGTTCGACTCTTCAGCAGTTGAAAAGCCTGCATACTGCCGTATTGTCCACGGTCTGGTGGTGTACATGGTGCTGTACGGACCGCCGATGTAGGGAGCAAAACCTGGTGCAAAGTTCAGATGGTCAGCCCCTTCAATGTCAGAAGCATGGTATACGGATTTGATGTCAATGCCCTCTGCGGTTGTCCAGCCAGTCTGTTGAGCCTCGGTGGCTGAGGCGGCAGGAGCAGAAGAGAAAATATCGATTCCTGAAAAGTCCGGTCTCATTTCACTCCGGTTTTATGTTGATAGGATTTCAGCATGTCAAGGACGTTGACACCGGTATAAATAAAACTGTCAAGACCTGCATTGAGCATCTTTTCCTGTTCTTTTGGTGGTTTTCCGGCCATGACGATTATGATGTTCGGACAAAGCGAACGAAGGGTGTTGCAAAGTGCTTCTGCCGCAGGGACGGGATCTTTTTCAGCAATGCAAAGGACAACGATGTCCGGTTTTTTCTCTAACGCGCTCTTGTATGAGTTCTCCTCAAGAGGGAGTGCGGCTTTTCCGGCGATTTCAAAGCCGCCGCAGTTGAAGAAGTCTTCAGTGAAGGTTGCCTGCCTGAAACTGACCACAGGGTCGCCAAGCATCCAGATAAAGACGGATGGAGTTCGGCCCGATTTGAGGCTATGCGAGAGGGTTTTCATGCGAACCAGTTCATAACCGGTGATTTCATTCCCTGCCGACATTTTTTCTGCCGCAAGTTCCAGAGCTGCGATGTTTTCTTCCTGTTCGGGAGTGAGGGGCCAGGGATAGCGGTTAACGCCAATAAGGGTTTTCTTCCGGTTTTCCAGAGTTTTCCGGCGCTTTGTTTCCGCTTCAGCAATCATGGAATCAATCATGCCGCTTTTTGTCGCTTCAGCCAGGCCGCCAGCCGCTTCGATTTCTTTAAAGATGTTCCATGCTGATTCTGCAAGATTTCTGGTCAGGGCTTCGATGTAATTTGAGCCATCAGCCGGATCGACCACCCGGTCGAGAGAGGCCTCTTCCTTGAGAACGAGGTGAATGTTGCCGGTAATTCGTTCAACGATGTCGGGACTGACAGAAAGCCCGCTATCAAACGCTCCGATCTGCAGAGTATCGTACCCGCCGAGAATCGCTGAAACAGCTTCGGTAGTCAGCCGCAGGACATTGGTATAGGGATCAAGCAGTGAATGGTTTCTTTCCGATGTTCTGGCAAAAAGGCGTGGCAGGGAGGAGTCAGATGCACCATAAGCTTTGAACAGATGCCCGAAAAGATAACGAAGGGCTCTTGGTTTTGCCAGCTCGGTAAAATGGCTGGAGCCGACCGGCAGGATAATCTCCATCGCGGCAACAATACGTTCAACGGGAACTCCTGCATCAAGAAAACGGTGCAGGTAGTCGCTTGCTCCGGCAAGTGCCAGTGCAATTTCCTGAACAGCCGTAGCTCCCTTTTCATGGGAGGGAATCGTATCGACAGTCAGAAACCTGAATTGCGGCAGCGCTTTGCACAATCCAAAAAGTTCAGCATCCTGCTCTTTTGAAGCAGCGGGCATTTCAGAAAGTATTCCCCCGAAGTTTACCAAAAAGCCTGGAATGGCAGCAAGTGTTTTCAGTAATTCTGCTGCAGGCGGGATGTTTCCTGAAAAGTGGATGGCAACAGCAGAGGTTTTGATTCCGGCAAAGAGTCGGTTGAGGTTGTCTGGAGAGCAGAGTGACGGGACGGTGAACAAGAACTCAATTGCCGCAGCATCCAGTTCAAAACTTTTTAAGGCTGCCCGGTTCGCCATATCCGGATCATGAACGGTAATACGGGAGCAGTTTTTCCAGGTGTTGGTTGTTTTGGTTACTGGTATGTCAAGGTGCTGTACTTCATCTTGAGCGGAGTGCCAGGGTTCAAGATCAAAACCGTCCGGCGTATGCCAGACGATACTTTCGTAAGGCGTTTCCCTGAGCTCAGAGATCGCCTTCGCTTTCCACTCCTCCCGGCTGACTGCCGGGAACTCATGAAAGAGAGAATCAGGCCGGGAGTGTATCATAACTTATGCGTCCTGCTTTTTTTGTGAGTTGTACTCGCTGATAATTTCAGAAATTGTATGCTTCATGTTTGTTGGTAAAGCGGTTTTTTCGACAAATCCCTTCTGCTGCAGCCACCAGGTTGTCTGGAAATCCTTGGTTGTCGGCTTGCCGGTATACTGCTCAATGACCCGTTTGCCGGAGAATCCGATATTGCCGGCGTTATGTTCAAAGATTTTGATTCCCCTTGATCCGATACCTATTGCGACACCACCGAGTGTCGGGTCGGTAATGATCGTAATGACAGGAAGTCCGGCCTTTTCAACACTTGATATGGCAACATGCAGCTTCGGCAGACCGACCATTGAAGAACAGCCTTCGTGCATTCTTGCACCACCTCCTGTAGCTTGGATAACAAGCGGGACACCCCGTTCAATGGCTGTTTTGCTGGCTCTCCAGATTTTCTCTGCAGTTGACATACAGAATGATCCGCCAAGGAAATTGAAGTTGGTGACGCAAAAGACAACCGGGTTCCCTTCAATGGATGCATCGCCGGTTATAAAGGATGATGCCGCACCGGTTTTGTGCTGTGCTTCACCAAGTTTCTTGCTGTAGTCGGGGAAATCAAGAATATCCTTGTCAACAATGTAGCGGGTGTTCTTGTGTTCGCTGAACGATCCATCATCAAGGATCATATCAATGTAGTCGTGTGCTGACAGCCTCAGATAGCGGTGACCGCAGGTTTCACAAAGAAAATTGTCGGCAAACAGTTTTGCATAGAGTACCGGATCAAATACCCTTTTACCGGCATTGTCAATACAATTTTTGTGACGGGCAACAAAAAGGATTTTTCTTGGCTTGGGGATGAAGTAGGAGACCGGTTTCTCAAAGGCGATGATTTCCTCCTCGGTAATCGTAGCCCACTGGCCTATCTTTTCCCAGCGGTTCATTCTTTCAGCAAACAGTTCCTCCGAAGGTATTTTACTGAGTTTATCTACCCATCTGACCATAGCACCCTTGAACGATTGACGTGCAGATTCAGGAAAATGGTGAGCCGGACCGTCATCCTCAATGATGATGTCATCAATAATGCCGTTATTTACCCCCTTCTTTGCTGTTATCTGTGAGATCTCTGCTGCCATGCCTGCTTTTTCCCGTGTGCGGAAGAGAATAGATGAGCACGCCTCAGGTGAAATAACCATGTAGGTGGAATATTCCATGGCGAGGACTGCATCGCACCCAGTCAGGGCAATGGCACCACCGCTGCATCCACGGTTGATGATAACCGATACGGTTGGTACCGTTGCTTCGGCAAGGGCCTGCATACATCGCCCGATCTTCCAGGCAATGCCGCCTCCTTCGGACTGTTCAGTCGGGTCCGCACCTGCTGTGTCAATAACGGTAATGATGACGCGGTTTTCCTGCTCGGCAATTTCAATAGCTTTGATTGCCTTTTCAAATGCCGCAGGTGTCGGCATTCCTTGGTTCCATTTTGCGATTTCATTAGGATCTTTCATCAGTTCGAGCAGAAGCTCAAAATCTGAGGTTGGACCCGATTGCTGGCCAATGAGCATGACTGGCCACCAGGAGTTTTCTCCATTACGCAGTACTGCCCGGTGGGTCTGTATGATGCAACTGCCGTGCAGATCGTTCTGCAGACACTCCTCAGTTTCATCAAAGACAGTCAGGTAGTCAAGGTACTTGGGGCGTTTGGGGTGAAAGGAGAGTTGATATTTTTCGTATTCGGTGAGTTTTTCAATACTCTCATGGGAGTAGCTGAAACTCTCTTTTTTCTCGAAAGGAAGATAAAAATGTTTCACTGGTTACAAGCGGCTTTGCCTTCGATTGGTTGATGCTGTTTTTGAGCAAATTCAAGAAGTACCCTGTTTGTCTCTTTCGGGTGAAGAAACATGATTTTTTTTCCGCCTGCCCCTTCTTTCGGCAAGCCGAGTGGATTAATGTTGACGGATGCAAGGCGTTCCGTTTCTTTTTCGATATCGTCCGTTTCAAGTGCGATGTGGTGCATGCCGTCACCGTTTTTTGCCAGAAACTTTGCAATGGGACTTTCGTCACTCATTGGCTCAAGCAGTTCGATTTTGGTCTCTCCGATCGAAATAAATGCTACGCGCACTTTTTCAGAAGGAACCTCTTCGATTCTTATTGCCCCGGGGGCGCACCCGAGAACGTTCTGGAACGTCTCAAGTGCGCTTTCAAGGTTCTGGACGGCAATCGCTATGTGGTCAATTTTTTTGATCATTCGTCCATGGTAACTGGTTTGCTTTTGGCAGCATAACCGATTGTTTGAAGTGCCACCCTGATTTCATCGAGAATAGCAGGATCGTCAATTGTTGCCGGCATGGTATACTCTTCGCTGTTGGCAATTTTTCTCATGGTTCCACGGAGAATCTTGCCTGAACGGGTTTTCGGCAGACGGTCAACGATAACAGCACTCTTGAACGAGGCAACTGGTCCGATATTCTCACGCACGTACTCAATGACGTGTTTGATGATCTGACTGTGTGGAGTATCGACATTGTTCTTGAGAACGATGAAGGCAAGCGGAATCTGTCCTTTCAAATCGTCATGAGCGCCGACGACCGCACTTTCTGCAACGTCAGGATGCTCACAGAGCGCCCCCTCAATAGCACCGGTCGAAAGGCGATGGCCAGCGACATTGATGACGTCATCAGTACGCGACATAATATTGATGTAGCCGTCTTCGTCGATAAATCCGGCATCGCTGGTCTGATAGTAACCAGGGAACTGTTTCATGTATGTTTCCACAAAACGGTTGTCAGCTTTCCAGAGGGTCAGCATGGTGCCAGGAGGAAGAGGCTGTTTGATGACGATATCGCCCATCTGGCCTGCAGGAAGCTGTTCCAGCTCAGCATTGACGACCTGTACGTTGTAACCGGGAACGGCCCTTGAAGAGGAGCCATACTTGACCGGGCCAGGTTCAATGCCCTGACAGTTTGCCGCAATAGCCCATCCGGTTTCAGTCTGCCACCAATGGTCGATGACAGGTACTTTAAGATTTTTCTCAGCCCATTTTACCGTATCAGGATCAGCCCGTTCACCGGCAAGAAAGAGGGTACGGAAATTTGAAAGATCATAGTTCTTGATGTAGTTACCGTTTGGATCCTCTTTTTTGATGGCCCTGAATGCTGTTGGAGCCGTAAAGAGTACCGAAACATTGTGCTCGCTGATTATTCTCCAGAAGGTGCCGGGATCGGGGGTGCCGACTGGTTTGCCTTCAAAAATCAGGGTTGTGCAGCCTTGAAGAAGAGGCGCATACACAATATAGGAGTGTCCGACAACCCAGCCAACATCACTTGCTGCCCAGAAGACCTCTCCGGGTTCAACATTGTAAACATTTTTCATCGACCATTGCAGTGCCACCATGTGGCCGCCGTGATCGCGAACAATGCCCTTGGGCTGGCCGGTGGTTCCGGAGGTGTAGAGGATATAGAGAGGATCAGATGATTCGACAGGGACACATTGTGCGGGTTCAGCTCCGAGAAGAGACTGGTTCCAGGTCAGATCGCGTTCCTCATTAAGATCCGCTTTTAACTGGTCGCGCTGTTTGATGATACAGATTTCAGGCTTAAAGTGGGCTAGCTCAATGGCAAAGTCAAGCAACCGTTTGTAGTCAATAATTTTACTGTGTTCAATGCCGCATGATGCTGAAATGATGACTTTCGGCTTACAGTCGTCAATTCTTATGGCAAGTTCGTGAGAAGCAAATCCTCCGAAAACCACTGAATGGATAGCGCCGATTCTTGCACAGGCAAGCATGGCAACCATAGCCTCAGGAATCATCGGCATATAGATAATAACCCGATCACCCTTGCGGACACCTCTTGACTGAAGAGCGCCAGCGAAAAGTGCAACAATATCCCGAAACTCACGATAGGTATAGCGTTGCTTGGTGCCGGTTACCGGACTGTCGTATATCACGGCCAACTGGTTGCCGCGTCCTTCATCAACATGGCGGTCAAGAGCATTATAGCAGGTATTGGTTATCCCTCCGGCAAACCATCGGTAAAAAGGCGGGTTGCTGGTATCCAGCACCTTGTTCCATTTTTTGTACCAGTGTAGCTTTTCAGCGGCTTCTCCCCAGAATGCTTCCGGGTTCTCAATTGAGTGTTGATAAACAGTGTTAAAGGACTGCGGCATACGAGTGCCCCCCTGAAAAAAGTGTTAATAAAAAAGATAAGGGAGGACAAAAAAAACCCCAAAGAGCTGAAGAAGAATGTTAACAAAAAATAAGCAGTAGAGCAACGAACATTTATCATTGAAGCGGTTTCAATTGAACGAAAAGCTTAAAAAAATCATTAATAGAGAGCGCTTCAGCCCGCAGTTTCAGGGTAGGGCTTTCTACGGACTCTAGATTATAGCTTTCCTTGAGATTGTTCAGCAGGGTTTTGCGGCGCTGGTGAAACGCCGTGCGGACAAATCGGCGAAACCCTGGGGCATCTTCAATCGGGTCACTTTGTTTTGGTGTCATCCGTATAACCGCACTGTCGACTCCCGGTTGCGGGCGAAAAACCTTGCGTCCAACCTTGAAAAGATAGTCGATATGACAGAAAGCCTGCATCTGGACAGCAAGAATGCCGTAATCTATTGTGGAGGGTTTTGCGACGATTCTCATAGCCACTTCATGCTGCATCATCAGGGTCGCCGATAAAAAAGAGCGGCGCTGTTCAAGAAGTTTGAAAAGAATGGGGGTCGTGATAGAGTAGGGAATATTGCCAAGTATTCTCAGTGGCAGCTCTGTTGCCAGCGATTCAAGGTCTGTGTCGAGAAAATCTTCTTCCAGGAGGTTAAGCTGCGGGTACTCCGTTCGAATGAACTCAGCAAGCTTCGGATCTTTTTCGACAACTGTGAATATCGGATTGCATGTTATGATCTCTTTGGTCAAGGCACCAAAACCAGGTCCAATTTCAAGAATGTTCTCCCGGGGGCCTGCTCCTGAAGCAATTACTATTTTTCTTGTGATATTGCGGTCGGTCAGAAAGTTTTGACCTAATTTTTTTTTCACCGCTATTTCAGTATCCTTATATTCAACTTTTGTCATGAGAGCTGGAATTAATTCAGTACCATAGCCGGATGAAAGTACCTTTTATAATTTAAGTTATTCTGGAAGTAATGGAAGACAATAACATCGCGGCTGCGGCTGCGCAATACGTTTCGCGGGGAAACAAGGCTACCCGTACCGGGTTTGGCGAAGCTTTGCTTGAAATCGCCCGGGAGAATAGCTCTGTTGTCGCGTTATGCGCTGACCTGACCGGTTCTTTAAACATGAATTTGTTCCGCGATGCTTTTCCTGACCGTTTTATCCAGACAGGGATAGCCGAAGCCAACATGATTTCAATGGCTGCAGGTCTTGCCACAACAGGCAAAATCCCCGTTGCAGCAAGTTTTGCTGTTTTTGCTACTGGCAGGGTTTATGACCAGATCCGTCAGTCAGTCTGCTATTCGAACCTCAATGTTAAAATTTGTGCTTCACACGCCGGATTGACGCTGGGCGAAGATGGTGCTACCCACCAGATTCTTGAGGATATCGGTTTGATGCGCGGGCTGCCGAGAATGACCGTTGTTGTGCCATCCGATTACAGCGAAACCATTCGTGCGACGAAAGCCATTATTAAACATCAGGGCCCGGTTTATCTCCGTTTTGGTAGACCGAATGTTCCCGATTTCTCGCTTGACGAGGACGGCTTTGAAATCGGCAAGTCAATTGAACTGCATCCCGGCAAAGATGTTACTGTTATTGCCTGTGGCATCATGGTGTGGAAAGCTCTTGAGGCGGCCCGTATTCTTGAAAAAGAGGGCGTTGGTGTCCGGGTGATCAATATGCACACCATCAAGCCTATTGATACCCTGGCCATCGTTCGTGCCGCAAATGATACCGGTGCCATTGTTACGGCTGAAGAGCACCAGATCTATAACGGCCTTGGTGATGCTGTCTCCCATGTCTGCGCTCTCAATATTCCCGTACCGATTGAGATGGTTGGTGTTGAAGACCAGTTCGGTGAGTCCGGCAAAGCTGACGATCTTCTCGAAAAATATAAACTCACGACTGCTGACATTCTTGAAAAAATATATCTTGCTCTTCGCAGGAAGTGTTAAGCTGTAGGCAGAGCTAATCCCCGCAGAGGCGGAAATGTTGGCAGCATCAATGGAATTGCCGACCTGTTGGTAAAGCATAAGCCCCGTAAGGGGGACATATTGGCAGGAAATTTTATAACATACAGGAGAAATAACCGATGGCAATGCCGAACTTGGGTGACATGATGAAACAGATCCAGCAGGCTGGCGAAAAGATGCAGGACGTGCAGAAACAGCTTGAAAAGATCGTTGCTTATGGCGAAGCCGGAGGAGGGATGGTAAAAGTGAGTGTCAGCGGCAAACAGAAACTGCTCGCTCTCACTATCGATCCCGACATTATGGACGACCCTGAAATGGTTCAGGATCTTGTGCTGGCAGCCGTGAATAATGCCCTTGACGAATCAGCCCGACTTGCACAGGAGGAGATATCCAAAGTAACCAGCGGAATGGTCAATCCTGCGGATATCCTTAAAAACCTGAACCTCGGTCAATAGTACTCCATGCGTTATACTTCGGCCGCTCTTGATGCCCTTATTGACGAATTTGCCAAACTTCCCGGTGTTGGGCGCAAGACGGCCCAGCGTCTTGCCATGTATATCCTGCATGAGCCAAGGGTTGAGGCCGAAAAGCTTGCTGAAGCGCTTCTCGAGGTGAAAGACAAGGTTATCCGCTGTTCGGTTTGCCAGAATATCACCGATATCGGTACCGATCCCTGCAGTGTCTGCACAAGCAAGTTGCGTGATCGCTCCATTATCTGCGTGGTTGAATCGCCCGTCGATATGCTCGCCTTCGAGAAAACCGGCTACTACAAAGGGCTTTACCATGTCCTTCATGGCGTTATTTCCCCTCTCGACGGTGTAGGGCCTGATGATATCAAGGTTCGTGAACTGCTTGCCAGGCTCTCCCTGCATGAACCACTGGAAGTCAGAGAGGTTGTGCTTGCCCTGAACCCGACCATTGAAGGCGAAACCACAGCGCTCTATCTCACGAAACTTCTCAAACCACTCGGTATCCATGTTACCAAAATAGCCCGTGGCATTCCTGTCGGGGCTGAGCTTGAATTTATTGACGATGCAACCCTCTCCCGAGCGATGGAAGGGCGTACTCCAGTGTAGAGATTTAATGCAAATTCGGTTTCAATTCCAATAATGAGTTCAGAAAAAAAGTCAGTATTGATCTTTGGTGGTGGCCTTGCCGGTCTGACCGCAGCCAAACGGTTGACAGATAAGGGTTTTCAGGTCAAAGTGCTTGAAAAAAGAGAGATATTCGGCGGGAAGGTCTCCTCATGGAAGGATGACGAGGGAGACTGGATCGAATCCGGCACACACTGTTTTTTTGGAGCTTACAGTGTCCTCTACGATCTCATGAAAGAGATCAAGACCGATCATGCCGTGTTGTGGAAAGATCACCAGTTGACCTACACCCTGGCTGGAGGCGGAAACTTTACCTTCAATACCTGGGAGCTTCCCAGCCCGCTTCACCTCTTGCCGGCCATCATCAAAAACGGTTACTTTTCCTTTGGTGAAATGGCTGCGTTTGCCAAATCCCTTATTCCCCTCGCTTTAAAAAAGGATAAATATCCGCCAACGCAGGATCATTTGACTTTTGCAGAGTGGGCGGCAGAGAAAAAGTTCGGCAAACGCCTCATGGACACCATGTTCCGTCCCATGGCGCTTGCTCTCAAGTTTATTCCGCCTGAAGAGATATCCGCCAAGATTATTCTTGACGTCACCGAGACTTTTTACCGCATTCCCAACGCCTCCTGCATGGGTTTTCTGAAAGGCGCTCCGCAAGAGTATCTCCATCAGCCGCTTCTCGATTACTCAGCGTCAAGAGGGGCACAGTTCAAGACAAACGTTGCTGTTGAAGAGCTGCTTTTCGATGGCACAGAAATAAAAGGGGTTCAACTTCGTAACGGTGAGATATTGACGGCCGACTATTATCTTTGTGCCCTGCCGATTCATGATTTGAACAAGGTGTTGCCCGATACACTGAAACAGCATGACCCGTTTTTTAGCAGACTTGAAAAACTTGAAGGCGTTCCGGTGATTTCCGTCCAGATCTGGTATGATCGGGAAATTACCTCCGCAGATAACGTTCTCTTCTCGCCCGATGGTGTTATTCCGGTCTATGCCAACCTTGCCCGTACCACACCGGAGTATCGCACGCTAAGGGGGGAACCCTTCAGCGGCAAGAGCCGTTTCGAATTCTGCGTTGCTCCTGCCAAAAACCTTATGGGGCTTTCAAAGGAGGAGATTATCAGACTGGTTGACAAGAGCGTGCGAAACTGCTATCCTCAAACGTCCAGAGGCGCCCAAATTCTGAAATCAACGCTGGTGAAAATTCCACATTCAGTCTATGCTCCGCTGCCTTACATGGAGCAGCACCGGCCGACACAGAAGACTCCAGTCCGCAACCTCTTTCTTGCAGGCGGTTTTTCGCAGCAGTTGTACTACGATTCAATGGGCGGGGCGGTCATGAGTGCAAATCTTGCCGTTGATGCGATCGTGAACGAAGCCAGAAAAAATTGAGAAAAGAGGCGGAAATTATTATTTTAGGCACAGCAAGCCCTTGTAGCTCAGTGGATAGAGCAGTAGTTTCCGAAACTAAAGGCCGGCAGTTCAAGTCTGCCCAAGGGCACAGAAAAAATGAAAGTTCGGGGTGTGGCTCAGTTGGTAGAGTGCTGCGTTCGGGACGCAGAGGTCGTGGGTTCGAGTCCCGCCACCCCGACCAAAAAGGCGATCATGGCATGTTCCGTGGTCGTCTTTTTCTCGTTATATGATTTTCTTTGAAAGAATTGCGGATTTTACTCGTATTAATAAGCGGGAAGTATATCGAAGTGCTTCAATTTATTAACGAGCTATAAGATTGTAAACATGAAAAAAAATATAATCGTCGGTCTTCTTATTTCATTCGCCATGAGCGGAGTTTTCGGCGGACTTTCTTTTGCTGCAGACAGACAGGCAGCTTCAAAACCGTCTGTAGAAGTTTCAGCAAAATCTGAAGTTCGTGGTCCAGGGCAAAGATCTTTTAGAAAAAGAGGTTTAAGGAAAAAAGTCAGCAGAAAGGGCTTTTCTAAAAGAGCAGGGCGTCACCATAAGAGACATCACAGGTCTGCCAGATAAGCATCAGCTTTCCTGAACAAGTATGACAACGGCAAAAAGGCGCTTGACATTTTTGTTAAGCGCCTTTTTGCGTTTTTGAATCTCCCGGCTATCACCGACCGTAAATTTTATACCATAGTTTTGACTATCACTGCAGCGTTCACATTCATCCTAATTTCCCGAGCAAATTATGACGAGACCATGTCTGGCACCTCAATCTTGAGCTCCTTGAGAATCTCTTTTTGTACTTTGGTAAGCTCGGTGAGAATGTGTCCATACTTGCCAGTGTAGGTCACTTTGGTGAGCGTCTCCATTTCTCGCAGAAGCTCACGCACCGTGTATTTCTCAATGAGTCCAGATGTCCTCATCCTCTGGCGTAGTTCGCTGATGAGAATCAGAGCGATGAACTGGATGAAAAGTCTGCCATCGGCAGTCGTCGATTTGTGCATCCGCAGTCGCTTCATGTCCAGCGAGTTTTTTAAATCATCGAAGCACTTCTCCACGGCATCCTTGTCACGGTAAACTCTCATGGCCTCTAAGGGGTCTTTGATTCCAACGGAAAGCAGTGCCTGGAATCCTGCGTATCGGTTGATGTGTTGGCTTATTGCTTCAGTGTTATACGTGACTGCCAGCCCGCGCTTGGGTGTTCTCCTCTGGATAAGAAAATCATCATAAGCCTTCTGGTGCTTTGCTACAGGCTTGCCAGATTCGAGTTCCTGTTTGTACTGAACCAATTCTTCGTTAAAGGAGTCTACGTCCTTGGCATGACTACTCGCATTATAGTAAAGGTGAAGATAACAGCGACGATTTTCCTTTCCCCAAGGATAGATTTGCGAGTGGACATACAGTATTTCGTCATCAAGCTTGCGATACCCGGCAGGCCCATGGATAGTTTCACGGATGTCGTCAATGGCATTCTGCAACCACTTGTTGTTCAATGGGATACCAATGGTGAAACGATCGCGGCGCTGCACCAGATCGTCAATGTTCTTTTTGCTGTAGAACCCTTTATCCATAACAAAATGCACTCGCTTTAGCTCAAGCGCCTTGAAGGTAAGCACAAGATTGTGCAGCGTTGAGACATCGTTTATACTGCCCGGAACGCGATGGTAATAGAGGGGCAACGCTGTTTTCTGTCCGAAGATCATGGCCAGATTGAGTTGGGGAAGCTTCTCGTCATCACGGTTATATCCGTATTTGATGAATTCATTCAACTCAGAGTAGGAGGAAATAGAGGTTATGTCATAACACAGGTAATCATCTTCCAAAGCTTTTTTCATCCATTTCGCCAAAAACGTCTGCTTCTCATCGAGACCAATGGAAGAGATTATCTCGCTGATTCGTTGACTACTGAGGGATGTTGCAAGGCTTGGCTCATGGCTTTTCGCCCATGACGAGCAGTGGGTGAGCGCCCCACCCTGGATAGCCAGATAAGAGGCCATCGCCAGTATTTGGCGGTAAGTTTTCGGAAAGCAGCTCTTCAGCAAGCTTGCCAAACCGGTACTTTTGGACAGCTCATTGAGCACAACGGCAGGCCCGACGATTTGAGCTGACGCAGTAATTGACGGATCCCGAAGCGCAGCCTGCTGTGGGCTCAACCGTTTCGAGGGAATGATTTTTCCGGTTGCAGGGTCAACTTTTCCGATACACACCTGCTTGTTACGCGACTGCTTGAGCTCCTTGTTCCAGACGGCAACCGCTTCGTAAACGTAGGTGACTCCAGTTTTTTTGTTGAGCTGACGCACTTGATAAGCCATGATTTCCTCCTTTGGGTTATAGTTATAGTTATAACTATAAAAGACGACAAAACCAAGGATTATTTTTCGATAAACCAAACTATTTTATGAGAATATGCTTCTCATCGTTATATATTGCTCGGGAAATAAGGATGTAATGTCCAGGGCGAAGAGCAGACAATGCAATGCCCGGCGTTGGTAGGATGAGCCGGATAGCCGTTTCGAAGACGACGGGCATTTTTTATCCTGAAAAAGAGTCTGTGGAGCATCGGGGAAAAATAATAAGTATGACTG
>CAILRB010000054.1 GCA_903836465.1 uncultured Chlorobiaceae bacterium
CTACAGCAAATCCTGAAATGTTTGTGCACTGGAAAGTGGGATATCTTCCAATGGCTGGATGATGGGAGCTGTGTGAGCGGGGACGTTCACGCACAGTTCTGCGAGGGTCTGGAGGTGAAATTCCTCCGGTCTACTCACCTTTGACTTTTGATACATTGTTTCCCTCTGTCAAGCTAAAGCGATCAAAATGGTGTCGCACCATCTTCGGAATACTCAGTCAACACCAGAATCCAAAAGGATGGAATAACGCTCCAATGTGCCGTTTTTATTTCTCGGGCGGATTCGTCCCTGTTACTGATTTACAAATTTGCTCTGTTGGAGGACAACAGGGAAAAGAAAACGCTGCATATCAATAGTTTTTCCTTATTATGTATATACAAATCGTGTAGATTACAGGGAATGTTTGAATGGGACGAAGACAAGCGGTTACTGAACCTTGAAAAGCACAAGCTGGATTTTATTGATTCGCGGCTGCTTTTCGACGGGCGGAAAACCATCACCGCTCAATCGGTTTACCCTGTTGAAGCACGGTATGTCACGACTGCCATCATTGAGGGGAAGTTTTATACCGTCGTTTGGACATGGCGAGAAGAGACTCGGAGAATAATATCATTCAGGAGGGCACGACATGGCGAGGAAAGAGCGTATCGTCAAGCACATGGATAAAGAATTGCGCGCAATACAGGGGCGCGGCGAGAGCAAAAGCAACTGGGCGCAAGCTGCCGCTATGACGGATGCGGAGATTGACGCAGCTATTGCTGGCGACGCCGACGAAGCGGGCATGGTGGTTGATTGGTCGAAAGCCTCGGTAGAATTACCGCAGCCCAAGGCAGTCCTCAATATGCGCGTTGATTATGAGGTACTTGAATTTTTTCGCAGTCAGGGAAAGGGCTATCAGACAAAAATTAATGCCGTATTGCGCTCTTATGTCGATCAACGAATGCTCCATGGCAGGGGCTAAAAATAGATAGCTCGAAAGCACGATTTATTTGATGTAAAGGAGTTTGCCTCAATAGGATCTTCATATTGAGCTTGAGTGTTTCATGATTTTTCTTTCCATGCTTTCAGTTCTCTGATAAGGCGCTCTGCACGATCTGGAACCGGAGCGAGTCGCTCTTCATGGAGCTGCGTGCACCGAAGCGAAGCTGCTGGCTACCATGCCCAGAAGCAAGGCGGCGCGGGCCTGCTGTGGCGCTCTTGTACTCAAGGGCGCCATGCTGGTTGGTGAAGATGGACGTACACAAGCGAAGGCAGCACTCCGCTTTCGCGGAAATATTTATCAAAAAGCCGTACCTTATTGAGAAAGAAACTGTCTGCTTTTTCCGAATTAAAGAGATCAGTCTAAACAATGTTGGTCTGTCATTTTAACAATGAGAAGACAAGATGAAAAACTATCTCTTAACAATCACGGTCTGTATCATCATTCTCATCGCTCCTTGTTTGGCGTTATCAGAGCCAGCATCGGAGACGAGGATTGCCGACCTTGAGCGCACCGTTCTAAACTTGCTGCAGAGGGTTGCTGCGTTGGAAGCACGGCTCCCTATTGCCGATGAACGGGCTCGGACTACCTCGATCAAGCCTGGAAACTCCCTCGATATACAGAATTGGCGGCAGCTACGAACGGGAATGTCTGAACATGACGTGGAGCGCTTACTGGGCAGTCCTAAAAAGATAATAGTCTATGGTGAGTACTCCTTTAAATGGTTTTACAACTACCCAAGCTGCGTAGTCAGGTTCAACGGACAATCACGAAAGGTTAATGGATGGCAGGAGCCATGATGCCCATCAATATTTGCGGTTAGTCAGAAGTAATCCCTTTTTGCATGACGTCGGTGCGTTAACCATTATGGCCATCAGTATCTGCGTCCTCATTGCCAAGGGGCAAAAAAGGCAACCCAAGCTCTTTGAGAAATTCGTTGTGTTTGTTGGTGGCGTTTACAATGCGCTCTTCGATGTTGATTAAATCAGTGTGTACTGCAGTGAGGTCGATTTCTTCCTCTGCTGTAGCGGTACTGATATAGCGTGAGATATTCAGATTGTAGCCGTTGGTTTCAATCTCTTCCATGGTTACCCGTCGAGAGTAACGCAACTCTTCACAGCGGAATTGATAGGTGTCAACAATCTTCTCGATATCATCTTCCCGCAACCGGTTCTGCCGTTTCCCTTTCTCAAAGTGCTCGCTGGCATTGATGAAAAGCACATCGTCGGGCTTCTTGCATTTTTTCAGCACCAGAATGCAGACCGGAATACCGGTAGAGAAAAAGAGATTGGCAGGCAGGCCGATAACGGTGTCGATATGGCCATCCTTGAGGAGTTTGGTGCGGATGCGCTCCTCTATACCACCACGGAACAGGACACCGTGGGGAAGGATGATGGCCATGGTGCCCTCTTTGGCGAGAAATTGGAAACCGTGGAGCAGAAAAGCAAAGTCGGCGGCGGATTTTGGGGCCAGACCATAGTTCTTAAATCGCACGTCGTCGCCTAATGCGTCAGTGAGTTCCCATCGGTAACTGAAGGGTGGATTGGCCACAACAGCATCAAACTGTTTCTTTTTGGCCGGGTTGGCTTCGCGCAGCATCTCCCAGTCGTTGAGCAGGGTGTCGCCGTGGAAAATCTCGAACTCCGAATCTTTCACCCCGTGCAGCAGCATGTTCATGCGCGCCAGGTTGTAGGTGGTGATGTTTTTTTCCTGCCCGTAGATTTTGCCGATGCCGTGGGAGCCCATCCGATGGCGCACATTGAGCAGCAGTGAGCCGGAGCCGCAGGCAAAGTCGAGCACGTTGTCGAGATATCTCTTTTTACCGGTGGCAGATTCCTGACTGTCGAGTGTCACAATGGCAGAGAGAATGCAGGAGATCTGCTGCTGGGTGTAGAACTCTCCCGCCTTCTTGCCAGAACCGGCAGCAAACTGGCCGATCAGGTATTCGTAGGCATCTCCCAGGGTGTCGCTGTCTGTTGAAAACTCCTTCAGCCCCTCGGCAATTTTGGTGATGATGGTGCAGAGCTTGGCATTGCGATCGGTATACTGCTTGCCAAGCTTTTCCGAGTTCAGGTTGATTTCCGAAAAGAGGCCCTGAAAAGTAATGGCAAAGGATTCGTTCTCAATGTAATCAAAGGCTTTTTGCAGGGTATGCAGTAACTCACCATTCTGCGTGCGGGCCATCTCCGCAATGCTGCCCCAGAGATATGGTGGCTTGATGACATAATGCACCTTGAGGCGCATCTGCTTTTCAAATTCAGCACTATCGTCGGGATTATTATCATACCAAAGTTGCAGCGGCGTGGTGCCGAACTGCTCCTGCTTGTCCGGGAAATCCCTGCCCAGCTCTTTTTTTGCGGCGGCTTCGTAATTGTCGGAGAGGTAGCGCAGGAAGAGGAACGAGAGCATGTAGTCGCGGAAATCATCCGCATTCATGGCTCCGCGCAGTTGGTCGGCAATGCCCCAGAGGGTAGTGCCCATTTGTTTCTGGTTTTGTTCGGTCATGACTGATTTTTATTGAGCGCCACCGCTTTTCTGCTGATCTCTTCGACGCTCTCCTCTTGCTCCATGCTCTCTCGCCACTGGGATTTAAAAAAGGGCAGCACAAGCGTACGTATCACTGATCTATCCAAGTGAAGGAGCACAAACCCTGACTACAACCCATCCACAAGAGTAATCGGCAGACCAGTACAACGTGAAATCGTTTCGATATCAAGACCAGCATCTTTAAGGCTTTTTGCAACTTCCATTGCCTTTTGCTGACTTCCCTCAACAATACCCTCTGCCTTGCCTTCAACCTTGCCCTCATCATAAGCTGTATCGATAACATTCTTCAGGTCACGATAGACCTTGAGGCTCTCTTCATAAGCGGCCGCTTCCACACTCGAATACTTTGCAATTTCTGCCAGTTCAAATACCTTGAGAAAAACCCTTTCCTGAAGAGAGGCCGGTCGGTCAGTCAGCTCAGGGAGATGGCGAAGAAGGAAGCACCATTTGTCGAAGTCAGTAACAAGCTCATCAATCGTTTTCGTGAACTTGGGAAGTTCGAGGTAAATAAAGGTGAGCTTGTCGGAGAAAACTGCGCCCGTGGAACGATCAACCAGTTTTACTTCATGGTGAACGACCTCATTATCAGCTTTATGTTCATCAAACACGAAATCAAGAATACCGACCATGTAGACCGCCTTCAGACAGAAATTCCACGAGCCACTCTGTGCCTGCTGTTGAACCGGAAAGGTGGCATAAAAAATCGACCGATCTTTGAAGTAGTTCTGTTTTGCCCGCTGCATCTCCACAATAAATTTTTCGCCCTTTTCATTTTCACAATAAAGGTCAAAAATTGCCCTGCGGTCGTACTCACTCCGCCCAACCTGTTCATTGGGCAAAAATGAAAGATCGGAAACTGTTCCCGCTTCGGCAGGCAAGAGCGTATTCAAAAACGCTATCAGCAGGTCTTTGTTGACCTCAGAGCCAAAGATTTTCTTGAAACCAAAGTCGGTAAAGGGGTTTATGTAACGATCTTTTAAAAGCATAGTGCAGTACCTTTTCGAACTGAATTTCAATGAGACCACTGTTTTCTGTTAATATAGGCACTCAGGGGTATCCTGCAATGAATCACAATACCTGGCCGGAAGGATGGGGATTTATAGATTCTTTTGCCTCTGATGCTTGGCGGCGCAGCTCTTCGGCTGAAATCCACACCAATTTTCCATTTTTCTCAATCACGATATTGGTATTCGTCTGAATAGCGGTTTCACGGGCCAATGCGGAGGCTCGTTGCAGAGCAGCTAATGAAGCTCGCTGGTCAGGGTTTTTAGCCTTGGTAATATCTGTTGCGTTCACAGGTTTTCTCCCCATTCTAATAAAACCGGTGTCTCTCCGGCGTTGTTGAATTTAGTCCAATCATCTACCTCGGCTTTGTAGTGTTGCTCAAAGTTACGCAATCCCGCTATAAAACGGCGACGGATAACTGGTTCGGGAATGTTATGCCCTCCTTGGCGAACGCGCTCCGCTACACGGGCGATGGCCATTTCTACATTGGGTAACGCCAGAAAATAGAGGCTAACCAAAAAGCCTTGAGTGCGCCATTGCTGGATATGCGTCAGATAACCAAGGCCGGATAGCGTGGTTTCAAATGCGAAGCTTTCTTTACGTCGCACGCAATCGGCAATCTCTTCCAACATGACGCGTCCTGCTTTGATGGCAGCCACCTCAGGGGCAAAGGGTGAGAGACCGGCGGCATGAGATCGGCATTGATAAAGCGCAGGCATTGAGCTTCTATTGGCAGAAACGTGCGGGCAAAAGAGGTTTTTCCTGCGCCATTGGGTCCGGCGATAATGATGATTTTTTTGTCCATCAGCTTGATACCTCCTCAAGTGCCGGGAAAAGCTGCTGCATCAATGCTTTTTTATGGGTTTTGAGCGTGTCGAGCTTTTGGGTTTGGACGGTGATCAGTTCGTCGATGACCACCGGGGCGGAATCGACCAGCCAGATTTCGCGGGCGCGGTCGGCTTGCTCACCGGAAAAGAGGGCGATAGCATCGTTGACCGCGCTTTGCTGCTGACGAAAGTCGAGAATGCTGCCGTAGGGCTTGGTATCGTTCAGTACACGGTTGGTGCGTGAGAAGGCCTGAATCAGCCCGTGGTATTTCAGGTTTTTATCGACGTAGATGGTGTTCAGAAATTTGGAGTCAAACCCGGTGAGCAGCATATCCACCACAATCACGATGTCGATCTTTTGCGCGTGCGGCAAGTCCTGATTGGGGTATTGCTGATCTTTGATGCGCTTTTGTACGTCCGAATAGTAGAGGTCGAATTCGTCGATGCGGTGGTTGGTACCGTAGTTGGTGTTGTAGTCGCCAATGATGGCTTTAAGGGCCGCCTTTTTTTCGTCCGGCGCCTGCTCGTTGTCGGCTTTTTCCTGCGGCAAATCTTCCTGTATCTGCTGCACATCCTTGTTACCGTTGGCAGGCGGCGAAAAGACACCAGCGATGTTCAGCGGCTGAAAGTTGCTCTCTTTGGCCTGTTTTTCGGCCTGAATGCTCTTGAACAGCTCATGATAGGCAATGGCATCGTTGATGGAGGCCGTGGCCAGAATGGCGTTGAACTTGCGCCCGTAGGTGGCTGTGTCGTGTTTTTCGAGGATGGCCTCAACAATGGCTCTTTTGGTAAGCTCCTCACCCGGCTTTGGCCTGTTCTTGCCTTCGGGCCTGAAATAGTCGACGTGGAAGCGCAGGACATTGCGATCTTCGATGGCGTGCGTGATGGTGTAGGCGTGTAGTTGCTGCTGAAAAATCTCTGCCGGGGTGATAAAAGAGCCCTGCTGCCCCTCAATCTGCTGATAGCTGGCATTTTCTGAAAAGATTGGCGTGCCGGTGAAACCGAAGAGCTGGGCGTTGGGAAAAAATTCCTTGATGGCCTTGTGGTTGTCGCCGAATTGCGAGCGGTGGCATTCGTCAAAGATGAAGACCATGCGCTTCTTGCGCAGTGGTTGAAGCCGCTCTTTGAAGTTGCGCTGACTGGCACCATCGAGGGCAAGGCCGAGCTTCTGGATGGTGGTAACGATCACCTTATTGGCATAATCATCCGAGAGCAGCCGCTGCACCAGGGCTTCTGTGTTGGTGTTCTCTTCGACGCAGTTCTTCTGAAAGCGGTTGAACTCCTCCCGCGTCTGCCGGTCGAGGTCTTTGCGGTCAACGACAAAGAGGCATTTATCGATATCCGGGTTATCCTTGAGCAGGGTTGATGTCTTGAAGGAGGTGAGCGTTTTGCCGCTGCCGGTGGTGTGCCAGACGTAGCCGTTGCCTGAGTTCTGGTGAATGCACTCCACGATGGCCTTGACGGCATAGATTTGGTATGGGCGCATCATCATCAACTTCTGCTCGCTGGCCACCAGCACCATGTAGCGGCTGATCATTTCGCCCAGCGTGCATTTCGCCAAAAACTTGTCGGCAAAGCTATCGAGATGGGTGATTTTTTTGTTGTCTTCTCCGGCGAACTGGTAGAGCGGCAGAAAACGCTCGTCGGCATTGAAGCTGAAGTGGCGGCTGTTGTTATTGGCGAAGTACCAGGTGTCGGTGCGGTTGCTGACGATAAAGAGTTGCAAAAAGCAGAGCAGGGTTTTGGTGTAGCCGTTGCCGGGGTCATTTTTGTAGTCGACGATCTGCTGCATGGCCGTGCGCGGGCTGATGGCCAGGGCTTTCAGTTCGATTTGTACCACCGGCACACCGTTGATGAGGAGCCGCACGTCGTATCGGTGATGGCTGTTATCAGTGTTGATGCGGAGCTGGTTCACCACTTCAAAGCTGTTTTTGCACCACTCCCTGATGTTGACCAGGGTGTAGAAGAGTAGCGTTCCGTCGTCGCGCTCGAAACTGTTGCGTTCGCGCAGATGGCGGGCCGCAGCGTAAACGTCCGATGTGACGATTTGATCAAGCAGGCGGGCAAACTCTGCATCGGTCAGATGCACTCCATTGAGCACTTCAAACTTTTCGCGAAAGTTCTTCTCCAGAGAGGCACGGTCGCGAATATCTTCCCGATACTTGTATTTGAGATCCGTCAATTTATCGATCAGACCCAGCTCGATCTTGTTTTCAGTAGTCATCAGTATGCCCTATGAATACTTTGCCATCAATCTTTTCTGCAATACTTGAGTTCATCTCCCTTTACTATGCTTCGAGCTTGACTTTTTATATGGAAACATCATAAGGGATAACTGAGTATCAACATAATCAAGTGCTATAATGTACAGCGGTTTAGCAGATGATATTTCAATAATCACGCTCCCCTGCCGGGCTTTGCTTTTGCACTGAACCGTCAATGCCGGAGCGAGGGGCGGCGGTCAGCCTGTTAACGAAAAGAAGATGCTGGCTGCCATGCCACGAAGCTGTGCGGCTGACGCTGGTTTGCTCATAAATGCGTAGTAATGATATATTCAACAACTGTAATACAGAAAGAAACAATCTGCTTTTTCCGTATTAGGCAGATCAGTCTAAACAATGTTAGAAATCGATGTTTTCACCGAACGCATTTAAATTACTTAGGAGATTAAAGTGCATTACGTAATTCCCACAACTTGGGGCCCAACCGATATTACGCGTGGGGCGTTGCCATTTGTTTTCGCAAACTCTGCCCTTCAGGCTGGCGATACGGTAATGATAATGTTATTCCATGATGCGGTGACTATCGCGCTCGACGGAGCCCACCCCAAAATGATTCCGTTCGGCCCGCCTTCTCGATTTGAGGAGATTTTCTCTAACCCCAGGGCCCAAGTCATCGTGTGCAAGCCCTGCGCCGAGATTCGGGGTATTGAGGAACACATGCTGGTAAAGAATGCCTCTTTCGGAGGCATGAACGATCTTCATGCGCATGCATCGCGCCCTGACGCGAAGCTGATCAATTTCTAATCCGGAACTTTGCTTGACTCATGCGTAATGATGGTTATTCCTTATTTCCGCACGCTCAAAAGCAAGCCGAAAGAGCTGCAAACTGACTACGGGACGAAGACAAGACGGAAGCCAACAGAGTCGTCACGGTTCCCGGGGGCGTCGCCGCTGCGACCAGCCGACCGACAGTCTTCGGCGCCGCTGCTCCAGCTCCCGCCACGAATCACGCGGTCTGAACCAGTTGCTGGACCCGAAGGATTAGTCACTGGACCATTCGCTTTACAATCGTCATAATAGGTTCCACCGAACCAGTCACTGCACCACTCAGAGACGTTGCCGTGCATGTTGTAGAGCCCCCACGCATTCGGAGCAAAACTGTTTACCGGAACCGTATTTTCTCTGTAGACCCCTTTCGGGTTGTTGTTGTAGGGAGAGTTGCCATCATAGTTTGCCTTTTCAGTCGTCAGGTTCTCTCCGCTATTGAACGGCGTTCCGCTTCCTGCACGGCAGGCATATTCACGCTCAGCTTCTGTTGGCAAACGGAAATGTTTCCCCGTTTTTGACGATATCCACATGCAGTAGGCTACAGCGTCATTCCAGCTCACATTCACAACCGGATGATTCTCTTCTCTCTGAGGTCGTTCACTACCCGACACGCCGTAATGCCAGTTTACTTCACGTAATTCTTCAGCTTTACCATCGGTGGAGACAATTACGCTGAAGCCATCTTTTTCAGCATCTGTCCGGTACCCGGATGATTCGACGAATCTCCTGAACTCTGCAACCGTCACCGCATATCTGCTCATCGAAAAGTTACTCACCCGCACCTGATGCTGAGTCTCATTGCTTCGGCGATCAACCTCGCTCTCAGGACTGCCCATCGTAAACTCACCGCCTTTAATCAGCACAAAGTTTGCTGACTTAAAGAGTGCTGCCGTCGCAGGCACTGTTTCGCTGAAAAGCATCAACACCGCAAGAATAATAATGGGGGTGATGTCTCTAATGCTTTTTATTTTCATCTTTCGCCGAGGTTAGACTGCATATTGTTACACAGGACTGGAGGTGAGATCGCTGATGAGTACGTCAATGCAGCGCTTGCTTTTTCCCCAGTCATAGAGTTGTCCACCAATGGAGGTCGCCACTTCGACACGACAGCCCAAATCGATTTTTCGAATTGATATGTAGAGAGTGCCCTCCCAGGAGAGAAGGTCAGATGGTAGTTCTGCTTCGAATAAACATCCGTCATTGAATTGATGAACCTGCTTGATGGTTTGGCCGTGGCGAGCCAAAGAGCAAAGCACTGCGACGATGGCGGTACCTGCCGGGAGTGAAAGATTCTCAATTATTTGCTTGCCGGTCTTTACTCCCAGGTGCGCGGAGATAGATGCCACTACAGGCCCCAACTTCGCAAAAGGAATATTTAAGGGAATAACCTGGTCGAATAACTCAAGAAACTGCTCACCGGACATTTGTTTTTTTGCCAGGGATGCATGTTTACTGATAAGCTCGCGAACCTCCGGTATTCCGATAATATTCGAATATAGGTGTTCGGCAGACCAATCAACCGGCTTTCCGGTTGATTCCCCGGCAGCAAACTCAGCCGGTTTTCCGCAATTCGAACAATACTTGCCGGTGAGTTGATGTCCGCAATTTGAGCAGTACATATATGCCTCCATGCAGCCTGAAAATAATTTTAAATGATTTACAGAATAATTTACGCAAGAGTTTTGACTGCTGGAAGTAATTTGTTGAAACGAAGGCGGCACTTCGCTTTCGGGTGATTAATAGAGGAAAAATGTGTACTTCTTGTTTTAATGCGTAACTTCCACTGTTGCTCGACTTACCTGTCATGCCTTCTCAGGTAAATCTGACTCATAAAACCAGAAGGCTCAAAGGAGAAATGTCAAATGGCAAATAAAACGGTAACGGAACGAGGAATCAATGTTGATATTTCAAAATTACCCTCGGTTGTAACGGTTGAACTTTTTGGCCACGTTACACTTGTCGAGGGCTATGCACTGACGAACTTTTCCGGTTGCCACGCTCTTATTGCTTTGCGTGATCAGCCGGGAAAGACGGTAGCTGTACTGACGACGCAACACCGATTGCAAACTCTTTTGGAGACGGCACTTTCAACTGGCAATCTCATTGCGTTCTGGGGGCAGAAGCTCACGAATCCCCCAACACCCAGAGGAGGGACGTGGAGTGTAGATGTCTACAACACTGATGGCGTCATTCTTTATTCGATGAAGTAGATTTTTCCAAACATATTTAACTGAACCTTCCTGCCGACGCTTCTGCCTTTGCTTTGCAACGGCAGAAGCGCGGTTGATGATTAGCGTTTGGCTACAAGAAGCACTTTTATGAAAATATTCATCGTTTATTGGCATCCTGAACCACAGAGTTTTAATGGTGCGATGTTTCGCACGGCTTGTACGGTACTGGCCAATGAGGGCCATGAGGTGAGAACTTCCGATTTGCATGAAATGCGCTTCGACCCAGTTTCAAGCCGGAAGAACTTTACTACAGTCAAAAATCAGGATTTCTTCAAACAACAAATCGAAGAAATGCACGCCACCGAAACAAGTGGTTTTTCGGAAGAGATTGAAGCCGAGATGGAGAAGATTGAGTGGTGCGACCTGATGATCTGGCAATTTCCCCTATGGTGGTTTGGCTTGCCTGCCGCTATAAAGGGATGGGTTGACCGCGTTTTTGCAATGGGCCGCGTTTACGGCAATGGCCATTACTATGAAACTGGCGTTTTTCGCGGCAAGAAGGCGTTGCTAAGCCTGACGACAGGTGGACCGGCCGAAGCTTTCCGGCAAGACGGGTTCAACGGAGACATTTTCGGCCTTCTGCGGCCGATACAGCGAGGTATCCTGGAGTTTGTCGGCTTCGACATCCTGTCGCCACAGGTTGTCTACGGGCCTGCCCGCATGACAAATAATGAACGCGAACAACATTTAGCAGCCTACTCTGCGCGACTGCGGCACATCGCCCATGAGTCTCCCGTTGATGTTGGTACTTATTGAGGGGAGATTGGCTGACATTTCGAGTTTGCGGCCTTCTCCACCTTACCGTTGGAAGATGAGTTGATGAAAAGCTGGTTATGCAACAAGAGATCTTACCTTTCTTTCGATTATGAAAAATGATTCCTGGGAAAAAGCCGAAATACTCTCCAAAATCCTTGGGGCTCTTGCTTTACCACTCTTGCTCTGGTGGCTCAGTACTTCATATAGTAATCACCAAAAAGCAATCGAGGATAAACGTATTGCCGCCGAAAGCAGCGCCAATCGTTTGACCACGCTTCTGAAATCTCTTTCGAGCGACAATGTACGCGAGCGACAGATTGCGGTGAAGACTGCGGAGTATTTTGCGAAGAAAGACCTTCTGCCAGCCGATCTCATCCCGGTGCTTCTGGAACTTTCCATAAACGATCCTAATAAAAGTGTCTCAAGCGATGCAATAAATTCTTTGGCCGCTGTCGGACAAGCAAATAAATCACTTCAACCCGAAATACAGCAAGCGCTTGCTGGCTTACCGGATCGCGTATACATTCATATCAGGGAAGAGTCTCAGAGAGAAGATGCAAGAAAGATATCACAGCTTCTTGTAGAAAACGGGTTTTCCGTACCGGGCATCGAAAGGCTGAGCGTTGGCCCAACTAATACAGAGGTACGATATTTTTTCCCTGACAAGCAGGCTAACGCTGCCAAAAAAATTGCGGAAATCGTGAGCAAACAAACCGGCATTGCTGTTAGCCCGATACTGCTCAAAGGATTTGAAAACAAGACCAACCCAAAGCAATATGAACTTTGGATAGTCCCGGGAGAATGATATGTCCGATTGCCCAAAAATTGTGAAATGCATTTTTTTTAACAATCAAATGACCAATCCACCAGCAACTTCTGACACGATGAAGATGGAATATTGTCAGGGTAATTTTGTTGACTGCGCTCGATATTTGGTGTGTGAAAAACTTGGCGGAACATTGGTACCATCTGATCTGTTCCCCGATATGGTTGACCGCGCTATAGCTCAGATTGCTGCCGTTGGGAAATAAAATCCCATAAATGCTTCTAAATCAACTCGTTTAATGGGAGCGCTTAACTTGTTCGAAAGGAAAGGATTAAATAACTTTGTAACATGATTTGGCTTTACTTCTTTTAACTATGTATTTTATGAAGGCCTCCATTGAAATTCGCGCTGACTTACTCAAGGTGCTGATGACCGAAGACCGAAACGAAATCCGAGGCATTCGTGCATCAATCTACAATGTGATTTCGCTTCTCGCCACAGCCTCTTTTGCGATTACGGCATTCCTGCTCGGCCAGATGTTCGTTTACGACGCATCAGTCATATCTTTGTTGACCGACGGACTACTTATCCTGATTCTCTGGGTTTTCTTTCTGCGACTCAAACACGATCTCTACTGCTGTCGGCAGTGCCTCGTCGCGAGACAGAACTTAATCAAGGCTTTGGGCACAGCAAAGGAGCCCGAGGATTTCAACCCATTTCCAGACTCACAGGCCGAAAAACCCGATGTAACCGATTCGGAACTTTGGTGGCTCCCGATACTTACGACTGCGGCAGTCGCAGTTAAAGCACTTGTCGTGTGGATAAAATTCTCTTAGCCATCATCACTTAAGCGCATTTTCCATCTATTTTGATACCCTGTTTGTGGTATCTATTTCCAATGCCAGTTCCGGATTTCCGGCATATCCTCGCCCCAGGTACGGATATACTCCTTATGGGCTATCAGCCGGTCTTGTACATACTGTTTCACGTACGCTGCCCTCTGTCTGAGCTGTGGAACACGATCTATCACATCAGCAACAAGATGAAAGCGATCAAGGTCGTTCATAACCACCATATCAAAGGGAGTGGTGGTTGTTCCTTCTTCTTTGTATCCGCGAACATGCAGATTGTTATGGTTGGTGCGGCGGTAGGTCAGTCGATGTATAAGCCAGGGATAGCCGTGGTAGGCAAAAATGATCGGCTTGTCAGTCGTGAAGATATCATCGAAATCCTGATCTTTCAGGCCATGAGGATGTTCTTCCGGGGGCTGAAGAGTCATGAGATCAACAACATTGACAACACGAATTTTAAGGTCTGGAATTTTGTCTCGTAAAATAGAGACCGCCGCAAGGATTTCAAGCGTTGGAACATCTCCTGCGCAAGCCATAACGACATCAGGATCACCTTTGCCCATGTCATTTGATGCCCACTCCCATATCCCTATTCCAAGGGTACAATGCTTTACGGCTGCATCCATATCGAGCCATTGCCACTCCGGCTGTTTGCCTGCGACAATAACATTGATATAGTTACGCGAACGCAGGCAGTGATCGGTTACGGCAAGCAGCGTGTTGGCATCGGGTGGTAAATAAACGCGGATAACACCGGCTTTCTTGTTGACGACATGATCGATAAATCCGGGATCCTGATGGGAAAACCCGTTATGATCCTGTCGCCAGACATGCGAGGTCAATAAATAGTTCAGTGAGGCAATCGGACGGCGCCACGGAATTTCATCACGAGTTATCTTCAGCCATTTTGCATGCTGATTAAACATTGAATCAATAATATGGATAAATGCCTCATAGCAGGAGAAAAATCCATGTCTTCCGGTGAGCAGATAGCCTTCAAGCCAGCCCTGGCAGGTATGTTCGGAGAGAATTTCCATGACCCGGCCATCAGGGGATAAATGATCGTCATAGAGCATAACCTTATCCATCCAGACACGGTCAGTGACTTCAAAGAGTGCTCCAAACCTGTTGGATGCCGTCTCGTCAGGCCCGAATATTCGAAAATTGGATGCCTGTTCGTTCATTTTCATGACATCTCGTAAAAAAATGCCCATAACAGTTGTCGGTTCGGCCATAACCGCTCCCGGAGAAGGGATGGAAACAGCATACTGCCGATAATCAGGCATAAGCAACGGTTTCAGAAGAACTCCTCCGTTGGCATGAGGGCTGCTTCCCATTCGTTTCTGAGCTGCAGGAGCCAGAGCCTTCAGTTCCGGTTTTAGTGCACCTGATTGTGTAAAGAGCTCTTCCGGTCTGTAACTTTGCATCCACTCTTCAAGCAGTTTCAGATGAGCCGGGTTTTCTCGTACCTCGGCAAAAGGCACCTGGTGTGATCGCCAGAAATCTTCGGTTTTTTTGCCGTCAACCTCTTTTGGTCCAGTCCAGCCTTTCGGGGAGCGCAAAACAATCATGGGCCAGCTCGGTCTTTTCTGGTGGCCGTGCTCCCGAGCTTCACGCTGAATTTGAGCAATCTTTTCAAAACAGGCATCAAGCGCAGCAGCCATATTCTGATGCATGGTTTCAGGATCGGAACCTTCAACGAAACAGGGCGTGTATCCGTACCCTTGCATCAGACTCTCCAGTTCATCGTGCGGCAAGCGGGCAAGAAAAGCTGGATTGGCAATTTTATATCCATTCAGGTGCAAAATCGGAAGCACAGCTCCGTCTCGGGCGGGATTGAGAAATTTGTTCGAATGCCACGATGTTGCCAGTGGGCCTGTTTCAGCTTCACCATCACCGACAACACATGCCGCGACAAGATCAGGATTATCAAATACAGCTCCGAATGCATGTGAAATCGAATAACCAAGTTCGCCCCCTTCATGGATGGAGCCCGGGGTCTCGGGGGCAACATGACTTGGAATTCCTCCGGGAAATGAAAACTGCCTGAACAGATTTTTCATACCGGCTTCATCTTCCGAAACCGTGGGATAATATTCGCTGTAGGTACCTTCAAGCCAGACATTGGCCACCAGGGCAGGACCGCCATGACCGGGACCCGCAATGTAGAGTACATCAAGGTTCCGTTGCCGGATTATACGATTAAGATGCACATAGATGAAATTCAGTCCGGGAGTGGTGCCCCAATGTCCCAGAAGACGGGGCTTGACATGCTCAGGTTTCAGCGGCTCTTTGAGTAGCGGATTGTCCATCAGGTATATCTGTCCGACAGAAAGATAGTTTGCCGCACGCCAGTAGGCATTGATCGAGTGAAGTTCCTCTTGAGAAAGCGGTGTCAGTGGCACTTTTTCCGGTGCTATGGGGCTCTTTTTCATCGTACTCTTTATGGATAGATGTTCATTTCAGTTACTTTTTCAGCATGCTCATGGTGTGGCGGGCAATCATCAGCTCTTCGTTGGTTCTCATAATCCGAATCTCCACGTGACTGTTCTCGGGTGAAATGAGCGATGAATTTCTCCTGTTTTTTTCCTCATCAATCCTTACACCAAGAAATTCCAGGTCAGTACAGATTCGACTCCTGATTTCAGGGGAGTGTTCACCAATACCTCCGGTAAAGACCAGAGTATCAAGGCCGCCAAGGACGGTGGAAAGAGCCCCGATATATTTACGTGCCTGATAACAAAACAATGCAACAGCTTCCCGTGCACGATCGTCACTCTTTTCAGCGTCAAGCAACTCGCGCATATCGTCAGTGATGCCTGAAACGCCGAGCAGTCCTGAGCGACGATTGACCATCTCTTTGATTGCGGCAGGGGTCATCTTGTCCTGCTGCAGCAGAAACAAAATCACTCCGGGATCAAGATCGCCTGTACGAGTACTCATCATCAAGCCTCCCGCCGGAGAAAAACCCATTGTCGTTTCAATACTTTTTCCGTTTTTCAGGGCTGCCATGCTGGCACCATGACCAAGATGAGCAAAAATCATCTTCTTTTGTAATACCTGCAAACCCTGCTGTCGCCTGAGTTCAAGAAGAATATACTCATAGGAAAGGCCATGAAACCCGTAACGCTGGACGCCTTCGCGGCGAATGGATTCGGGCAGCGCGTAGAGCCTGGCGAGTGGAGGCATGGTAGAGTGAAACGAGGTATCGAAGCAGGTTACCTGAAGAGTTTCCGGAAACAGCTTCGCGATATATTTGACAGCATTTATTGCCTGTGGCAGATGTTCTGGAGCATAAGGAGTCATTGTCTCAAGTGAGGCAATAAGTTCAGGTGTCACGCACTGAGGGAGGGAATAGAGTGGACCACCATGGACAATGCGATGACCCACCGCATCAGGTTTGAAGACCTCACCCTGCGACGCAATCCACGAAAAGAGATATTGGGATGCCGCATCATGATGCTGTGCGGTAACGCTCTCACTGACGAGAGTTTTTCCCTGAGCATCCCGGACGAAAAACATGCTGCCAGAGCTGCCGATGCGGCTCAGGGAACCAGTAAAAACAAGGCGCTCTGCTTCACCGATCTCATACAACGAGAACTTGATACTTGATGAACCGGTGTTAAGGGCTAAAATTTTGTTTATCAACGCCATAGACTGCAAAAATATTTGGTTACCCTGTGAGTGCAATGATCGCCTGGCTCCCCTCCCCCCAAGTATACAAAAAGGAAGTGAGTGTAAGCCGGTACCATCCATTGATTCCTGGGAATGTTAAATACAAAATATTAACTTTAATAGTTAAAGTTACTTTAAAAAATAAAGTATATTGATGTGAAGGAAAAATGGTAACAGTCAGCATAACAGAAAGGATTTTCCCGTTTTCTGAAATAATACCATTAGTAACGTTTGATCTTCTTACGTTACAACATGCGAACAAATAAGGCGGGGTGGATTATGTCACTTGATCATGCAAAAAAGTCTATTACCGAAAAGCTGAAATCTGACGAGGATTTTCGAACTCGTGTAGCAAACTACATCCTGTACCATGGCTTTTCTGACAATTTGAAGGATAGCAAGAAAGACAATCTGATGCAACGCTATGATGAAAATGGATATTTCTCTTCTTTATCCACGCATAATGGTGACAAAAGTAAAGTTTCAGAGAGCCTGCAGGGATATGAGTTTTGGGCTGGCTAACAGTTTATTAAGTAAGGCGACAAAGCCTGAAGCTGAAGTTGCAACTGATAACAATCTCAGTCTGAACAGTGCTATTGGACTCCGTTATTATTTTCACTAACCAAATCTCTACTGCGGAGATGCTTTATTTTGAGAACATGATGAATAAAAAAATCTGGTTGACTTTAGGTATTTCAGGGATGCTTCTCGGTAGTCCCTCTGTGGATGCCCAGGCGAAAGTCGATGTTCGTGTCGGCATTACTCTGGGGAATAGCAGGACGCACCATTATCAACGCAAACATTGGAATAAGAGGAATCGGCACAGTGACGCAAGAAAGCGGCCACATGATATCAAGCATCGGAAATCTGCGTCGAGACGTTAGTTAAAGGACAAACAACAAAACCCGCTGACCAGAAATCTTTCGTAGCTTCAGGAATCATTTCTGCGCCCCGGAAGATTTTCTGATGTAAACCTAATCAACAGAGTACCATGATCAAAAAGAAGCTTCAAAGTAACTCCCTTTTGCTGGGAGTTGAGCCCTCTTTCCCGATCGTTGGTATCGGTGCTTCAGCGGGAGGGCTTGAAGCACTTGAAATTTTGTTGAGAAATATTCCGGATAAATGTGGTGTCGCCTTTGTGATTGTTCAGCATCTTGACCCGACACACAAAGATATGATGGTTGAATTGCTTCAGCGGGTTACCGCTATGCCGGTCGTTCAGGTCAGCGATCGCCTGAAAATTAAGCCTGATCATGTTTATGTGATTCCTCCGAACAAGAATATGTCTCTGCTGCACGGAATATTGCATCTGCTTGATCCTGGAGAGCCTCGAGGTCTTCGTCTGCCCATTGATTTCTTTTTCCACTCGCTTGCTGATGATCTGCATCAGCAAAGCATTGGTCTCATTCTTTCAGGCATGGGTTCCGACGGAAGTCTTGGATTGCGTGCTATAAAAGAGAAAGGTGGTGGCAGTTTTGTGCAGGATCCTTCATCAGCCAAGTTTGACGGCATGCCTCGAAGCGCCATTGCTGCCTGTACGCCTGACATCATCGCCCCAGTTGAGGAACTGCCGGGCAAACTCCTCGCCTATCTCGGGCATGTTCACTTTGTTGTAAAAAAGGATTTTCCGCTGGCAGAAAAAGTACTGAGCGGTCTGGAAAAAGTGGTGATTCTTTTACGAATCCAGACAGGTCATGATTTTTCGCTCTATAAAAAAAGCACCATCTACCGACGTATTGAACGACGCATGGGTATTCATCAAATTGAAAAAATTGCTGATTATGTCCATTTTCTGCAGGAAAACCCCCATGAAACTGATCTGCTGTTCAAGGAACTGCTGATAGGGGTCACCTGTTTTTTTCGCGATCCCGCAGTGTGGGAATCGTTGAAACTCAAGGCAATCCCGTCACTTCTTGCCGCCCGGCCAGCCGGAGTTGTCATACGGGCCTGGGTGGTCGGCTGTTCTACGGGTGAGGAAGCCTTTTCCCTGGCAATCATATTCAAGGAGACAATTGAAACACTCACCCCTTCCGGAAATTATAAACTCCAGATATTTGCTACAGACCTTGATAAAGATGCTATCGACAAGGCCCGTTCAGGATGCTTTCCCCTGAAAATTGCAACTGAAGTTTCTGACGAAAGGCTGCGACGATTCTTTGAACTGGATGATCATGGCTACAGGATATCGCGCGAGATACGTGAAATGGTAGTCTTTGCTCATCAGAATGTTATCATGGATCCCCCTTTCTCCAAGCTTGACATTCTGGTTTGCCGGAATCTGCTGATCTATCTGGAACCGGAGCTGCAGAAAAAACTTTTTCCTCTTTTTCATTACAGTTTGAATCCAGGAGGTATTCTTTTGTTAGGAAATGCCGAAAGTCTGGGTTCATTTACTCATCTGTTTAAGCCGCTTGACAGTAAAACACGACTTTTCAGTCGCCTTCAAGGGGTTCGTACGGAGTCCGCTGGTTTATCCTTTTCGTTTGCTCACACGCAACCCGCACTTTCGGATGTTACCGTCGATCAACCCACAGCAAAAACTTCCGCACTCAATTTGAAGACTTTGACCGATCAGCTCCTTCTTGAGTATTATACTCCAGCAGCGGTGCTGACCAATGATAAAGGCGATATCATCTATATCAGTGGTCATACGGGAAAATATCTTGAGCCCGCAGCAGGAAAGGCCAACTGGAACATTTTTGCCATGGCGCGCGAAGGGCTTCGCTTTGAATTGAGTATCATTTTCGGGAGTGTGCTCCGTCATAAAGGAACTGTTACCAAAAGAGGTCTGAATGTCATTTCAAGCGGAGTAACGCAGACGTTTAATCTGTCGATTACGCAGCTTGAAAAGCCTGGGGCTTTGCAGGGTCTCGTTTTGATTGTTTTTATTGATGTCGAAAGCTTTGGCGCAGCGACATTACAGTATCCGGCTTCTTCTGCGGAGATTGGAAAAACCAGGCAGACAGTGCTTGAGCAGGAACTGAGTCAGGCAAGGGATGAGATTCTTTGTATCCGGGAAGAGATGCAGACTTCCCAGGAAGAGCTTAAATCCAACAATGAAGAGGTACAGTCAACGAACGAAGAACTACAGAGCGCTAACGAGGAGCTGACCACCTCCAAAGAGGAGATGCAGTCCATGAATGAGGAGCTGCAGACGGTGAACCACGAACTCCAGTTGAAGGTGAGTGACTTGTCGCAGGCGAACAATGATTTGAAAAACCTGCTGAACAGTACTGATATTGCAACACTGTTTCTTGATGATAAACTCAACATCCGCCGTTTCACGACAAGGACGGCATCCATTATAAAACTGATTGCCAGTGATGTAGGACGCCCTATAACCGATATTGTCACCGATTTACAGTATCCTGATTTAGCTGAAAATGCCAGTGAGGTTCTTCGTCGCCTGGTGTTTAGTGAAAAAGAGGTTCCGGCAAGTGACGGCCGCTGGTTTACGGTAAAAATTATGCCATACCGTACCCATGAAAACCAGATTGACGGGCTGGTGATCACCTTCAGCGATATTAGCGTCGCCAAAAAACTTGAAGAGAGTCTTCGGGAAACAGAAAACCGTTTCCGGGCTGCAATTGAAAGTTCAGGTATCATCGTTGCGGCTGTTGACAAGGAGTTCCGCTATATCTGGCTTGACGATCCTCAGCATGAGTTTCATGCACCGGATTCGATTGGAAGACGCGATGATGAGCTTCCTGATATGCAGAACGCGGCTGAACTTATGGAGGTCAAGCGAAAAGTGCTGGCGACCGGGAATACGGTACACAGGGATTTGACCGTAACAGTGTCAAACGGTTCACTCCGCTACTATGAACTCATTGCCAGGCCGCAGCGAAATGCAGGAGGTGAAATAATTGGCGTGATCACTGTTGCGGCCAGACAACACAGCCCGCAAAGAGGCTGAAAGTGCATTGTCCCTTGATGCTCATGGAAAAATTAGTAAGGGAAATTGGCAAACGGAAAGTATTTTTTGTTTTTTATACGGACGTCTGAGTGTTATAAATCTGCAGAAATAAGAAAAGCGTTTCATGACAAAGAACAGAGCCCTTTTGGAGGATTTAACCGCATTGCGCCATCAGGCAGAGACGCACCTCAACACAGAGCAGAAGAAAAAAGATATTGATTTCTCCAGTTCGCCTGAGGAGATGCAGCGGGTTATTCATGAACTTGCGGTTCACCAGATTGAGCTTGAGATGCAGCAGGATGAACTGCTTCAGACAAGGGCTGAGCTGGAAGAAAGTCTGGAATGCTACACTGATCTTTATGACTTCGCGCCGCTCGGCTATCTGACGCTTACCAGGGAGGGGACGATACGGCAAGTCAATTTGACAGCGACAAAACTGCTTGGTATAGAAAGATCCCTACTGATAGGAGATCGTTTCGGCAGGTTTGTTTCTCCTGAAGGTCTTCCCGCTTTTAACGACCTGCTGGCGAGGGTGTTCAGCCAGAGAGAGCACCCATTCTGTGAGGTTATGCTCCTGATTGAAGGAAAGCCATCCTCTTCTGATGCTTCGGTACCCCCTGATACCGTTGTTAAACTCAACCATACGGTTCGCATTGATGCCGTCCTCAGCACTGACGCTCAGGAATGTCGTATAGTTGTATCGGACATAACTATGCAAAAAAAATTCGAACAGGAGAATACAATCCTTAAGGCCCGATTAGCTCAAATAGGCATATCAGAGCCAATCGACAAGCCAGTCGGCAGCGCTACTGCCGATTTTAACCACCAACTGCTTAATAAGGTTATTCATGCAAGGATACGGTTTGCAGCACTTTCATTTCTTTATTTTGTCAATAAGGCAAGTTTTTTGGAGATCAAAAAGCAGGTCAGGACAACGGACGGTAATTTAAGTGTTCACATGCGAATGCTTGAGTCTGCCGAGTATATAAGTTGTGACAGGGAAATTCAGGATCGCAAGCCTCAAACTATTTACAGCATAACGCCGAAAGGCCATGATGCCTTTTTCAGGTACAAGGCTTCTCTCAGAGCTTTTCTCGGGGCATAATCCGCTTTTATCAGAACGACTGGAAAACGTCTCTGCAAAACCTTTTTATCTTTAAACATTCCAACACATACGAATAAGGAGAACGTTTCTATGCCTGGTCAGGGATTCTTCAAAGAGATGAAAAAGACGTTTCTGTTTCATGCCGTCGCAGCACATTTCAGTAACGGGCTGATCCCGGTTGCCGTGCTGTACCTGATCTTGACACTTTCAACCGCCAACAACTATTTCGAGCATACCGTTGAACATCTTCTTCTCATAGTCGTATTAGCTATTCCTGCCTCTTTTTTTTCCGGTATCCACGATTGGAAAACAAAATATCGTGGTGCCAAAGCGCCTGTCTTTATTAAAAAAATCAGACTCTCCTGCCTGCTTTTTGCACTTTGCGCCTCTGCTGTTTTTATCAGAATCAGCTCTCCCGATGTCATGAGCCGTCAGGGTATCGAGTACTGGCTCTATCTTGCACTACTTTTTTCCATGCTGCCGGTTGTGACACTTCTCGGTCATTACGGGGGTAAGCTTTCCGCCCAAAAACCACCCGCCAAATCGGTCTAACTCATACCCTGACGGCATATACATCATGAACAGTTCTTGTCTGCAGCGAGCAGCAAATACAACTTTATACTCGCCTGCAGAGGAGATATTGACATGGAGTTCAAACGATGCCTTTCTCAGGAGAGCTTCGCCGTCAGTGCCGGAACAAACTGCAGCAGATCGGCTACTACAAGAACATCGGCAACTTCGCCTATAGGCGCATCCTTGTCTTTGTTGATGGCCAGAATAAATCCTGACTTCTTCATTCCGGCAAGGTGCTGGATGGAACCTGAGATACCGCAAGCCACATAGAGCTTTGGGGTAACGGTCTGGCCGGTAGAACCTACCTGATGACCATGATCGATCCATCCGGCATCGACCACGGGACGGCTTGCGCCAAGCTCGCCACCAAAAGCTTTTGCAAGACTGCGAATCACCTCGATATTTTCTTTTTTCCCGATCCCGCGTCCGGCACTAACAACAATCTCGGCTTTTGCCAGGTTTACATCCCTGGCTTCGGCGGGCTCATAGCCAACAAATTCAGTGGTCGAAGCCACATCGGTCGACAGAACCTTCACCACAGGAGTTCCTCCCTCCTGAAGGGCTGGAAAGGCTCCTGCCTGAATGGTGATGACCGCTTTCGACGTCAAAGGAGTGACGTTACGGTGCATCTTTGCATTACAGCACCCCACCTCATAAGCGTTACCGGCAAAACCGATCACTTCGGAGACCTGTGCAACCTTGAGGCTTGCGGCAAGGCGGGGGGCAAGATCCCAGCCGTAGGAGGAGTGGACAAAGACGACAAGATCCGGGTTCTCCTCCTGGACGGCCTTCAACAACAGTTGTTTATGTACTTCAGGGTTGTATTCGCCGTAGACCTTCGCATCGACCAGGTAGAGCGTGCCGTTGAATGCCGGAACCTCTTCAGCGCTCCCGACAAGAAACAGGGAGGCCTCTCCACCGATTGCTGCCGCAAAACCCATGAGTTCTGCTGTGATATCGAGAAGTCGGCCTTCCCTGTATTCGCCAACAAGTAAGAGCTTCATTTATGTGTCTCCTCAGCGCAGAACCGCTGTTTTATCTTTTAGAATGACAAGTACCTTTTCGACCAGTTCATCGACACTCCCTTCGAGAACGACTCCGCTGCCCTTCTTTTCAGGATGACGAAAGGCTGCTGAACCAGTAAGCGGCTTCTCGGAGGAGAGCTCTCCAGCCTGAAGCGTGGTGATCTCTTTTTTTCTGGCCTTCATGATGTTCGGAAGAGTAGGATAGCGCGGAGAGTTGAGTCCGAGCTGGCAGGTCACGAGCGCAGGGGTCCTGAGCCTGACCTTGCCCTTTACTCCCCCTTCAAGCTCGCGCGTTGCCGTCACCACGCCGTCGGCCCAGGCAAATCCAACCAGCGTCGTGGTCGACGGGATACCCAACAGCTCGGCAACAAGAACTCCGACTTGTGCGGAACCACGATCCTGCGACTGCATACCGGTGAAGAGAAGATCAAACTGCTTGTCGCGGGCATAAGCCGCAATAATTGAGGCAATCTGCCAGGGCTCTCTGGATGCGACCTCCGGTTCAAGGATGTGAACAGCACGGTCGCAACCTATGGCGAGCGCCTTTTTGATGGCCTCGATGACCCGGTCGGGTCCGATTGAAAGTACCGTGATTTCGGGCTCTCCACCAAGCTGCTCCTTCAGCCTGACCGCCTCCTCCACCGCATATTCATCGTATTCATTCATCCGGAACGCAAGGTCCGACTCATCGAACCAGGTGGCGGATCCATTGGGCCTGAAAGGTGACTCCATGTCAGGAACCTGCTTAATGCAGACAAGTATCTTCATGATTATTTACGTTTACGTGCATGTCAATCAATACCACAAATTTTACGAAATTGAATTGTCGTATGCAATACCTTTCCTTAAAATATATCGCCAACTCTTCAGAAAAGCTGCTGGTTGAGCAGCCTGTTATTTTTCTATCCGCTCGGCAACAATCTCTGCCAGGTCACGAACCTTCAGCTTGCCCTCAAACCCGCCGGTCTTGATGCCATCTTCGAACATCGTCAGGCAGAAGGGGCAGTTTGAGGCGAGAATCGGCATACCGGTTTCGCTGGCCATGGCGACTCTCTTCACGTTGATGCGGCTGCCCAGCTTCTCCTCGGCAAAGATCCTGCCGCCTCCGGCACTGCAGCAGAAGCTGTCGTACCCTGAGCGGCTCATCTCGGTGAGCTTGCCGCCAGCCGACTTCAGAACAGCGCGAGGCTCTTCGAAAATGTCCTTGTACCGGCCGAGATAGCAGGAGTCGTGATAGGTGAACTCGAACGGCTCCGGCTTAAGCTTCAGCCGCTTCTCCACGATCAGCCTGTTGATGAAGGTGCTGTAGTGCTCGACCGGCACATCAAACTTGAGATCCCGGTAATCACGGCTGAGGGTGTTGAAGCAGTGGGGGCAGGTGGTCACGATGCGCTTGACCTTGTAACCCTTGATTGTCTCAATGTTTTCAGCAGCCACCATCTGGTAGAGGTACTCATTGCCGAGCTTCCTCACCGGCTCGCCGCAGCACTTCTCCTCCTTGCCAAGGATACCAACCTTCACACCGGCAGCCGCGCAGATACGAAGGAATTTTGCGGCAACCTCCCTGTTGCGTCTGTCGAACGACGCATAGCAGCCAGCGAAATAGAGAATATCGACATCACTGTTCTCCTGCATGATGCTGACCGGAAGCCCCTTCGCCCAATCTCCCCTCGAAGCGTAGGCCATACCAAACGGATTGCCGTTCACCTCGATATTGCTCGTCGCGGTGCGAACCTCGTCACCCGGGAATTCGCCCTCCATGAGGGTCAGGTTACGGCGCATTTCGAGAATCTTGTTGACGTGCTCGATATTGGCCGGGCAAATGTCCTGGCAGGCACCGCAGGTCGTGCAGGACCAGAGTGCATCAGCCGTCACCGCCTCGACGAGACCCTTTTTCGGTGACGTCTCGGCAACGCTGCCTATCGCCTTGATCACTTTCATCGGAGAGAGGGGCTTGTCGGTGCTGTATGCCGGGCAGCGATCCTGGCATCGCTTGCACGAGGTACAGGCGTCGCTGTCAAACAGATCTTTCCAGGTCAGGTCGGTGATTTTCGAAGCACCGAACTGTTCAATGCTCTCATCCTCAAGATTGATCGTGCCGATCGTGCCTTTCGGCTCGAAGGGGGCAAGGAAACTGTTCCCGCTCGTCGTGAGGATGTGGCGCAGCTTCGTCCGGGGAATAACTGAAATAAAGCCAAGCCCAAGCAGAAGATGGAACCACCAGAGCACCTTGTGCAGGCCAGGCAGGGCGCCGTCGCCAAGAGAGGAGAGCGCCTGGGCAAATACATAGCCAACAGGAGACCACAAGGCGAGATCAGGGTTCTGCTTCAGTTCGGTGACGGCCATCCGACTCCCCTCGATGAGAAAGCCGGTGATCAAAATGGTGAAAAGCAGGGCGTGAATACGATAGTCGTCGGCGACCGTTTCGAGCCCCTTCGGCTTGATGAGGAATCGGCGCACGAAGAGGCCGCCGAGCATCACGATGGCGACCAGACCGGCAAGGTCGAGCACAAGGGAGAAGTATCTGTAGAAGTTCCCTTTCAGAATAGTAACCCTGAAAAGCGGCAGGAGGAAATCAGCCTGCACCATGATGAGCATCGTGCCTGCAAGCAGGGTGAGAAAACCCCAGAAAAAGAGCGAATGGAACACCCCTCCATCCTTGACCCTGAAGACGCGGGTCTGGCCGAAGACAGTCGCAAGCATACGCTGTGCGCGGTCGCCGCGCCGATCGAAACGATCAAGAGGCTTTCCCTGGCGCCAAATCTCCAGCCTCTCTTTGAAGCCGAAGGCCGCGCCGCTCACTGCCGCGATGGTGAGCAGGTACATGACGGCGACGACCCCGTGCCCGACGTTCCAGTATATTTCACGAGTTGCATCCATTGGTGGCATCGACTTCAGTAATCAGGTTAAGAAAGCAGTTGTTTTGCAATGACGATGCGCTGAATCTCGCTCGTCCCTTCGTAGATCTCGGTGATTTTGGCGTCGCGGTACATGCGTTCGATTTCGTAGTCAGCAATGTAGCCATAACCACCATGAATCTGCATGGCTTCTTTGGTTACAAAGGAAGCGGTCTCTGATGCATGAAGCTTGCAGAGGGCAGACTCGAGGGAAAATTTCTTCTTGTGGTCCTTGAGCCAGGCGGCCTTGTAGATCAGAAGCTTGCTTGTTTCGATGCGGGCGTACATATCGGCCAGCTTGAACTGGATGGCCTGGAAAGAGCTGATTGCCTGACCAAACTGCTTGCGCTCCTTCGCGTAGGCGACGGAACGTTCGAAAGCTCCTTCAGCAATGCCGAGTGCCTGCGAGGCGATACCGATACGGCCACCATCCAGGGTATCCATGGCGACGTTGAACCCCTTGCCCTCCTGTCCGAGCAGATTCTTGAGCGGTACACGCACGTTGTCGAGCGCAAAGGCGGTGGTGTAGCTTCCGCGAATGCCCATCTTGTTTTCGTTCTTCAGGATAATGACGCCCGGAGACTGCAGGTCGACGATGAAAGCTGTTATCCCTTTATGCTTCAAACTGCGATCGAACGAAGCGAGCACGATGCCTGTACCGAGGTATCCTCCGTTGGTAATGAAGTTCTTGGCACCGTTGATGACGACCTCGTCGCCTTCGATGCGGTAGGTCGTGGTCGTTCCGCCTGCATCGCTGCCGGCGTCAGGTTCGGTGAGGAGAAAGCAGCCAATCTTCTTGCCGGCGAGGAGGTCGGGCAGCCACTCCTTCTTCTGCTCTTCGGTACCAAAGGCGTAGATGGGATTGCAACAGAGGGAGGTATGGGCCGAAACAAGAACGCCGGTCGATGCACAGGCTTTGGAAATCTCTTCGACCAGAATGGCGTAGGACATCATGTCGAGGCCAGCTCCGCCGTACTCTTCGGGAAAGTAGCTGCCGAGAAACCCCATCTCTGAGATATGGGCGACAAGCTCATCGGGAATCCTGTGTTCTTCGTCGATTTTGGCGGCGATTGGTTTGATCTCGTTTTCAACGAAGTCGCGCACTGCGGATTGCAGCACTTTCTGGTCGTGGGTCAGTTCAAAATTCATACATTCACTCCGGTTTATTTTCCTTTGAATTCAGCCTTGCGCTTCTCGGTAAACGCCCCCATCCCCTCTTTCTGGTCTTCGCTCGAAAAGAGCAGGCCGAAAAGCGAGGCTTCGTAACGGAAGCCATCCTCTTTGCTCATGTTCAGGCCATTGACAATGGCATCCTTGCTGTAGCTAACGGCAAGGGTACCGACCGACGCAATGGCCCTGGCGCTCTCCAGCGCTTTTGGAATCAGCTCGCCAGCCTCAAAGACATCGTTGACAATTCCCCACTCGCATGCTTTTGCCGCAGTGATCATCCTGCCGGTGAAGATCATCTCGCTTGCCCGTCCCCGGCCGATAAGGCGAGGAAGGTTCTGGGTGCCACCGAAGCCGGGAATGATGCCAAGGGTCACTTCGGGAAACCCCACCTTCGCATTTTGTGAGGCGTAGATAAAATCGCAACCGAGAGCAAGTTCCAGACCGCCGCCGAGCGCATAGCCGTTGACGGCAGCAATGACCGGCGTGGTCATCTTTTCAAGCTGCAGCATCACCCGCTGTCCAGCCTTTCCGAAGCGGTGGCCTTCAAGCGAACTCATCGATGACATCTCCGTAATGTCGGCTCCGGCCACAAAGGCCTTTTCACCGGCGCCAGTCAGGACGATGGCTTTAACCGAACTGTCCGCCTCAAGCTCCGTAAAGGCGCCAAGCAGTTCGGCAAGCACTTCGCTGCTTAGTGCGTTCATCGTCCTGGGGCTGTTAACCGTCACAAGCGCCACGCCGTCCTTCGTTTCAATCAGCAGTTTACTGTATTCCATATCGTTTTTCTGTCAGATTGGTTGTCGTTCACCTGAAAAATTTTCCTTTAATAAATATAGAAGCCGCGTCCCGATTTTTTACCCAGGTACCCCGCATTGACCATCTTGACGAGAAGCGGGCACGGGCGGTATTTCGGATCCTTGAACCCCTCATAGAGCACATTGGCAATGGCGAGAACCGTGTCGAGACCGATGAAATCAGCGAGCGCCAACGGGCCCATCGGCTGGTTCGTTCCGAGCTTCATGCCGTTGTCGATATCCTCGGCTGTTGCGACGCTTTCATAGAGGGCAAAAATTGCCTCGTTGATCATGGGGATCAGGATGCGGTTGACAATAAAGCCGGGATAATCCTGCGACACGGCCATCTGCTTTTCGAGCAGGCCAACAAGCCGGGCGGTCTCCTCGAAGGTTTCATCACTGGTGGCATGACCGCGAATGATCTCGACCAGCTTCATCATCGGCACCGGGTTCATGAAGTGCATACCGATCACCTTGTCAGGACGGGTAGTCGCAGAGGCAATTTTAGTGATCGGGATTGACGAGGTGTTGGAGGCAAGGATTGAGCCTGCCTTGACGATGTTGTCGAGCTTTCGGAAAATCTCAAGCTTGAGCGGCTCATGTTCGGTCACTGCCTCAATAGCGAAATCGACATTGGAGAGATCCGTCATCTCCGTCGTGGTGGTGATGCGGTCAACACTTTCGGCGACAAGCGACTCGGGAATCACCCCTTTCTTTGCCTGGCGCTCAAGGTTCCGGCGTATGGTGGTCACCGCTTTTTCAAGCTGCGTCTCCGAGATGTCGAACAGCACAACATCGTATCCCTGCTGTGCAAAAACATGGGCGATACCGTTGCCCATCTGTCCGGCGCCGAGGACGCCTATGGATGTGATCATGGTGTAGCTCCGCTTTGGATTTTGGTTCAGATTCGTTCAAAGATAACCGCAACGGCTTCGCCTCCGCCGATGCAAAGGGTCGCAAGGCCGTATCGTTTGCCGCTGCGATGCAGCTCGTTAATCAGCGTCATGGCAAGACGTGCACCGCTGGCGCCGATCGGATGACCAATAGCACAGGCTCCGCCGTTGACGTTGACCTTTTCGAGAGGAAGGCCAAGCGCATTGATTGCCAACAAGGGTACGGTGGAGAATGCCTCGTTGATTTCAAAGAGGTCAATATCGGAGAGAGACAGGCCAGCACGGCTGCAAGCTTTTTGGATCGATCCGATCGGGGCCTCCGGAAAATTGTCGGGATGCCGACTTTCGGTCGCCGAAGCCAGAATGCGCGCTCTCGGCGCAAGACCGTTTCCCTTGACCGCAGCTTCACCGGCAAGCACCAGCATGGCGGAGCCATCACTGATGGTTGAGGCGTTGCCTGCGGTGATGGTTCCATCCTTTTGAAATGCCGGTCTTAGTTGAGAAAACTTTGAGGTGTCTCCCCGGAATGGCTCCTCATCGGTATCGAAGATTTCATCACCCTTGCGTCCCTTCTTGACGACCGGCACAATTTCGTCGACAAAGACTCCTCCACTGATTGCCGCCCGGGCGAGCTCATAAGAGCGAGTCGCAAACGCATCCTGTGCTTCGCGGGTGATATTTCCTGCGGCGGCGCTCTCCTCGCCAATCTCGCCCATGTGACGACCGGTAGAGGGATCCTGCAAGCCGTCATAGATCATCATGTCAAACAACTGGCTGTGCCCCATGCGGTAACCGCTGCGGGCCTTCCTGAGAAAATAGGGGGCCATTGACATGTTCTCCATGCCTCCTGCGACAACCACGTTCGATTCGCCAAGTCTGATGCTGTCGGCACCGAGCATGATAGCCTTCAGCCCGCTTCCGCACACCTTGTTGATGGTCAGTGCATGGGCGCTGTCCGGTATGCCTGCTGCCCGCATCGCCTGGCGGGCAGGCGCCTGACCGCATCCGCCTGAGAGTACCTGCCCTACAATGACCTCATCCACGATTGTCCCGTCGATACCGGCGGCAGCGAGCGCACCTCTCATTGCCGCCGCACCGAGCTGCGTCGCCTCAATTTCGGCAAACATGCCGTTCAGTGATCCGAAAGGAGTCCTTTTGGCCCCCACAACAAAAACTTGTTCACTCATTGTTCAACTCCCTGGATTGTTTCTCTTACATGTTTCTTCTGTACTTTCCGCCAACCTGGTAGAGCGCATGGGTGATCTGACCGAGGGAGGCGACCCGAACGGTATCCATCAGCTCGGCAAAGATGTTGCCGCCCGATACCGCAACATCCTTGAGTCTTTTGAGCGCCACCCCGGCAGCTTCACGGTTTGCCTCCTGGAACGCCCGCAGGTTCTCGATCTGTTGCTGCTTCTCCTCCTTCGTTGCTCTGGCAAGCTCACCCGGCATTTGACAGCCATCCTCATCCGCACGAGGTTTGAGGAAGGTGTTCACCCCGATAATCGGCAGTTCGCCACTGTGCTTTTTGTGCTCGTAAAGCATGGACTCGTCCTGAATCTTCGCTCGCTGGTACTGTGTCTCCATCGCCCCAAGCACGCCACCGCGCTGGTCGATGCGCTCAAACTCGGCAAGCACAGCCTCTTCGACAAGGTTGGTGAGCTCCTCAATGATAAACGAGCCCTGCTGCGGGTTCTCGTTCCTGGCAAGCCCGAACTCCCTGTTGATGATCATCTGGATCGCCATGGCCCGGCGCACCGACTCCTCGGAAGGGGTTGTCACCGCCTCGTCGTAGGCGTTCGTATGGAGCGAGTTGCAGTTATCATAGATAGCCATCAGCGCCTGAAGGGTGGTACGGATATCGTTGAAATCCATCTCCTGGGCGTGCAACGAGCGGCCCGAGGTCTGGATATGATATTTCAGCTTCTGGCTTCTTTCGTTGGCACCGTACTTGTCGCGCATGGTAACCGCCCAGATACGACGGGCGACGCGCCCGATCACCGAGTATTCGGGATCAAGACCGTTGCTGAAGAAGAAGGAGAGGTTCGGTGCGAAATCGTCGATGTTCATGCCACGCGACAGGTAGTACTCAACGTAGGTAAAGCCGTTGGAAAGGGTGAACGCCAGTTGACTGACAGGGTTTGCCCCGGCCTCGGCGATATGGTAGCCGCTGATTGAGACCGAATAGTAGTTGCGCACCAATTTGTCGATGAAGTACTGCTGAATGTCGCCCATCATTCTCAGGGCAAACTCAATCGAGAAGATGCAGGTATTCTGGCCCTGGTCCTCTTTTAAAATGTCGGCCTGAACCGTGCCTCGCACCGTTTGCAGGGTGCAGTCACGAATCTTCAGATACTCCTCGGTCGAAGGCTCACGGCCGTTCGCTTCCCGGAAGATGGCGGTCTGCTGATCGATGGCCGCATTGAAAAAGAAGGCAAGCATCATCGGCGCAGGGCCATTGATGGTGATGGAGACGCTGGTGTTTGGTGCACAGAGGTCGAAACCGGCATAGAGCTTCTTCATGTCGTCAACCGTGCAGATCGACACACCGCTCTCCCCCACCTTGCCATAGATGTCGGGCGGAAAGTCGGGATCCTCGCCATAGAGCGTGACGCTGTCGAAGGCAGTGGAGAGGCGTTTGGCATCATCGTCCTGGCTGAGGTAGTGGAACCTGCGGTTGGTCCGTTCGGGCGAACCCTCTCCAGCAAACTGGCGCTTGGGATCCTCTTCGGTACGCTTGAACGGGAAAACACCCGCTGTAAACGGAAAGTAACCCGGAGCGTTCTCAAGCATGCTCCATCTCAGAATTTCGCCAAAATCGGCAAAGCCGGGCAGGCAAACTTTCGGAATTCGGGTACCGGAGAGAGAGGTCGTAGAGAGGTCGCTCCGGATTTCGCGCCCTCTGACCACCGTCACGAGCTGGTCGCGCTTGTAGGCATCTTTCATCGCCGGCCACTCATTGAGAATCGACTTCGACTCCAGCGTCAGCTTTGAGCCGAACGCCGCTACCTGCCAGTCGATCTCCACCAGGGTCGCTTCGTTCACAAGCACCTCCCTTGCCCCTTCGAGCTGGAAGAGACGGCGTGCGACGCTGGACTGCTCCTTGACCTTTACATGGTAGTTTCTTACGGTATGGACGATCTCGCCAAGATAATGGACTCGGTCGGCGGAGATGACCGAGCGCTTCAGGCTGTTGCTCTCGTCAACAACAAATGATGAACTCCAGCCAGCGCCCTTTTTCCTGTTGATCGTCTCGATCAGTGCCTTGTACAGGGTATTGGTTCCGGGATCATTGAACTGTGAGGCGATGGTGCCGAAGACCGGAAGCGCCTCGTCAGCCCCCTCGAAGAGGTTGCGGTTGCGTCGATACTGCTTGCGAACATTGCGCAGCGCATCTTCAGCCCCTTTCCGTTCGAACTTGTTGATGACCACCAGATCGGCAAAATCGAGCATATCGATCTTTTCGAGCTGTGTCGGCGCACCAAACTCACTCGTCATCACATAGATCGCAACATCACAGATATTCACGACACCGGCATTTCCCTGCCCTATACCGCTGGTTTCAACGACAACAAGATCATAGCCTGCAGCCCGCACAACGTCAAGAGCATCCTGTATGGCCGCCGACAACTCTGTCTGCGAATCCCGTGTGGCAAGTGAACGCATGTAGACCTTTTTCGAATTGATGGCGTTCATCCTGATGCGATCCCCAAGCAGGGCGCCTCCGGTCCGCTGGCGGGAAGGGTCAACGGCAAGGATGGCAACGGACTTGTCGGGGAAGTCGATGGTGAAGCGGCGCACCAGTTCATCGGTCAGCGAGCTCTTGCCAGCGCCACCGGTGCCGGTGATGCCGATAACCGGCACATCCCTGCCAAGCTCCTGAATTCTCTGACGAAGCGATCCGTAGCCCTGGGTGTGATCACGTACATCCTGCTCCGCAAGTGAGATCAGCGTATTGACTGCCCTGACATCCTGTCCGGCCAGTTGGGCAATTTGTTCTTCCGGGTTGCGCTCAATGCAAAAATCGCACTCCTCAAGCAGCAGGTTGATCATCCCCTGCAACCCCAACCGGCGTCCATCCTCCGGAGAAAAAATCTTCCGTACTCCGTATGCTTCAATCCCGGCGATCTCATCGGGCACAATCACGCCGCCGCCACCGCCAAAGACCTTGATATGCCCTTCGCCCCTCTCTTTTAGAAGGTCAATGATGTATTTGAAGAATTCGACATGGCCTCCCTGGTAGCAGCTTACGGCAATCCCCTGGGCGTCCTCCTGGATAGCCGCCGTCACAATCTCTTCGACCGAACGATTGTGGCCTAAATGAATCACCTCTGCCCCGGAAGCCAGCAAAATCCGACGAATGACGTTGATGGTAGCGTCATGGCCATCGAAAAGACTGGTGGCAGTCACAAAACGAACCTTTTTCCTGGTTTTATATGACGCAATTACTGCAGACATCAGTATCTCCTTGAATGATCGTTTCAATTTTTTATTGGTATGGTGAACCCCCTTACGCACCAGAGCTCTGCCTGCCTATTCCGCACTTGACCTATCCGGATCCTCTCTGAGGATCAGAGTAAACCCTGTTCCGGAAACAAATATAATATATCGTTTACGTAAAAGTCAATACAAGAAGATAATTATTTTTTTATATTTTGCCGCAAGAGCAGGATGTGCTTTACATCTTTCTCCGGGAACGCCGAGCTCCAGCTCGGCAGAAAAGAGGAATAATATGCCGAGCTGGAGCTCGGCGTTCCCAGAATGCTTCAAACGAAAGAGATGAAAAATAAAGAGCAGACCAAAGAGGAGATTGTACCGATAAGCCAGCTATCGAAACAGCTTGGCATCACCACAAGGACACTTCGCTACTGGGAAGAGATGGGCATCATTGAATCAGTGGAAAGGGCCGAAGGCGCAAACCGTGGCTACACGCCCTATATCATTCGACGCATCAAGTTCATCATCAAGCTCAAGGAACTGGGCTTGAGCATCCAGCAATTTCAGGAGCTCTACAAGGTTTACGGAGATGCCAGGAGGACAGATATCATGGTGCCGAAGCTTATCGCAATTCTGGACAATCATATCAACCAGATTGACAGCAAGATCGCGAGGCTGGCCTCTCTTCGAAATGAAATCGTTGAATACCGCGAGAAGATGACGGCAAAGCTTGACGCTGTTGCCTCAACCGACGATCAGAGCCTCTAACCAATGTTAAGCCTGAGTCCGATAATCGACACCTCTGCAATGAGGTTTTTGCAACCTAACCCTTCGTAATCGTTATCTAAAATCCTTTGGCAGGTCTGGAAAAAATTTAAGCCGGCATGCCCGTCATTGGGCTTTTTCGTTTAGTATTTTCCTTATATTCTGCTTTAGATTTATAATAAAAAACTGTTTTTTCCGGTTTCGACAACGATTTTAACACAAAGATTGTTGTGTCAGTCAAGGTTGGTTTTCGGGCTGTTTACAAGGATTGGTGACTATAAGGAAGCAGAACTCATTTATAAATAACAAACTCTCATAAACATTGAGGAGTCGCAACAATTATGCATGCAAAAATCGTGTTTACAAGTGACTTTGAAGATGAATCTCTGATTGTAATTTTTAAAAGCAATCAATGGTGGCCGATGTATGACCAGGCATCCAGTGATGCAGAAAAAATTGTTACCGAGATGAAAGATGCTGTTAAAGAAAGTGACGTCGCTCTTTTTCTGGAAAGTAAAAAATATATCCTGTTAAGTGCCATAACCGATACTCACGGAACGCTGTCGTTTGAAAATAAATCCTGGGTTCTCAGACTTCTTAATCCCAACATTTCTCTCCTGCAGCTTGATTGTCAGGTTTTTGTCCATAAGTGCATAAAATATGCCAATCAAAATGACTACACGATTCTCTTTCACGATAACCCCGTTCAGCTTGTTGAACGACATCGTAAAGAGCCGATCATTGAAGGCAAGATACTGGCATCAAAAAAAGACCGTCTTTTATATGCAAAAAAACAGAAAAAATTAGAGTATTCTATTAGCGTTACTGGACTGATAGTCTTTATTACCCTTCTGTTTTTGACCTTTCCATGGCCATTCAGAGATCACAGTAACGAGGCTCAACAGTGGTTATTTACCATATTTGAAAAACTTGTAGGCTCTGTGGTTATCACCTCGTTGATTTCTTATGCGCAATTTCACTCTTTTTATGCTTCACTTCATCAAGATTCAATTAAATGGACAATAGCAGGTGAACCGGTAAAGAAAGCCATTAAGACAATTGTTTAGGAGCGACTTTTAAGCGCTGAGGGGTCTCCGAAGTTTTGGTTTGGCTTGCCCGCTATAATGCCCGATGAATCAGCGCTGGACCGTGCTGGACCGTACGGTAATACTGAACAGCAGGTTTGCCAAATGCCATGACATAGCCGATCAAATGGTCATCCGGAATTCCAAGCAGATGGCGGGTGGCTGGCACAAGGTCGTTGATAGCCCATTTTGCCAGACCATTCCAAACGGTTCCTATCCCGTTGGCTTGGGCGAACAGCTCGAAGTATGAAAGTGCAATCAGGCAGTCCGGCATCGGTGATGCTACTCTCATTGGTGCAGAGGCGATCAGCAGATGAGGAGCGCCACGGAAAATGATATCAGTTTGATGTTCCTCCCATATCCGGGCAAAGTTGGCAAAGAACTCCATCCCTTGAGGCAAAGCATTTTCTTTAACCAGTTTTACCAGTCCGGCCATCACTTCCTCACGCAATTGTGCAACCTTATCCTTGCTATCCAGCACGGTGAAACAAACCTGACGTGAGTTCACTCCGGTAGGAGCGTGCCAAGCAACCTCTAAAAGCCTTTGTAAAAGTGCTGGATCAAGATTTTCATTTTTGTAGCGCCGTACAGACCGCCGACCTTTCATCAGGATCTCAAGTTTGTCAGGATCAGGGAGTCCACCGACAAGAGAGCGACTGTCTGCGGGATCTAAACTAAATATAGAGACCGATTCAGTTGGACAGATAGCCAGGCAATGCTGGCACTTGACACACCGGGCTTCTTTGTCAAGGGCAATGAAGGGATAGCCATCATCCTCCATAGAAATTATACTCGCGGGGCAATCAGCAACACACTGGCCGCAATGAATGCAGTTCTGTTCGTTAATCTTAAAATCAAGCATTTTTGTTACTTGTAAATTTCTGTATTTATTTTCTGAAAGATGAGAATGTCGAGCCCCGGCTCGGGAGAAAAAGAGCACAAGATGCCGAGCTGGAGCTCGGCGTTCCCTGGTACAGGTAGAGGTTGTAAAGCTCCTGTCGCGCGATGAGAGCTATAGCAGAACATTATACAAGCTTATCGACAAGATAGTTCTGGATACCCATCTGGCTAATCTGCTCAAGCTGTGCCTCAAGCCAATCAAGATGGGCCTCTTCTTCTTTGAGGATCGCGCCAAGTAGTTCCCGAGTACCATTATCACCACACTCAACAGCAATCTTTATAGCTTCATTGTATGAGGCAACGGCATCAAGTTCAGAATTCAAATCGTTTTGGTGCTGAGCCGCAACTTCTGAACCAATCGTAATCTTTTTAAGATTACTGACAATCGGAATTCCTTCAAAAAAAAGAATTCGGCCAATAAGCTTTTCTGCATGCCTCATTTCATCAATCGCACGCTTTTCAGCAGCCTTGTGAATTTTTTCGTAGCCCCAGTTACTGCACATTTCAGAGTGAACCATATACTGGTTAATCGCAGTAAGCTCATCAGTAAGCAGGCTGTTAAGTTTTTCAATCATTTTAGGATTCCCCTTCATCGTGATCTCCTTGATGTTTTGATTATTTTTATAGAAAACACAAAGCTCAACTTACATGAGTAATGTACAAAAGGAAGTTATGTGGGTGAACCCTTTTGATTAAAAATAAGCGAATTATTGGCCAGATAAGCCTATATGTGGCCAATGCTGTTAATGCTGGTGAGACAACAATGCATTAATTGCTAACGCCACCTCTGTCAGTTTCACCGGCTTTTTCAGGAATTGGTTGATTCCATAACAACTGGAAAGCAGTAATGGATCAAGATCCTTGCCATAGCCAGTCATAAGGATAACCGGCATCTGAGGATTGATCTTATGCAGTTCTTCGGCAAGCTCGATTCCGGTCATTTCCGGCATAATCAGGTCGGTAATGAGAAGATCAAATTTTTCAGGATTCTGCCTGAACAGTTCTACTGCCTCCAGCGGCAAGCTTAGCCCTTGAACGGTGAACCCGATTTTGGTGATCATTTTCGTCACCACCCGGAGTAAGGCCAGGTCGTCATCAACCAGAAGTATGCGACCATGTCCATGTCCGGGAGTTTCTTTACTTGCGGGTTTTACAAGCTGATCATTAACGACCGGAAGATATACCCGGAATGTGGTTCCTTTGCCCTGCCTGGTCTCAACAATAATCTTCCCCTTAAAGCTTGTAATTATGCCGTGAACAACGGAAAGTCCAAGCCCGGTCCCTTTATTGACCGATTTTGTCGTAAAAAAAGGCTCAAAGATACGTTCCAGGGTAGCATCATCCATCCCAGTTCCGGTATCGGAAATGCTGAGCTGTACATACGTTTCTGCTGGAAGATCAAGATGCTGTGCCTGGAGGTCCGTTCCCGTAGTAATCTCTTTAAGCTCAATGGTCAGCGTTCCTCCGGAATCTTCCATTGCCTGGAATGCATTGGTGCAAAGATTGACAATCACCTGATGGATTTGTGCTGAATCGGCAAGAATGTTCCTGCAACTCTTGTCAATATGCTGTTCAATGGTGATCGTGACAGGTATTGAGGGACGAAGAAGCTTCAGCGCTTCTGCAAGAACAGCTTGAACACTGACGATAGTCGGAGTACTTTCCTGCGCCCTGCTGAAGAGAAGGATTTGTGAGACAAGGCTCTGGGCACGCATGACTGCCTGACTGATTTCATTGAAATAGTCATGCAGCGACTCCTTTTCTGTCAGCTCTAACATCCCAAGTTCAGCATAGCCGAGGATAGGAGTGAGAATGTTGTTAAGATCATGTGCAATACCGCCGGCAAGTGTTCCAATGGTTTCAAGACGCTGGGATTTGCGAAGATGCGATTCCAATTGCTGTTTTTTCTCTTCCGCCCTCTTTCGCTCAGTGATATCAAGAACTATTCCCGAATAGCGGGATATAATCTTGCTTTCGGAATCTTTAACCGGATTTCCTTTGGACATCAGCCAGCGAACTTTTCCATCAGCATCACGAATTCGCCATATACTGTTGAACTCACCACCTGATTTTAATGCTTCCATGACAGCTTGTTCAACCTTCTCCCTGTCTTCCGGAATAATGGTTTTGAGCCAGTTTTCCAGTGAAGGCTCACAACTTTGTGGTTTGAGTCCAAAGAGCTTCCATAATTCATCTGACCAAATATCGATATTTGAGCTCAATTCACTCTCCCAAATACCTGCATTGGTCGCAGCCATGACAAGACGCATCCGTTCATTGCTGGCAAGAAGTGCCTCCTGGAACTCCTTGCGTTCGGTAACATCATTAATGATGGAATAAAGCAGAGATCTGCCGGCAATGAAAATAGGAGCGCTGAAAACTTCAACATCGCGAACTAATCCGTCAGCACGGCAATGGCGAAAAGTAAAAAAATTACGCTTTTCCTGGCGGGCCAGCTCCATTTCTGATTGTACCTCTTGCTCTGTCAACATATTGATTTGACTGATTTTCATCTGGCAGAGCTCAGCCTGCTCCCATCCATAGAATGTTTCTGCTGCCGGATTGGCATCAACAATCCTGCCATCCTTTGGGTCAATGATCAGCATCACCGTTTGCTTGTTCTGAAACAGGCTTCTGTAGCGGGCCTCACTTTGACGCAGCTCCTCTTCAGCCAGTTCCCGTGCCTTACGGTTTCGCAACATCGTAATTCCATACGCCAAATTGTCAGCCAGAGCCGTAAGCAGTTTCGTCTCCTCAGCATTAAAAGCCTCCAGGAACGGAGAATAAATAGTTAATGCTCCAAACACGTTATCATCAGCTTTCAGCGGCACACTCTGAGCGGAAGTATAACCTCGCTTTATTGCCTCCTGGCGCCATATCGCAAATTCCGGGTCTACTAACATATTCTTGATAGAACATGGCTTGCCAGTACGAATTGCTCTTCCTGTTGGGCCTCGCCCACGCTCAACATCTGCCCAGGAGAGCAGAAGCGTTTCGAGATAACCATCCTCAAAACCGGCCTGAGCAACAGGTCGTACACTTTTTTCCTTATCATTTTCTGCATATCCGACCCAAGCCATACGATATCCACCGGCCTCAACGACAATGCGACAGATATCACGCAATAATTCCACTTCATTATCAGCATGAAGAAGCGCCTGATTGCAATTGCTGATTGTCAAAAGGGTACGGTTCAACTTGTGAAGTTCATCCTCAGCCTCTTTTCGCTCAGTGATATCAACAACGGTACCAACCATTCGTACAACGTTTCCATCGTTATCATGTTCAACGATGCTTCCTCTGCTTTCTATCCAGCGAATCGTGCCACTCTTCGATATCATCCTGCAGGTGATGATCGACATCTCTTTTTTTTCCTGAAAAGAATCTTGTGTCGTAAAGAAAAATTTATGATGATCATCGGGGTGAATAATCATTTTCATAAATGCGGTGTCAAATTCCGCAGTATCGGAAGAGTAGCCGGTAAATTCCAAAAACCGTGGGCTCAGGTAAACCCGATCTGCAGGCAGATTCCAGTCCCAATACCCTTCATTTGCAGTACTCAGGATCAGTTTCAGCCTCTCCGTATCTGTATTCATAGTATATCCTGACACACCTTGGTATTTCTATATCAAGTGGTTATGATTCTGCAAAGAACAGCAACGGCAGTGAAGAAAACCTACTCTATAACAAGATCAATGGTACGTCGCTGCATATCCACACTGTTCACCTTGACTTTGACCCGCTGACCTATCTGCAATCGTTTTTTGCGACGTTTTCCTACAAGGGAATAGGTCGCCTCATCGTACTCATAGTAATCATCGGTGAGGTTCCGCATATGCACCATGCCTTCAATAGCAAAGTCAACCATTCTTACATAGATACCGTAATCGGTTGCCCCTGAAATAACTCCGGGATAAACCTTGCCGACATGGCTTGCCATATACTCAACCTGCTTGAGTTTGATCGACTCACGCTCAGCCTCAACAGCGCTCTTTTCGCGCTCGTTGGATATCTGGCAGACTGTCTGGATTTTATCGGTCAGCTCAGCAAGCCTTGCCGGAGTAATCTTGCGGCGCTTCTTGCGGAGGTTCTCATATTCAAAGAGCATACGATGAACAATCAGATCAGGATAACGCCTGATCGGAGAGGTAAAGTGCGTGTAATGTTCAAAACCAAGCCCGTAATGGCCGACATTGTCTCCGGTATAGACCGCTTTCGACATGGAGCGCAACACCAGCTCACTGACCAGAAACTCAACATTACTACCCTTCACCTGCTGCAAGAGCTGACGAAGCACCTGTGCGGAAACAATTGGCCCCTCTTTGCCCCGGTTCAGCTTGAGGTCAAAGCCGAGCCTCTTGACAAAATTTGCAAGAATAAGCACCTTTTCCTGCTGTGGAGCGCCATGTATCCTGTAAATAACCGGCTGGGGCTCCTTCTTGTTCTCCCTGAAGGTCCTGGTCAGATATTTTGCCACCTTGCGATTGGCAAGCAGCATAAACTCCTCAATGAGACGATGACTGCCAAGACGCTCTTTTTTTATCACTTCCAGCGGTTCGCCCTTTTGGCCAAGCTTGAAACGCACCTCCTCAGTGTCAAAATCAAGCCCTCCATGTTTGAACCGTTTTTCACGCAGAATAATGCTGAGACGGTCAAGTGACTGCAGTTCAGTCACGTAGTCACCTTCACCCCGTTTCAGTATCTCCTCTACATCTTCATAGGAAAAGCGACGTTTGGAATGAATAACCGTTTTATGGAACTCGTGCTTGCGAACTTCTCCATCCGGTGTTATCAACAAGAAAACTGAAAACGCCATCCGGTCAACGCCGGGATTGAGACTGCAGATCTGTTCAGAGAGTCTGGCCGGCAGCATGGGAATCACCCGATCGACAAGATAGACTGAGGTCGCCCGTTTCAAAGCCTCACGGTCAAGGGGAGAATTTTCAGGCACATAGTGTGAAACATCGGCGATATGAACGCCGATTCTGTAAAGCCCGTCATCAAGAAGCTCGACTGACAAGGCGTCATCAAAATCCTTGGCATCGACAGGATCAATGGTAAAGACAACTTTGTCACGAAGATCAAGCCTGCCTTTCACCTCTTCTTCGGTAATGCCCTCACGGACAGATGCCGCAAAATCAAGCAGCGCTGTATCAAAGGTTTCGTCAATCCCCTTGCTGCGGGCAATGGCGCTCACCTCGACGGCTGAATCGCCTGCCTTCCCAAGAATCTCCAGTACCTTTCCCTGAATCACTCCCTCTTTGCTGAAATCAAGAGCTCCGACAAGCACTTTCTGGCCGTCGCCAGCCTTGGCAGAATTTTTTATGGAAACAATAATTTCAGGCAGCAGTTTCCGGTCATCAGGTTTAAGAACAAACCTGCGGTTTGCTTTGGTCAACGTACCGACAATCGTTGTAACACGACGGGTAATCACGTTCTGCACCGCACCTTCACACCGCTGATGGGGAGTAGATTTCGAGGCGTAAGTCTCTGGCACCTTGGAAACCAGAACTTCGACTTCATCGCCATGAATAGAAAAGCCCATATCTCCAGCCTTGATGAAAATATCATCATCGAACCCCTCAACATCAACAAAACCATAACCATTAGGATGAGTGGAGATATGGCCAGTATAGCTTTTGGCGACGGTATACTGCTTTTTGCCGGGAAGAGGAAAGGGCTTGGCAAGCTCAAGATGGTCTTCATAAGTGGAGGCATCTGTGCCTGACATCCCGTAACAGCGGTTGGAATCCTTATCCAGAGTCCCCTCTTCCTGCAGTTTATGCAAGACATACCAGAAACCCGGGAGCTGTTTTGATTCAGTATATCCGAGAGCTTTTGCCAGCTCTACAGACTTGAAGCGCTCACCCTCATGATCGGCAAAAAAGGTAACAATTTCAGCCGCAAGTGAACTTTCACCCCGCCTGAAGAGAAACTCATTGATCAGAATATGATCATTCGGTCTCACCCTCTCCCCGGTAAACTGGGACGGCTGCCGATTACTCTTATTGCCGGGGGTTTTGGATTTTCGGTTATAACGCTGTCTCGCCACTACGGTATTTCATTTATATTAGAACTCTTAAAACACTACACGGTAACACGCAGAGCAAAAGACCCTGCGGCTTGAATCACGAAGACTTCAGAGGTGATTGTGCTGAAAAAGAGCATCATCACAAAACCCTTCTCTATATTATTAACATAATGAAAAGAAGCTATAAACACCTTGCACAGAAAAAAGAAAAAAAAGAAACAACCATGATGACGACAAGAAGCAACACGGGTAACTATGGTGTTTTAAACCGTGTTTATGGTTTTGCGACGACGAGCCAACCATTCACCTCGTCGATGTCGGTTGCTGAAAGGATTCCTGCGGTTTGCTTGAGCATAAGACGATTGAGAATGTACTGATAGCGTGATTTTGCAAGATTTCTCCGGCTTGCAAAGAGCTTCTGCTGGGCATCAAGAACGTCAACATTACTGCGCAATCCTGCCTCATACCCCTTTTGGGTACCTGTCAAGGCAATTTCATGAGAGTGAACAGCCTGTTCATAAGCTTTGACCTGTTCAATGCTGCTTATAACACCATTATAATACTTTCTGGTCTCCGATTCAACCCCGTGTTCCTGCCAGTTGAGCTGTTCTCCCGCTTTCAGCCACTTTGCGTGAGCCTGACGTACCGAAGCACTGATATAGCCGCCGGTATAAACAGGCACACTCATCTGCAGGCTGATCGAGTAGGTATCGTAGATTGAACCAATTGAATAATTGTTTTCACTCTCGGAATAGTTTCTCCCTGCAACCAGATCAATCGTTGGATATCGGGCAGCTTTCTGCTTTTCGATCTCCCTTTTTGCAATAACAATTTCCTGGCGTGCGCCAACCACTTCCGGATTGGCAGAATGAGCAAGTTCAATCCACGATTCAACATTGTTGGGCTGCGGTCGCTGAAGCAGCAGCTTCTCCGACACCACTCTGCAAAGCTGATCAGGATAGACCCCTGTAAGATTTTCGAGCTCCTGGCGACTGAACTCAACGCTGTTCGAAATGTCCACCCCCTCTGCCTGGGCATTATCGTAGCCTGCCTGGGCCTCCTCCACTTCGGTGATCGTACCAAACCCCTTGGCAAATCGTTGTTTAGCCTGCTCAAGCTGCTCCAGTGTGGCCTTTATCAGTGCTTTGCTGAAAGCAAGATTATCCTCGGCATACAAGGCGTTACAGTAGGCTTCTGTTATTCGGACAATCAGACTCGCCTCTTCTTTTCCCAGATCAACATCGCTTTTTTCTGATACGACTTTAGCCTGTTTGTAGCTGGCAAGAGTAGAAAAATTAAGCAGCGGCTGACGAACCGACACACCATAATTGACGGTATTATAGTAATCAGGAACATGAACAAGGCCTTTAGAGGTCCACTGCGTCGCGCTGCGGCCCCGAGAGGCGTTCATACGCACATTTGGCCGAAACTGTGACTTCGCCTTGCCGATCTCCTCTTTATAGATCAGATTATCAGCTTTTGCCGAGCGAAGCCGGGCATCATATTCCACTGCCTTCTGATACGCTGTCGTTAAATCGAGCGGAGCCGCATGAAGAGGCGACGCAGCAGCTATCACCACCAAAACTGTCATAAGCACCAAGAGCTTCATGATCGACCTGCTCATAATGTTTAGTTCTTTGATCAACACTACTCCTCTTTCATTGAAACCGTAATTCTTTTGATCAGCGGGTCGACAAGATAGGTCAACAATGAACGTTCCCCTGTCTTGACAACAACCGTCACCGGCATTCCCGGCTGCATTTCACGTTTTCCCAGTGACTTCATCCCTTCCGGAGTCACTGAAATTCGCGCAAGATAATATGATGCGCCAGGCTGTGCCGGATTCACCTGGGGATCAGTCACAATGTCTTTCGAAAGCGACTCAACCACTCCCTGCACAACAAGCTGGGGAGAGTGGGCGAACGAAGAAAAGCTCACATCGACCGGCAACCCCTTATGGATGCTGTCGATAAGATGGGGCGCAACCTTGGCGTCAATAAGAAGACCTTCATGGAGTGGCACAATATCCATCATCTTCTGGCCCGGCTGAACCACCGCTCCCACTGTCTGCACCTGCAAACCCACCACCTGCCCTGAGGCCGGAGAGCGCACCTCGGTATCGGCAAGCTCTGCGGCAAGCGCTCTGCTCTTTTCAGCATCAGCCTCCACTTCAAGCTGTACCTGCGCCAGTTGGGATGCTGTACCGCTCTTGAACTCCGCAATCTTGAGTTCAAGCTCATGCTGCTGACTTAACGGGGCATATCCCTCCTTTACCAAAGATGAAATGCCCGCCAACTGCTCACTCAATATTTTCAGCATCGTCCGTCGTGAGTTAAAGAGCTGCCTCTGATTCTGCATATTCAGTTCCGCCATTTTGCGTTCAGGATCTTGCAACAGATCTTTATGAAAGGAGATCGAAGAGGCGCCGCTCATCTCTGCCTGCAAACGGTCTGCCGTAGCCCGCATACCGATATAGTGCTGATGAATTTCGTCATAACGCGCTCTGGCCGTCTGACTGTCGAGAGTGATGAGCACATCCCCAACATGAACGATCTGCCCCTCCCTGACTTTAACCGTCTCAATTCGGCCACCATGAAGGTTCTCCACCACTTTGCGTTTGGTCGCAATACTCACCAGCCCCTGGCATGGCACACCTTCATCAAGGGGAGCAAAACCTGCCCAGAGCAGAAATCCCCCGAATCCAACAAGCAATATCCAGATACCAAGCCGGACAGGACTGCGGGTATCACGATACGCTTCGCCCTTCTCATCCCCTCCCTTATTGGCTGCTCCCGGCATCATCTTTGCCATGACATCACGAATACTCATTACTCTGTTTTAAACAATTGTCAAAATAAGACACTGAATCCCGGACACCTACGCCGGACGGGCACTCTCGACTCGCAGAACCGCCAACACCTCATCACGCGGACCGCAATGCACCATCCTTCCGCCCTGCAACACCACCAAAAGATCAGCCACGGAAAGAACACTTGGTCGATGCGTCACAAGAATGACGGTTTTTCCGGCACCCCTTAAATCTTTGACGGCATCAAGCAACGAGCGCTCGCCAGCATCATCAAGGTTTGCGTTCGGCTCATCAAGCACAAGAATCGCCGGATTGCCGTACATTGCACGGGCAAGTCCAAGCCGCTGCCGCTGGCCACCCGAAAGCATTCCTCCAGCCTCACCAATCTGCGTATCATAGCCTTTCGGAAAGCGCAAAATCATCTCATGAATACCCGTTCGCTTTGCAGCCTCAATCACTTTCAACGAATCAACCTCAGCAAACCGGGCAATATTTTCTGCGATGGTGCCATCAAACAACTCAAGATCCTGTGGCAGATAACCAAGGTGCGGCCCGAGCTCTCCCCTGTCCCAGCTTTCAACCGGCTCGCCGTCAATCAGTACCCTGCCTTCCCGTTTCGGCCACACCCCGACGATACATCGGGCAAGCGTTGATTTGCCCGATCCGGAGGGGCCAAGCACAACGGTGACCTTGCCTGCGGGAAACATGGCGGTAAGATTATCAAGAATTGGAGTCTCACGCCCTTCCGCAGTCGCAGTGAGTCCCTCAAGCCGTATCTCGCCAAACGGATCCTGATGTTTGGCTCCAGCCTCCCGCTCCGGAAACTCCTCAAGCAGTTTCTCAAGACGCTGAAATGCCGTACGTGCCTGAACAAAGGGCTTCCAGGTGGCGACAACAAGATCAAGAGGCTGAAGCGCCTTCGACATCAAAACGTTTGCCGCAATCATCGACCCGGCCGACATTTTCCCCTCAATAACCATGAGTGCGCCAGCTCCCAGTGTCAACGACTGCATGCTGTAACGCACAAACTTTGCAAACGCCTGCTGACGATGCTGCCTCTCAAGAGAAGAATCTGCTTTGGCCAGCGAAGCTTCATGAAGCCTGAACCACTGTCGACGAAGGTTTCCAGCCATACCCATTGCATGCACCGGCTCAATATTACGGAGCTTGCTCTGAACATAACGATAACTGTCATTACCGGACTCAGCGGCGCTCTCTATCTCCCTGACCGAAAGACGATGAGTCTGCCAGGTCACCAGAAGCTGAAGAACCGCAAACAAGATGGAAAGCCAGCCGAGAAAGGGGCTGAGCATAAAAATAACAGCAATATAGACCGGCGTCCATGGTGTGTCAAAAAACGCAATCATACCGTTCGCCGTCAGAAACTGGCGGATATTGGTCAAATCAGAGAATGCCTCAAGCACATTTTGCCGCGCCCGGTTCAGATACGCTTCAAAACTCGCCTTGAACACCAGGGAATTGAGCGCTTCATCAAGCCGCACACCTGACCTTACCAGTATACGCGAGCGGAGCCACTCAGCTAACGCCATCACAACATAGAACAAGATCAGAAACAACGTGACCATAAGAAGGGTCAGCTCACTGCCGCTCTTCATGACGCGGCCATAGAGCTGCAGCATGTAGATCGTCGGCGTCAACATCAGCACATTGGCAATCAGGCTGAAAATACCAACCCACAGAAATTCCCTTCGAAAGAGCCAGAGTTGTCGGGAAAGGACACTGCGATCAAAAAAGCCAGGTTTCATGAAAAATCTTTTTGCTGATACTTGTTAGGCCTGAGACTTCGGGTTTGGAGGCTGCTGACCTGCGGGCGGCGTCTGAAGAGCCTCCATGACCTCCTTACAGGTGCCGAAGCGCTGCACCTGCCCGTCAACCAGAACAAGCATGTGCTCTATTGCACCCAGAATATTCAGCCGATGCGTGATGACTATCACGGTTGCACCCTTTGTTCTCAAAAGCATGATTGTATTGAGCAGCGCCGCATCACCAGCTTCATCAAGACTGGCGTTGGGTTCATCAAGCACCACAAACTTCGGCATATCGTAGACTGCGCGGGCAAGAGCCACCCGCTGCCGCTCTCCACCCGAAAGAAAAGAGCCATCATCACCAATCTGGGACTCATAGCCCTTTGGAAGCTGCTCCAGAAAACCATCAAGACCCACCATCCGGCACGCTTCTTTCACCTTTTCAAGGTCAGGCTCACCAAAACGAGCTACATTTTCGGCAATAGTACCCTCAAAAAGCTCCACATTCTGTGGCAGATAGCCGATATATTTCCCAAGCTCCTCCTTGTCCCACTGATAGACATCATTGCCGTCAAGCCTAACCTTGCCCTGCATTGCAGGCCATATTCCCATAAGCAATCGTGCAAGAGTCGTTTTACCAGAAGCCGATGGACCAACAATCGCCAGCGAACCGCCAGGAGCCAGCCTGAAACTTATACCCTTAAGAATCTGTACCGGACTTCTTGGAGCTCCGGCAATAACCCCTTCAACCGAAAGCATGCCTGCGGGCGCAGGAAGTGCCATACCCTTCACTGGAATCGGAAGCTCCCTCAACATGCTCTCAAGACGATTGTACGATTCCAGTGCACCCTCTACCTGCCGCCAGTTTCCGATAATCTGAACAAGAGGAGCAAGCACTTTGCCGCCAAGAATTGAGGCAACAATCATCCCTGAACCATGTATCTCCCCCTTCAGGGTCAGCCAGCAACCCATGCCAAGCAGGAGAGAACTCAAAAGGCTCTGCACCAGCTTGGAAAGAGCTGAATTGGTTCCGGCATGATCAGATGCTTCGGCTTGCTGGACAAGAAACTCCTGCTGGCGCCCCATCCAGCGCTTATGGATATGATCAAGCATCCCCATAGACTCAATAACCTGCGCATTACGTATCACTCCGTCAGCATAACTCTGTGCCCCAGCAGCACTCCGGTTTGCCGCCAGAAGAGGCTCACGGATGCGACGTTCATTGAAAAAACCAATCCCGAACTGCACCAGAGCGCCGGCAACAGCAAACCAGCCAAGAGAAGGGGCCATCAGAAAAAGCAGTATCAGCACCAGCAGAGCAAGAGGAGTATCAACAACAGCCAGCAGTGCCTGCGAAGGAAGAAACTCACGAATGACCTTGAGATCACGCAACGCCTGAGCACCCGCAGCCGGAATATTCTGAACACGGGCGGTAAAAATCGCACTGAAGACATGCTCTCGAAGCGACCTGTCGAGCTGCATCCCGGCATCATGCATCACCTGCCGGCGCACCCATTCAAGCGCCTCAAGAAGCACATAGATACCAACCACAAGAAGAGTAAGCATCAAGAGGGTCGAATGACTGCGGCTGTTGACTACCCGATCGTACACCTCCATCATGTAAGCGCTCGGCGCAAGCACCAGAACGTTGACGACAATGCTGAAATAAAACGTATGCTTGAGAAAGGGAAAAAGCGACACAAGCGCCTCGCGTAATGGCGATTTTACTTTAACTCCTTTCACAAAAAGAAAATCTAAAATTATACATCCCTGAACTCATCAATTTGCCATAAAAAAAGCCCCCGTATCTGGAGGTTAAGTGTTGGAACTCAACACAAGCCAATAACTACGGAAACTTAAGTTTGGAAGATACAAAAAAAAATTACAAAAAAAATAGCAAACATATCCAATCGGTTGAGTCAACCGATAACTGCATTAGGGAGTGTATTCGACTGGCATTGTTTTCCGCATGTCTACAGAATGTTCCGTGCCATGCGGCAAAACAATTCTCCTCTACTTTTTTGAAATAACCACATTCCATTTCCTATCACCAACACTCACTTGTACCGTAAGCGGTAGAGCTCCCGCAGGCGGTTGATTGAGTGTGAAGCTTTTTGACTCGGCATTATACTGTATCCATTTCGGCAAATCATCACCATTTTCAAGAGAAGCCAGCACGGCACCCTTGTTCGCAGTCATCCTACCCTTGACTTGTGCTGGAAGAGGAATGGTAAATGATGATCCTGAATTTAGCAGTTCACCCGGAACTGCAACAGTAATAACGCCAGTTTTCTGCCGTGTTGAAGGCACAACCATTTTGACAGTGACGCCCGCCGAACCACCTTTGCCTGTACCGCCTCCTGATCCGGTATTTGTACCACCTGAGACACTACCTCCGCCTGTTCCGGTATCGGTGCCAACGGTGCCCGTGCCTCCACTTGTTCCAGTATCTGTCCCACCTGTGCTTGTTCCGCCGCCTGAGCCGGTATCGGTGCTGCCTGTACCTGTACCACCGCCTGATCCGGTATCGGTGCCAACTGTGCTTGTTCCGCCGCCTGAGCCGGTATCTGTTCCACCCGTGCTTGTGCCGCCGCCTGAGCCGGTATCTGTTCCACCCGTGCTTGTGCCGCCGCTTGAGCCGGTATCGGTGCCACCCGTGCCTGTTCCGCCGCTTGAGCCGGTATCGGTGCCACCCGTGCTTGTGCCGCCGCTTGAGCCGGTATCGGTGCTGCCTGTACCTGTACCACCGCTTGAGCCGGTATCGGTGCCACCCGTGCTTGTGCCGCCGCTTGAGCCGGTATCGGTGCTGCCTGTACCTGTACCACCGCCTGAGCCGGTATCGGTGCCGCCTATGCCTGTTCCGGCGCCTGATCCGGTATCGGTGCCACCCGTGCTTGTGCCGCCGCTTGAGCCGGTATCTGTTCCACCCGTGCTTGTGCCGCCGCTTGAGCCGGTATCTGTTCCACCCGTGCTTGTGCCGCCACCTGATCCGGTATCTGTTCCGCCCGTGCTTGTGCCGCCACCTGAAATGAGGGTCTGCCCATTCGAACCATTACCGACACTACCGGAATTCTGATTACCACCATTATAATTTGAAGAAGGAACACTCGGAGGAGGCAATACCGGGCTGGAAGGAAAAGGCTGAATAGTCAGTATCCCGTCTACATAAGTGATCGCATAGTTATCTCCCGTCAGGCCAGACGGGGTAATAATATATTGACCGGAATTGACTGCTCCCTGACTTGAACCAGCATAAGTCAACATACCATCAAGAACAGCTACTGTCTCGCCATTAACAAAACCAACAGAGGTAACTCCATTGCCACCGCTGTAAGGGTTCCCAGAGTAATCTACAATGCTATCATTTGCGACGATATCCAGACTGGCAGGTATGATACGGGCTGCGGCAGTCTGACCTGTGCCAAGAGAATAGTTGCTGCCAAGACCGTTCACTCCATCAGCAAGTGTAACACTGTTCACCGTCACCAGGTTTGCTGTCAACACATCCTTGCTGTTGAAGGTCGCTGTGCCGGTTGCTGTCACCGTCTCGCCGCTTACCAGTCCGCTGGTTATCGTCAGCATTGGAACTGCATTTCTTGTGCCATCATACACCTTGTTCTGAGCTGAGACGTTTGCCGTCAGGCTCTTTGCCGTGATGAATGCCGCTACCGTCTGGCCATTGGAGAGGCTGTAGTTGCTGGCAAATCCATTCGTGCCATCAGCAAGCACAACACTGTTCACTGTCACCAGTTTAGCATCCTTTACGTCCTTGCTGTTGAACGTCGCCGTCCCGGTTGCTGTCACCGTCTCGCCGCTCACCAGACCGTTCGTTATCGTCAGCGTTGGCGCGGCAGTTGTTGTGCCATCATACACTTTATTCGGAGCTGCGACGCTTGCCGTCAGGCTCTTTGCCGAAATGAATGCTGCTACCGTCTGGCCATTGGAGAGACTGTAGTTGGTGGCAAGGCCATTCGTACCATCGGCAAGCGTGACGCTGTTCACGGTGACCAGTTTAGCATTTGTGACGTCCTTGCTGTTGAAGGTCGCTGTGCCGGTTGCTGTCACCGTCTCACCGCTCACCAGGCCGCTGGTTATCGTCAATGTTGGTGCGGCAGTTGTTGTGCCGTCGTACACTTTGTTCGGAGCTGCGACGCTTGCCGTCAGGCTCTTTGCCGAGATGGATGCCGCTACCGTCTGGCCATTGGAGAGGCTGTAGTTTCCTGCAAGGCCATTCGCACCATCGACAAGCGTGACGCTGTTCACGGTGACCAGATTGGCGCTTGCGACATTCTTGCTGTTGAAGGTCGCTGTCCCGGTTGCTGTCACCGTCTCGCCGCTCACCAGGCCGCCGGTTATCGTCAGCGTTGGTGCTGCGGATGTTGTGCCATCGTACACTTTATTCGGAGCTGCGACGCTTGCCGTCAGGCTTTTTGCCGAGATGGATGCCGCTACCGTCTGGCCATTGGAGAGGCTGTAGTTGCCAGCAAAACCATTCGTACCATTGGCAAGCGTGACGCTGTTCACGGTGACCAGATTAGCATTTGCAACATCCTTGCTGTTGAACGTCGCCGTCCCGGTTGCAGTCACCGTCTCGCCGCTTACCAGTCCGCCGGTTATCGTCAGCGTTGGTGCTGCTGTTGTTGTGCCATCGTACACTTTGTTCGGAGCTGCGACGCTTGCCGTCAGGCTCTTTGCCGAGATGGATGCCGCTACCGTCTGGCCATTGGAGAGGCTGTAGTTGCCGGCAAGACCATTCGTACCATTGGCAAGCGTGACGCTGTTCACGGTGACCAGATTAGCATTTGCAACATCCTTGCTGTTGAAGGTCGCCGTCCCGGTTGCTGTCACCGTCTCGCCGCTTACCAGTCCGCCGGTTATCGTCAGTGTTGGTGCTGCTGTTGTTGTGCCATCGTACACTTTGTTCGGAGCTGCGACGCTTGCCGTCAGACTTTTTGCCGAGATGGATGCCGCTACCGTCTGGCCACTGGAGAGGCTGTAGTTGCCGGCAAGCCCATTCGTGCCATTGGCAAGCGTGACGCTGTGCACGGTGACCAGATTAGCATTTGCGACGTCCTTGCTGTTGTAGGTCGCTGTCCCTGTTGCGGTCACCGTCTCACCGCTCACCAGGCCGTTGGTTATCGTCAATGTTGGTACGGCAGTTGTTGTGCCATCGTACACTTTGTTCGGAGCGGCGACGCTTGCCGTCAGGCTTTTTGCCGAGATGGATGCCGCTACCGTCTGGCCATTGGAGAGGCTGTAGTTGCTGGAAAGGCCATTTGTGCCATCAGCAAGCGTGACGCTGTTCACGGTGACCAGATTGGCGCTTGCGACATTCTTGCTGTTGAAGGTCGCAGTGCCGGTAGCGGTCACCGTCTCACCGCTCACCAAACCGTTCGTTATCGTCAGCGTTGGTGCGGCAGTTATTGTGCCATCGTATACTTTGTTGGGAGCTTTTACAGTTGCCGTCAGCTTTCTGGCAGTTATATAGGCGTCTGCCGTCTGGCCAGTAGCAAGAAAATAGTTGCTGGCAAGGCCGCCATTTATACCATTTGCAAGCGTTGCGCTGTTCACTGTTACAAACTTGGCATCCAGAACGTCCTTGCTGTTGAAGATCGCTGTGCCGGTTGCGGTCACCGTTTCTCCGCTCACCAAGCCGCTCTTTATCGTCAGTGTTGGCGCAGCAGTTGTTGTGCCATCATACACTTTGCTCAGAGCGGTGACGCTTGCCGTCAACACTTTTGGCGTGATGTCAGCATAAGCGCTTGTTGCTGTGTCATAGGTATAATTACCAACATCAGCACCAGCAAGAGTAATAGTGACTTCCACATATTTCGACAATGCAGCATTCTTGTCACGGAAATTGGCTGTATAAGAATAGGTAAGAAGGTCGTTTGTAATACGATCATCAGAAAGATTAACTGTAGCTGTCTTCTCTCCATCGTAGGGCTTATTAATGCCTGTTGCTGAAATAATCAATGTTTTTTGCGAGATATTTGCCTTCAGACCAGTAACAGGATTCATGGAGTAGTTCGCCATATCAACCCCGGATAACTGAATATCAGTTGCAGTCACCGGCTTTGCTGTGCCAACAATTTTATCAGCAAAGGTGCCTGTTGCTTTTTCGAGAGTAATATGATCTCCAGTAATAAAACCTTCGCTAACAGATGCTGCAGCCGTACTCAAAAAGGCTGTGGCAGTTCCGTCATACACTTTGTCGAGAGCGACAAGACCAATCACGGTTAATGGAGCTTTGGTAATAACACCAATATTGCCCGAAAGCGATGTTGTGCTGAGCGTATAACCATAAACCGGAATGATTCCATCAGCCACAGAAACTATCGAAAGTCCCGATACCGATACTAATTTCGCGGCACCCACATTTTTATCATCGTAAGCGCCTGAAGCCGGGTTATTCAGGGTGACTACATCACCATCAATAGCGCCAGCGGTAGCATCGTAGTTAGCTGCCGAAAGTGTTGCAACCGTTGTCTGGTTATAAACCTTTTGAACTGTACCGTTCAGGGCAGGCGTAATAACTGGAGCGATGGTATAAAGGAAACCATCTTTTCCGCTGGTCACAACTGGCAATACCGTGCTGATTGAAGCATTGTAATATTTGAATTCCGGCACCAGACGATTACGGAAGTCATTACGAGGATCTGTTGAATAAACCAGCCAGCGACCACTTCCTGTTGCAAGTGCACCAGCACCCACATTGTTGGTGAAGTTTCCGGCAGCCACCAGAACAATATCACCTGCACCATCAACATTTACGCCGCCATCAAGCACCACATTACCTGTTGCTGTACGAACATCAATGCTGCCCCCCGTGCTGCTGATGCCCGTTGAACCGACAGTAATCGTTGCCGCGTTACGAAGCGACAAACCACCACTGCCCACCTGCGCATCGATAACGCCGATAGCATTGCCACTATTATTGAAGGTCGCTCCTGCCGCAGAGGTAATTGAAACTGATGGCAGACTCACGGCACCTGTCGCTGCCACTGAACCTGTTCCAGCCGCAATGGTCATGCCCCAGGTTAGTGCCGGTGAACTGGAAAGCGTATTCTTAAACAACACATTTCCACCAGTTGTTGCCAACGAAGTAGTAGTTCCAAGAGCAACAGCGCCATCGTATGTTTGCGAACCATTGCTGCTGATTGAGCTGGTATTTATAGCTGTCGTCCCCGTCACTTCAAGCGTTGTCAAGCCGGTGACTGTGTCCGTTGGCCCGTTGCCAAACACGGCATTGCCGTCAACGGTCAAGCTGTGGTTGCCTCCCGCCAGCATGCCGTTCGTCGCCACCGTGCTGCCCTTCAGCACCGTATCTGCTCCCAGAGTCACATCGTCATTGTACGTCTGACCACCCGTCGTGGTAACAGCGCCGCCGTTGATTGCCGTTGTGCCGCCAACATCTGTTGTCAGGCTTGCTGCCGTTACTCCGCCGCTGAACGTCGTTGTGCCTGTGCTGTTCACTGCAAGATCACCAAGCGCCCCACCTGCCTTACCACCAACAGCTTGAGCAAAGGTAACGTTTCCGGTGCCGCCATTTACAGTCAAGTTGTTGGTGGCTCCTGATGCAGAATCGGAATCTACCGTCATGTCAAAGCTCATCCCTTCACCACTTAACATCGCATCACTGCCAAGCGTCACTGCGCCGGCATAGGTTTGTAAACCCGAACTGGTAATGGTGTCCGTATTGATTGTTATTGCGCCTTTGACCTCCAGCGTCGTCAGACCAGTGACGGTATCCGTTGGTCCGTTGCCAAACACCGCATTGCCGTCAACGGTCAGGCTGTGGCTGCCGCCTGCCAGTGTGCCGTTCGTCGTCACCGTACTGCCTTTCAGAACCGTATCTGCTCCCAGGGTAACATCGTCGTTGTACGTCTGCATTCCCGTCGTGGTAACTGTGCCGCCGTTGATTTCGGTCATGCCGCCAACATCTGTTGTCAGGCTGGCTGCCGCAACTCCGCCACCGAATGTCGTGGTGCCTGTGCTGTTTATGGTAAGATCACCAAGAGCATGTGTACCACCGACAGGTTCATTGAATGTTACGGCACCACTTCCAGCATTGATTGTCAACGCATTGGTTTCTCCTGTTGCTGAGTTGACGCTGCTGCTGAACAAGACCGGGTTATTATCTGCTGTCAGCGTCGTGCCGGTACCTATTGTCACTGCTCCGGTCCAGGTTTGTGAACCCGAGGTGGTAAGAGTATCGGTATTGATAGTCGATGTGCCTTTGACCTCCAGCGTCGTCAGACCAGTGACGGTATCCGCTGGCTCGTTGCCAAACACCGCATCGCCGTCAACGGTCAAGCTGTTGTTGCCGCCAGTCAGTTTGCCGTTCGTCGTCACCGTGACGCCCTTCAGCACTGTACCTGCTCCCAGTGTCACATCGTCATTGTACTGCTGATCACCCGTCGTAGTAACAGTGCCGCCGTTGATTGCCGTCGTACCACCTGAGTCCGTCATCACGCTGGCTGCCGTTACTCCGCGAGTGAAGGTCGTTGTTCCTGTGCTGTTTATCACCAAAGCACCAAGGGCGTCCGTACCACCAACAGCTTGACTGAATGTTACAGCACCACTTCCAGCATTGATTGTCAACGCATTGGTTTCTCCTGTAGCTGAGTTTAGGCTGCTGCTAAACAAGATCGGGTCATTATCTGCTGTCAGCGTCGTACCCGTACCCAAGGTCACTATTCCGGTCCAGGTTTGTGAGCCCGAGGTGGCAAGAGTATCGGTATTGATGGTCGTTGCGCCTTTGACCTCCAGCGTCGTCAGACCAGTAACGGTATCCGTTGAATCGTTGCCAAAAACCGCATCACCGTCAACGGTCAAGCTGTTGTTGCCGCCAGCCAGTTTGCCGTTCGTCGTCACCGTGCTGCCCTTCAGCACTGTGCCTGCTCCCAGTGTCACATCGTCGTTGTACGTCTGATCACCCGTTGTAGTAACTTTGCCGCCGTTGATTGCCGTTGTGCCGCCGGCATCTGTCGTCAGTGATACAAGAGTAACCGTTCCACCAACCGGTGCGCCAAAGCTTACAGTACCATTGCTCTTCACAAACAGCTCCGCCGGGCCATCGACAGCTCCAGTAAAGCTCATATTTCCGGCAGTCGCAGCAAGAGTAACATCGCCTGTACCAAGCGTAATTATACCAGAGAAAGTGTTATTGCCACCTGTATTGACCAGTGCACCGGCACCACTTTGACCTGTGCCTGACAGCGTCAGAGGTTCAGCTATAGCAAGGCCATTTCCATCAACAACCAAAGTGGCGCCTGAAGCAACAGTCGTTCCGGCTCCGGTGCCGCCAAGGGCGTTGTTACTCTTGATGGTCAGAGTGCCACCATTCACCGAGGTGGTACCCGTGTAGGAATTATTCCCTGACAGGGTGAGACTGCCACCATTTAGCACGAGGGTGCCTCCAGTACCGGAAATGATACCGGATATTTCACCATCAGCCGCAGTCAGCGTCAACGACTCTACACCAAGAGTTACACTTCCTGAACCTGTCAGAGTCGTTGTTGTAACACCATGGGATGATGAAATATCAAGTGTACCCGAGTTGCGTACGGCACTGGTTGATGGTAAAGCGCCATCCGAAACAATCTTCAGTGTTGCACCAGATCCAATGATAGTATTCCCTGTATAGGTGTTTGGAAGAGAACCATCAAGCGTCAAAACGCCTGCACCTATTGTTTCAAGATTACCACTACCTGAGATGAGTCCACTGATATTGCTTGCTGTTGGAGCATCGATAGTATAAGTTTGATCCTGAGCAATAGTAACGCCAGACAGCACATTTACATTTTCCCCGGAAATAAATACAGTATTGTAAGGCGTTGTCATATCGACAGTAATAGCGCCGGCTGTTGCATTACCATACGTAACCAACGCAAATCCAGGCTTAATATGGGCAAACTCTGCAACATCAATGTTCAAAATGCCTGTGCCCCCGGCAATACCAATGGTAGTCCCGGATGTTAGCGGGGCAATAACGAGATTGCCTGAACCTGAAATATCTCCACCAATAGCAATGGCATCAGTATAGACAGACAGATTCTTGTTACCTGCAACAACAGTGTCTCCTGTAATTAAAGAACCAGCCATTAACATCGTATTGGCTCCTAACGTTACAGTGCTATCGTAAGTTTGTACACCTGTTGTGATTACTGAACCACCATTGATGGCACTTGTACCACTGACCTGTAAACTCTTTAGCTTTCCTTTCGTGGTATTGCCTTCCTGATCTGCACCTACCGCCCCACCAAACACAGCATTACCACTAATATCAAGTGAATTCTCTTGATCAATAACGCTGTCAACCGTCGTTATGAAGGATATTGTGCCCCCTGTAAGCTGAACACCTGTATTGCTTACCTGATCATTATGACCTATGCGAACAGCACTGCTATACGTTTGCGTGTTAGTGCCGCTATCAATTCTTGATGACTTGATTGTTGTTGCGCCTGTAACTGCAAACGTGCCAAGATTGTCAAGGTTATCAGCTCCGGAGCCATCTCCGAGGTTTACTGTAGCGGCTACAATGGTGAGGGTGTTGCTGTTGCCGGTTACGCCGCTGTTCAACGAAACTACTCCACCTGTACTCTTCAGCGTCGCATTATCCGTCAGCGTCGTCGTGCCAAGATCCAGCGCCGTGTTCGTCGTCGATACCGTTCCCGCTATAGGATAATGCGCAACGCCTTTCTCGCCTGGGTCCATGATTCCGTTGCGGTTGTCATCCTGGAATACATAACCCTCAAGGGTAGTCCACCAACCTGTAGTGGAGAGCAGACCCAGGTTTACCGCCTCGCCGTTGTGAACTGAAAGATTCTTGGTCTGAATAATATAGTTCTGTGGTTCGTCCCAGTAGGTCAATGTGTAATCGCCATCCGGAACATTCGGGATGGTGAACGAGCCATCGGCGTTGCCATGGACAACGTAGAGTGTTGTGTCGCCTTGCTGCAGATCGCTCAATGCAAGCCAGGGCTTGACAATTGGCTTAAATGGGCGCGCGCCAAGAATGCCAGGATCGACCAGGAGACCGCCGCTTGGCGGGACATAAAGCTTATAGGCCTCGACGATGCCGGAGATCGAACCAGTTGTAGGGGCAGCGGTAAGACCGGGGTTCTTCCATACATTGCCAATAACCGGAGCTGGCACAAACCCGAAGATGATCGCAGGATATGGTTCGCCGGCGACAACAAACTCAGTATCGTAACCGGTCGCGCCTTCCATCACCCAGGCATCCCAGTCATGGTTGCCTTCGAGCGTGGTCGTTTGAATCCAATGCGAGCCATCCGGCGCTGTGGCCGATAATCCATAGCGGTTTGGGCCAACATGTGGGATCACCAGGTCGCCATTTACGTCGCTCAAGCATTTTCCACCCATCACTGC
>CAILRB010000055.1 GCA_903836465.1 uncultured Chlorobiaceae bacterium
AGGGTGTTTTCTGATGTTAGCGAAGGAACGGCAATCCTGTTTCGACCGAGAAGAGAACACGAATAAACAAAAAATCCTCATCACTGTTCATTGTTCACTGGAGATTGAAATATTATGCTCACAACGCCAAAATTGCGCAACAGTCTTATCAACAACCTGCCAAACCTGAAGCTTGCTGACGAGAACTGGAAGGTCGGCCTCATTGAGGAAGAGTTTATGAAACAGATGTGGAACGAGGAGAGCTGATCATGAAGGGAGCTATCAAAAAAATAAGTATCAACGGGTTCAAATCGATTCGTGAATTACATGAATTAGAACTCAGGGATATGAATATCATTATCGGAGCGAATGGTTCCGGAAAAAGTAATTTCGTTCAGGTGTTTCAGTTACTTATGGCGATGACACGAAAAGGGCTGCAGAAGTTTATTGGTGAAAATGGCGCCGCAGACAATTTCCTTCACAATGGACCCAAGAGCACTTCGGCAATAACAATGGAGTTTGAATTCGAGTCTCAAAGCGCGATGAGAAGAGGATCAAATTCTTATCGTTTTGAACTTACGCCTACCGTTGATGAAACATTTCTTGTCAGTGAAGAACGAAAATATGTGACGACCAGTTGGCGTTCTTATGGCAACCCGTCACAGGAAAGTCGACTTTACGATGAACGAAAAGAAAAATCTGCCACTGAACGATGGCATGGGGTTGGTCATTTTGTGTATGCGTCCATTTCGCGCTGGATGGTATACCATTTTCATGACACAAGTTCAACAGCACCTATGCGTCGATCTGAAATTGTTGAGGACAATAAAATTCTCAGAAGCAATGGCGGCAATATTGCACCTTTTCTATTACAACTAAAAAATGAGGGCTCTCATCTTTCTTATTACCAAGAAATAGTAAATGCAATCCGCCTTGTCATCCCGTTTTTTGACGATTTTCGCCTGGATGTGCTCAAAATGGGTGAGGCGGAAAAAGTCAAGCTCAGTTGGCAACAAAAAGGCTCCGATTTTCCGATGCAGCCTTATCACCTCTCCGACGGCTCTATTCGGTTTATCTGCCTTGCTACAGCGCTTCTACAGCCATCTCCCCCTTCAGCCATTGTCATTGACGAACCGGAACTGGGCTTGCATCCAGAAGCTATCCGGATTCTTGGTGAGCTTATTCAGGATGCGGCCAAGCGGACTCAAATTATTGTTGCCACGCAATCTCCTCTGTTGCTTGATCAGTTTTCCATCGAGGATATTGTTGTCGTGAATCGCAAAGAGGGTCAATCCACTTTTGAACGATTACATCGTGAAGATTTCAATGAATGGCTGAATAATTATTCTGTGGGTGAGCTCTGGTCGAAGAATGTCATCCAGGGAGGTACGAGCTATGAATAATTATGCAGAAGTGGTTGTTCTGGTAGAGGGGCCAACAGAACAGCAATTTGTAAAGCAATTGCTTGCGCCGTATCTCGGGCAACGAGGTGTCTATCTTACTCCCATTATTTTGGATAAGCCGGGTGAAAAAGGCGGGGATGTGAAATTTGCACGGGCTAAAAATGACATCGAAAAACATCTGAAACAGCGGCGTGATACTTGGTTGACCTTTCTTGTCGATTATTACGGTATACGAAGTGATTGGCCGGGATATTCGGAATCAAAATTGCAAACAGAGCATTCCCGTAAAGCTCAAATTATGAACAGGGCTACTCTTGATGAGGTAAAAAAGCTTTTTCCGGGCCATAATTCTGACTCCCGTTTTATTCCCTATGTATCCATGTATGAGCTTGAGGCGCTGTACTTCAGTGATCCACCTTGTCTTGCCGAAAAGTTAGGTGTGCAGCAAAGACAAATCGAGGAAATTCTCGAAGAGTGCGGAGAGCCTGAGAAGATCAACGATCATACCACGACAGCTCCCTCTAAAAGACTGGGGAAACTCTCGGATCGGTTTAAAAAAACTTCAACCGGCATTGCCATTGCTGCAGCCATCGGCATTCCAAAGATGCGAGACGCTTGTCCGTTATTCAACAACTGGGTAACTACACTTGAAAATTTGGGGCGCTGACAATGGTTTTCACAAAATAAATAAAAGGTCAAAAGGGACATGATTTTCGCAACAAGCTGTTGCTGAACTATTAGTTGATCAGCCTTTTCGGGATTGATCCACTGGTTGAGCATGAACTGCATGGTGTGAAAAAGAAAAGCCCTGATTTTACAGGGCTTTAGGGACTACTTTAAACAGTCATTTGGCGGAGAGGGTGGGATTCGAACCCACGGTACACCGAAGCGCACAACGGTTTTCGAGACCGTCCGATTCAACCACTCTCGCACCTCTCCGTATGTTTTGTAATAGCTTGGCTTGTGTCTTTATAGTTTCCCTGATGATTTCAGTTTTCAATACCTGATCGCTTTATCTCTATAGTGGCAGTGAATTTATGAAAATCTCAATCAATTACCTTGCAGTAAATTATCTCAGCATGAATCCGATCCAATGTTACAAGCATCTTTGAAAGCAAAAGCTGCCCGGGAACGCCGTGCTCCAGCTCGGCATATTACCTCCTTTTCTGGTGAACTGGGGCACGGCGTTCCCGGGTAGAGGCTCAAAGATCTCGATAACATCCTCGCCGAATAGCCGAAAAGTCTCACTACTACCACGATTGCGCCGCAAGAAAAGAAAAAATAAGTCGTCCTACCTTACAGCAGACATGTAACAGATAAACAAAGAATCAAAAAAAAATACAATGAATCGATCTTTCAGTTGGCGGTCATTTACCAGTTTCGGGCTTTTTCTCTCTTTTCTGATGATTCTCGTTTCTGGAGTTATTCTCTATATTTTTCCTGGCAGAGCTCCCGGTTTTGTGTGGGAATTATGCGGACTGAGCAAACCGGCCTGGCAAAACCAGCATATCATTTTTGGATTTGCGTTTTCCATTCTTTCTCTCTGCCATCTTTTTTTTATCAACTGGAAAGCTTTTTTCTCTTATCTGAAAAGCAAGGCAAAAACGGGATTACAGAGTCCTGGAGAACTTCTTGTGATCCTGGTGCTCTCCCTTTTGTTTGGTTTCGGCACCTATTTCAAGGTACAGCCATTTTCCGGAATTCTGGATCTTGGAAGAAACATTTCCAACTCTTGGGACAATAAAGGAGTACAGGTACCTGATAAACAGGCTGATGTCAATGGAGTTTCACAAGAACTGGCTTTTGCTGACACAGCTACAGAAAGAGGCTTGGGGGAAGAAGAGTTTTATGGTTATTCAGAGAGAGGAGAGGGAAGAGAAAGACATCACGGACATGACCATAAAAGAGACAGTTATCCAATAACAGATGAAGGCATAAGGTCGTCAATATCCCCGCAGGTTGCGGTACGTCCCCGGGAAATTGACATAAAAGTCAATAATAACGCAAAGCAAACAAGTGATTTTCAGGCGCCGGATGACGAATTGCATCGCCGGACAAATGCAAGTTGTGCGTCGTGCCACGATACCAGCCGTTGGTGACCAGCAGAGCGGTTTTCGAGAGCGTCCGATTCAACCGCTCTCGGATTGCTCAAAAGGAAAAAGAGAAACAAATAAAAAAGCCTCTGTTAGTTTCAGAGGCTTTTTTATTTGAGCGGGAAACGAGACTCGAACTCGCGACCCCAACCTTGGCAAGGTTGTGCTCTACCAACTGAGCTATTCCCGCTTAATGAGTGACAAATATAAAGATATTTTTTTTCTGTGCAACTTCTCGATGCATTTTTTTACAGAGAAAGTTCCCGCATTATGGTTTCCATATCTTTGTCGCCCCGGCCTGAGAGATTAACGACAAGAATGGCATCTTTTTCCATGTTTGGTGCTCTTGTGATGGCATAGTGCATGGCATGGGCAGATTCAAGGGCACAGATAATACCTTCGGTTTTTGCAAGCGTCTCCACAGCAGAAAGCGCTTCACTGTCGGTCACGGAGGTGTAGGTGACCAGTCCGAGTTCCTGAAGATGGCAGTGTTCAGGTCCAACACCGGGATAATCAAGACCGGCAGAGATTGAGTGGGCTTCCTGAACCTGTCCGTCTTCATTCTGCAGCAGTTTTGTCAGGGCGCCGTGAAGAACTCCTGGCTTACCCAGTGTCAGGGAGGCTGCATGTCGTCCCTCCAGCCCTTCTCCAGCCGCTTCAACACCAACAAGTTCAATTTGAGCGGCATCGTTCAGAAATTCATAAAACATACCGACGGCATTGCTGCCTCCGCCAACGCACGCTGTGATGACATCGGGCAGTTTTCCTGCCTGGGCAATAATCTGTGAACGGGTTTCATGCCCTATAACAGCCTGGAAATCACGCACGATCATGGGGTAGGGATGCATGCCGACCACCGAGCCAATAATGTAAAAGGTCTCTTCGGGATTATTCATCCAGTCGCGGATTGCTTCGCTTGTTGCATCTTTCAGCGTTTTTGAGCCGCTTCCAACCGGGCGTACCTCTGCTCCAAGCAGTTTCATGCGTGCAACGTTCGGTGCCTGCCGCCGGATATCCTCCTCACCCATATAGACGACGCATGCAAGATCGAAAAGGGCGCAGACGGTCGCTGTGGCTACTCCGTGCTGTCCGGCGCCGGTTTCTGCAATAACCCTTTTCTTGCCCATGCGTCGGGCAAGCAGTACCTGCCCAAGTGCGTTGTTGATTTTATGAGCGCCGGTATGGCAGAGATCTTCCCGTTTGAGATAAATTTGCGCTCCTTGCAGCGTTCTGCTCAACCGTTCGGCATGATACAGGGGGGTTGGTCTTCCGACATAATCACGGAGGAGTTGCGCAAGAGTCGACTGAAAAAGGGGATCATTTTTTGCTCTGAGGTACTCCGATTCAAGATCGGCGGCATTTTTAATCAGTGTTTCAGGGATAAACTTGCCGCCGAAACAGCCGAAATGTCCGGAGGAATCGGGAGCGGAATAAAGTGTCGGCACCATGAAGTGAAAAAAGTTAAAGAATTGTCAACAGAGTGGTTGGAGTGTCCGCTACAAAAGGTTCCTTGCAGAAAACACTGACCACACGATTAATAAAATAATATATTCAACTTTTATCAGCGAGCATACATAATACTGTACTGGAGCATTATCGCCTTGACCTTTATCAGACAAAAAACCTCGTTTCTTGCCATATTCAGCCTTTGTCTGTTGGCTGTTCCTCTCTTTTGTGGAGTGAGGCTCTCTGCCGCTGAAAAGTCAGAAAAGCCCAATTCAGTCGAGCCGATTGAATCGTTTGCCAAAGCTGGAGGTTTTAGAAGTACGGTGCTTTTTGCTGCGAAGGATTCGGTGATCTACAACATCGATGGGCGAACCATGGAAATGTGGGGGAATGCCCGTATAGATCATGAAGAAAGCAGTGTTACAGCTCCGAAAATTATTATCGATCTCAATACGTCGTGTTTTCAAGCTTTCGGCATTGCCGACTCCTCGAAAAAAGGTGCTGAGCCCGCTGTTTTTACTGACCGACAGGGGAGTTTTAATGCGGAAACAATAACGTATAATTTTAAAACCAAAAAGGGAGAGACGACGAATGTTTTGTCATCTTCCAGGCAGATTATTTTTAGCGGAGAGCATGTTACGAGGCTTGAAAACGGTGAGCTGAACATCAGTGATGGCACGTTCACTACTTGTGATGATCAGTCTCCTCATTACTGGTTTTCCTCCTCTCAGATGAAGGTTATTCCTGACAAAAAGATTATTGCAAAGCCTCTGATTATGTATATCAGGCCGGAGATTTTTTCTGCGCGCCTTCCCGCTCTCCCGATTCTGGCTCTTCCCTATATGGTTTTTCCGTTAAATGAAGCTCGATCGTCGGGTTTTCTCATGCCCGGTCTCGGCAATAACAGCCGTATGGGTTATTATTTATCGAATTTTGGTTATTTCTGGGCTGTTGATGATCAGATGGATGTCAGGCTTGACGGGGATCTGTCAATTAACGGGGGGTGGCGCCTCGGTGAACGGCTGCGCTATAGAAAAACTGACAGCTTTTCCGGTGAGATTGCCGGTGAGTACAAAAAGTATCCTGCATACAGCGACTGGAATGCGAAAATAATCTACAATCAGCTTTTCGATTCTTCGACCAGATTTGATGTCAACATTCAGCTCCAGGACGCACCGCAGGGTTACGATCTGAATTCGATGAATTCGATAGCCATGGTGACTCAGCAATCCAATGCTCGTGCGGCTCTGGCAAAAACATTCAACGAAGAGAACACTCTTGCCGCGATTACCTATAATCGTTCCGAGGATTTGAGCACTCTCCATGCCACCCAAACCATTGATGCATCCTTCTATCAGAACCGGATGTATCCGTTTCGTTCCGGGAGTCCTGTCGAAGACTGGAGATCGAATGTTTCGCTATCGACAGGAGCTTCCTTCCGGGGGATATCTGCCTCGGAGACTACTTCCGGGTATGCAGCAAATGCAAATGTCGAGTTGGGGTACTACTATCTCTTTGCTCAGGGCTCCCAGGCACTGTTTACCCAGGGACTCAGTTTGCAGGCAACACAACCGGTCTCTGGATTCTACAACAACGATATTAATAAAGGGACAACACTGTTTGTTCCCCTTCGCATGCAATCAACCCTGTTCCATTATTTTAATGTTAATCCCGGCGTAACCTTTATCCATTCGTTGTTCCCGGATGGTGCGAACAAGGACGTTTCAACAACAGTGTTTGCTGTTGATGCGAGCACAAGGCTTTATGGCACCCTTGAGTCAGGGTTTCTTGATAATCTTTTTGGAATCAATGCGTTACGTCATGCCTTTATTCCTTCCATCACTTATCGATGGAATCCGGCGTTTTCCGGGATCGGCTATAATTATTATAAGAACATTTATGACTGGACCGATTCTCAACTGTTCAATCGATTTGTAAACAATACTTACGCCGTTATGCCTGAAGGGCAAAGTACGGTTGGTATTTCTCTGAAAAATATTATTCAGGGGAAAAAAAGGGGGGCAGTGCGTTCACTGCCTGAGGATGGTTCCCCTGGTGGAGAACAGGCAATTCAGCTTCTCTCTTTAACTGCATCGACGGCTTACAATTTTAATGCGGATGCTTTCCACCTTGCTCCCCTGATCCTTACAGCATCAAGCAATGTCCTTTCCCCGAACCTTCTTTTCAGTTCGGGCGCCATGTATGATATTTACAGTTTTGATCCCTTGACTGGTAGCAGAATCAATCGTTTCAACAGTGATGATGGTAACGGATTATTTCGTTTTGTTAAGGGATTTCTGGATATGAGTCTGAGTATTCAAGGTAGCCGGGAACCCTCTTCTTCTTCGTTGCCATTGGTGCCAACAACTCCGTTACTTGTCATGCCGAATGCGTCACAGTCAATATTTCTTGATCGTTTTAATGCGAACTACTTCAGCACTATTGATTACCGACAGCCATGGCAGTTTCAGTTCTCCCTTTTTCTGCAATCCGACAGGAGCAATCCGAATGTGCCAGTTACAACTTCGCTGATCAACGCTTCTGCAAAAGCCTCATTATCAAAAAACTGGCAGGTGGTGTTGAATACCGGGTATGATCTTCAAAACAGAAAGCTGGCTTTTCCTATGCTTTATCTTAATCGCGATCTTCATTGCTGGCAGACAAGCTTCCAGTGTATTCCTTTCGGGCAGTTTCGGAGCTACGCTATCCAAATTGGCCTTAAAGCACCATTAAGCTCGATCAATGTCAAAGCAGGGAAAGGAGCATATTAGTATACTCTCAGGGAGTCTCCTGAATCAGGTCAAGGATCAGCGATAGTCGGTTGTTAAACTCTTCATGGGCATCGTGGTGGATGCAGTGTGATGCTTTCGGGATGATATATGCGCCTGCCTGTGGAAGGAGCTGCTGAAATTCAGGAATAATCTTGTGAGGAGGGAGTGCTATATCTTCTGCTCCCCAGACAAGAAAGGCTTGACCTTTGTAATTGCAGGGTTTTGGAAGGTGATCGAGCCTGAAATCGAGCGGTCGTTTGGAAGGCGAAAGATAAGAGAACTGCGCTCCTCTGTCCTGAAGCGGCATGGTAAACTGGTTGATCAGCTTGTCATCAACCTTGCTCTGATTAAAATAGGTTGGCATGAGGCTCTGACCCACGGCAACAGGATTTGCAAAAGCGGCCAGAAGCATCTCTCCAATGAGAGGTGAGGCGACGAGACCGAAAAACAGATTGCTCATGCCATCCATCGTGTCTCCAAAAAGGCCTGAGGGATTGACGAGTACGAGTGCCTTAACTTTTTCGGGCTGATGGTGGGCAAAGTAGACTGCGCTTGCGGCTCCCATCGAATGGCCGACAATAATGACCGAGTCCAGTTTTTTCAGCAAGAGAAACGTTTCGATTTGTGAGGCGAACAGTTCGAGACAGTAGCGCACATTGGGTTTCTGTGATTTGCCAAACCCGATCAAATCCATGGCATAAATTTTATGTTCACGGGCAAACTCCGGAATATTCAGATCCCAGTGCTCTATCATTCCGCCATAGCCGTGCAAAAACAGAAGTGGTGTTTTTTCAGTATTTTCCGTCCCAAATTCCTGATACCGGATTTTTGCTTCGTTTTCAGGGGATAATTGCCATAGAAAATATTGATCTTTCGCCGTGCCGTTCATAATAAAAATCAGTGAAATATTCAGAGGGGAAAAAACTTATAGGCCAATATACCCGTTTAAAAAACAATAGTTGAAAGATATTGCTTAATATCTGTAAGTGGACAGGGATTGTCCTGGTTAATAAATCTTCCAATAAATATGCTTCAGGTTTCAAGGAAATTTGAATATGGTCTTCATGCCGTTACCTATCTGGCAACAAAGGGGCTGGGCAGGGTGGTAACTGTCAAGGAGATGGCTGATGATATCGGTTTTTCACAGGAGTTTCTCTCAAAGGCCATGCAGAGCCTCAAGCGGGCAGGTATCGCCTCTTCAGTTCAGGGGGTGAAAGGCGGCTACACCCTTGGCAGGACAACGGAGGAAATAACAGTTGCTGATATTGCTCTTGCCATTGAGGGAAAGCCGCATCTTGTGCGTTGTGGCGTGAAGGCGGATAGTTGTGAGGTTTTTTCTTCGTGCCATCACAGGGTTTATATGGGTGCTCTGCAGCATAACATTCAGGATCTTTTGGCGGCGACGACCATCTACTCTCTCTTGCAGCAGAGAGCATCATGAGCACCCTGCAGCAAAAAAGGTTTTTTCATGAGCATCATTCTGTGTTTATTACCACCCGGGTATGGTGGTATTTTTTTTGAAGCACATCCCGTTCGATTGTTCCCTGAAACAAGATGATACAGCATTATGACCACTCAAAGGCTCAGCAACTCAGCTTTTGCTGAAACGAGTCTCCCGGATATTATCCTCAAAGGCATCAATACCCATAATCTCCGAAATATCTCGGTTTGTATTCCCCGCAACAAGTTTGTCGTGTTGACGGGGGTCAGCGGATCGGGAAAATCGAGCCTCGCCTTCGATACGCTCTATGCTGAAGGGCATCGCCGCTATGTGGAATCACTCTCTGCTTATGTGCGGCAGTTTCTTGAACGCATGCCCCGGCCTGATATCGAAAGTGTTGAAGGAATTGCGCCAGCCATTGCTATTGAGCAGAAACCCATCCCGAAAAATCCACGCTCAACAGTTGGTACGGTATCGGAAATTTATGACTATCTCCGACTTCTTTATGCCCGGATTGGCAAAATCTATTCTCGTGACACCAATGAGCTGGTGCTGAAGCATACTCCCGACGATGTGAGCCTTCATGCAGGTTTTTTTGAGGAGGGCACAAAATTTTATGCAGGGTTCTTTTTTCCCGCCCATCAGGATGCAGGACATCATAACTGTTCAGTGCAGGATGAAATTGCCAATCTCCTGAAAAAAGGTTTTTTCAGGGTTGTTGCCGGGGATGAGATTCTTGATCTCAACCAGGATGCGGCGTGCAAGCGGGTGCTTGAAATGCCGATAGCCGAGCGTTCAGCTCTTCTGGTACTGGTTGACCGTTTTGTTGCCCGGCACGATGACAAAGTTTTCAGTCGGTTGTCGCAGGCGGCGGAGAGCTGTTTCAATGAATCGGGAGGGTATGCTGTTCTGAAGGTTGTCGGAGGCAAAACCTTTCTTTTCAGCGACCGACTTGAACTGAATGGCATTGAATATCAGGAGCCATCTCCCCAGCTTTTTGCCTTTAATTCTCCGATAGGTGCCTGCACAACCTGTCAGGGCTTTGGTCGTATTGCCGGTATTGATGAGGATATTGTTGTGCCGAACAAGTCACTTTCAATTAAAGAGGGTGCCATCGCCTGCTGGAACTCTGAAAAATACCGCTGGAATCTGCGTGAGCTTCTTGATCAGGCAGAAGATATGGGTATTCCTGCCGATGTGCCTTATGAAAAGCTTTCCTACACCCAAAAAGAGGTTATCTGGAAGGGTAGTTCGGATGGGCGTTATAGGGGTATCCGGCATTTTTTTGCTGAAATAGAGAAAGAGGCCGGTTACAAAATGCACTACAGGGTCTTTTTAAGTCGCTATCGCGGTTATGCGGTCTGTCCTGATTGTGAAGGGAGCCGCCTTAACCCTGATGCGCGCCTCGTCAGGGTTTCGGGTCGTCATATCGGTGAAGTTTCTCGCATGAATATTTCAGAGGCTTCCGATTTTTTTAAAAATCTTGATATTTCACCTTTCGATCGCAAGGTGGCTGAAGTTATTTTGCAGGAAATCATCAAGCGTCTCGGCTATTTGCTTGATGTGGGATTGAATTACCTTTCCCTTGATCGCTTGACTCACACCCTGAGTGGAGGCGAGTTTCAGCGCATTAACCTTTCCACTTCTCTGGGTTCGCCGCTGGTCGGAGCAATCTATATTCTTGATGAGCCAAGCATCGGGCTCCATCAGAGCGATTCGGCACGATTGATCATGCTGCTCAGAAAGTTGCGTGATCTTGGCAATACTGTGGTGGTTGTTGAGCATGATCGTGAAATTATAGAAGCGGCTGATGAAGTTATTGATCTTGGCCCCTATGCCGGACGTCTTGGTGGGGACGTTGTTTTTCATGGTTCGGTAACAGAAATGAAGGCAACAGGGACCTCTCTTACAGCCCAATATATGAATGGTACGAAACGCATTCCTGTTCCGCAGATTCGCAGAACGCCCAATTTCAGCTCCTGCATAGAAATCACTGGCGCCATGCAGAACAACCTGAAAAATATTGATGTGCGTTTTCCTCTTGGTGTCATGACCTGCGTCACTGGGGTGAGCGGATCCGGCAAGTCCACCCTGGTCAATGATATTCTCAACAAGGGCATTATGAAGGAAAAGGGTGCTTTGAAGGAGAATGCAGGAACCCACCGTTCGATTTCAGGAGCATGGCTTGTTGATCGTGTCGAGCATGTTGACCAGTCTCCTATTGGAAAATCAAGCCGCAGTAATCCCGTCACCTACCTGAAAATATTTGACGACATTCGGAACCTGTTTGCCCAGACAAAAGATGCCCGGCAAAAGGGCTGGAAGGCCGGTTATTTTTCGTTCAACATTCCGGGAGGCCGTTGCGAAACCTGTGCCGGGGAGGGAAGTGTCCACATTGAAATGCAGTTTCTTGCTGACATAGAGGCTGTTTGTGAAGATTGCGGTGGCTTGAGATACAAACCCGATACTCTTGAAGTGAAGTACAATGGCATGTCCATCGCCGAGGTGCTCGACATGACGGTGGAGGAGGCGATCACTTTTTTCACCAGCGAGAAGGGGATTGCAAGAAAACTTATGGTACTCGACGAAGTTGGGCTGGGTTATATCCGGCTTGGGCAGTCGTCAAGCACCCTTTCCGGAGGTGAGGCCCAGCGCCTCAAGCTGGCAAGTTTCATTGCCCATGCCGATCTGGCACACACGCTATTTATTTTCGATGAGCCGACAACAGGTTTGCATTTTGAGGATATCAACAAGCTGATCCGCTGTTTTGAAAAACTGCTTGAACAGAAGAACACCCTTGTCATTATCGAACACAACCCTGATATTATCAAGCAGGCAGACTGGATTATTGATCTCGGACCGGGTGCAGGGGATAAAGGTGGCTGTCTTGTGGCGGAAGGTACCCCTGAAGAGATTGCTGCCAGGGAGGATTCTCTGACCGGTAGATATCTCAAGCCTTCGTTTGACTGCTGAACTGGTTTTTCGTCATGTTATGGGGTCGTCATCAAGCGTGCCGCCGTGAAGCCTGATATGCGGGAAGTGTGTCTGCGCCGTGCGTTCAACCCATACCTTCCTTCCTTTTTTGAACTCGGTTTCATTTTTGGTGACCGAGAGCCGGTTTTTGGCAAGAGCCTCGATTTCCTGCAGGAGAACCGCGAGCATTCGGTCTTCGGCAGTTGCGGTGTCGTCTTGCATTTTCGAGCGGATACTTGTCAGCTTTTCAATGGTGACTTTACCTATACTGTTATAAAGTGCCTGAGTCATTATTTTTTTTGGATGGGGGAATATTTTTATTATTATTGAAATGTTTTTTAGCACTCTCACTGTTTGAGTGCTAAAAACATGAATTATGTGCCATAGTATCTTACTATTAAATCCAAAACCCAAACAAGAGAAGACAATGAACTTGAAACCCTTAGCTGATCGAGTTATTGTTAAGCCTGCAGCGGCTGAAGAAAAAACCAAGGGCGGCCTTTATATTCCTGATACCGGGAAGGAAAAGCCGCAGTATGGTGAAGTTGTTGCCGTAGGAACAGGTAAAATTGCCGATAGCGGTCAACTGCTTGCAATGCAGGTCAAGGCTGGCGACAAAGTGCTTTACGGCAAATATTCCGGTACTGAAGTGAGCGTTGAAGGTGAGGATTACCTCATCATGCGCGAGTCGGACATCTTTGCCATTCTTTAATTTTACTACAATTTAATAACCTTATTGGAGGAACGCTGAACAATGACTGCTAAAGATATTCTTTTTGACTCTGAAGCCAGAGCAAAACTTAAAGTTGGCGTTGACAAACTCGCCAATGCCGTAAAGGTTACCCTCGGACCTGCCGGACGTAACGTGCTTATCGACAAAAAATTCGGAGCTCCAACTTCAACCAAAGACGGTGTTACTGTTGCAAAAGAGATTGAACTTTCTGATCCTTTTGAAAACATGGGTGCCCAGATGGTGCGTGAAGTTGCATCAAAAACCAGCGATGTCGCCGGTGACGGCACCACGACAGCAACTGTTCTTGCCCAGGCGATTTACCGTGAAGGCCTGAAGAACGTTACTGCCGGTGCTCGTCCTATTGACCTGAAAAGGGGTATCGACCGTGCTGTAAAAGAGGTTGTTCAGGAGCTGAGAAACATCAGCCGTAACATCTCCGGTAAAAAAGAGATTGCACAGGTTGGAACCATCTCCGCCAACAACGATCCTGAAATCGGCGAGCTGATTGCTGAAGCAATGGACAAGGTCGGCAAAGACGGTGTTATTACTGTTGAAGAGGCCAAGGGCATGGATACGGAACTCAAGGTTGTTGAAGGTATGCAGTTTGACCGTGGTTACCTTTCACCGTACTTCGTGACCAATTCCGAGACAATGGATGCCGAGCTCGAAGATCCCCTGATTCTTATCTACGACAAGAAGATCAGCAACATGAAAGAGCTGCTCCCGATTCTTGAAAAATCAGCACAGTCTGGTCGTCCGCTGCTGATCATTTCAGAAGATATCGAAGGCGAAGCACTTGCAACCATCGTTGTCAACAAGCTCCGTGGCACCCTGAGAGTTTGCGCAGTCAAGGCCCCGGGTTTTGGCGATCGTCGCAAAGCCATGCTTGAGGACATCGCTGTTCTTACTGGTGGTACCGTTATTTCTGAAGAGAAAGGTTACAAGCTCGAAAATGCAACCATCACCTATCTCGGTCAGGCTGGTCGCGTAACCGTCGACAAGGACAACACCATTATTGTTGAAGGTAAAGGCACCCCTGAATTGATCAAGGCCCGCATCAACGAGATCAAGGGACAGATCGAAAAAACAACCTCTGATTACGATACTGAAAAGCTGCAGGAACGTCTTGCAAAACTTTCAGGCGGCGTTGCTGTTCTTAACATTGGAGCTTCTACCGAAGTCGAGATGAAAGAGAAGAAAGCACGTGTTGAAGATGCGCTGCACGCTACCCGCGCTGCTGTGCAGGAAGGTATTGTTGTCGGTGGCGGTGTTGCCCTGATCCGCGCTATCAAGGGTCTTGACAGAGCTGTTGCAGACAATGAAGATCAGAAGACCGGTATTGAA
>CAILRB010000056.1 GCA_903836465.1 uncultured Chlorobiaceae bacterium
ACGGTATACGAGAAGGGTATCAAGCTCTATGGTAAGGAAAAAAAGAATCTGGAAAAAAGACTGATGCGCTCACCAAGCCTTCATTGGTGGGATATAAGCATCAGGCCTAAAATGGTATTTTTATAATGACGGCGTCCCTTACCTCCTGAGGATTTTAGCAGAAAGAGAGAACCCTATGCGCGTTTCAGCGCTTTTGTCCAGCTTTCCATTGCTGCGTTTGCCGCAGGATTTGGGGCTTCAAGAAAGGTGATGGCAAAAGTGTGTTCGAGTTCTACAACGCCGATTGAGCGAGGCCTTACTGCCATTACTCCTGGATTCTTGATTTCCTTGCCGAAGCAGAAAATAATATTTTTTGCATCTCTGATTTCCGGGGCAATAAAACCGTCGGGCAAACCTCTTGTATGGGCATAGTGGTCAAAGATCCCAATAAATTTGACAACGGGATTACTCTCAATCATCGCCCTAAAGTGCGTTAAGATTTCATCAACACTCTTGCAGTTTGTTTCATTTTTATCAAGTTCAATGGAATAGACCGGATATTTCTCCTCTAAAAGTGTCTGTCGCATAATTTGTCCTCCTTTTTTGCGTTGAAATAGAATTTCAGTTTAATGGCAACCATGACCCTGACAGGCATGCAGGGTAGTGGCCTTGGTCAAGGTTTTATTGTTGAATCGTAGTAAAGCCTCCTCCAGAGTCGGCGATTGTTCCGCCATGTAGACATCAATGCCCATCCTCTGCAATTTTGCAATGGCTCCAGCCCCGATTCCGTTACACAGCACGACGTTGATCCCGAGTTGTGAAAAAAAATCAGCAGGGGTGCACTGACCATGGTCATGATGCATCGAAGCGTTGGGTATAAATTCAACTGAATTTGCTTCCGTGTCTGCAACAGCAAAAAAGGGGGCGCTCCCGAAATGCTCACTCACTGTTGAGTGCATACCGGCTTGTTCATGTAAAGGGACAATTATTTTCATTGTGATTTCTCCATTGGTTGTTTTGTGAACGTTTTCACTGTTTCTGATAACCCTTGATATTCTGTGATTAAAACGAAAGAAGCTTGATGCTGAACTATGAGCAAAAAGGTACTGAAGTCACCATTATAAGCATATGCTCATATAAAACCTAACTTATTCTCATGGAAGAAAAGTTGCCAATGAGGCGCTATTGCTATTTTACCTCGTTCAGGCAGATTTTGCTGATTCGGATGCGATGACCGACCCGGAAAGCGTGTCTCCAAACAGGCGATCGGTAAACTTTACGTACCATGCTGCGGCCTGCACTAGAACGATATAGGCCAATGCAATCAGCAGCGCAGCGTCTGCGCCCTTTGCGCCGAACACACCCAAAGCGATTGCAAGTGCAATAGAGAGATTTCGCATGACCGTGCCATAAACAAGGGCAATAGCATCGCTTCGTCTGAACAGTGCCTTGCCAATGAGGGTGCTGATAAGAAAATTGATCGTATAAATCCAAATCAGCGGCAGGAGCAGATTTGGGAGCAGGTCCGGTTGCGCAAAGATAGTTTTTGCCTTGAGAGTTATGGATACAAAAACAATGCCCAGCACGCCCAACGTCGAAAACGGAGGAAACTTTGGTTTGAGTTGCTGACTGAAATTATAAAATAATGTTTTGACAAATGCTTGATCTTGAAATTGAGCTTATCGCAGCTCGGGTTCACTGGCTGTCGGAGGTGAGAAATAACAAAGAGAGATAATTGATTTGTTTTGTTATTAGCATGTGCTTATAATTGTCTCAATGTTTACAGAAGCCATTAGAGAGAATACAGATTGTATGAAAAGCGAAATGATCATCACGATAGGGGAGGGGAAGAAGGTCGATGCGGAAATCAATGGTTTTGCCATTCATACCGATCAGTCAGTTCAATCTGGTGGAGAAGGTTCTGCACCTGAGCCTTTCACCCTTTTTCTTGCCTCCATCGGCACCTGTGCAGGAATTTTTGTCTCCACATTCTGCCAGCGCAGGGGAATCCCTGCAGAGGGTATACGTCTTGTTCAGTCCCATTTCTTCAACGAGTCAGGTCATGGCGTCGAGAAAATAGAGCTTGCCATTGAACTCCCTCCAGATTTCCCGGAAAAATACAAGGAAGCGGTTATCAGTGCAGCCAATCTCTGTACTGTTAAAAAACACATCCTTAATCCGCCAGAATTTGTTGTTACAGCGCGATGATAAATAAACGGGTCGGCAGGCCCACACTATGCCGCTGCGTGGAGAATTTACCAAAGATCACCTGTTTCAGGCCGGATGGTATACCTCACAATGAGCTTACGACGGTTCTCTTGACGATTGATGAACTGGAGGCAATTCGGCTTGCGGATAAGGAGGGTTTATACCAGGCTGTTGCTGCTCTGCAGATGAATGTCTCCCGTCCTACCTTTGGTCGTATTCTTGATTCTGCTCACAAGAAGGTAGCCGAAGCTATTGTTGATGGCAAGCAGCTTTGCATCCAGGGGGGAGTTATCCGCTCTCTTTGTGACTCTCTTCCAACTGACCGTCCGGATATTTGTGTCTGTCCTGAATGTGGATTTGAGTTTCCGCACGTCAAGGGAAAACCTTGCAGGGAGACGCGCTGCTCGCAGTGTGGCGCCTCACTGAAACGCAAGGGTGGCTGCATGACGGAGCTGTAACCCTGATTGCTGCTTATGGTATTGAATGAACGTTTTACTTTTTTTACTATGACTGATACATGGAACAGTGCGGATAAATTCAATCGTGAGGCTTCGCAATGGGATGAAAATCCGCAACGAAGAGCGGTTGCGCTCGGTGTTGCGCATGCAATTATTGCGGCTGTGACGCCAAAGAAAACCATGCGTGCTCTGGAGTTTGGATGCGGTACCGGTCTGGTCAGCATGGAAATTGCGCCGCTTGTGAAAAGGCTTTCAGCAGTTGATACCTCCCCGGAGATGCTTGCTGTGCTCCAGGCGAAAATCAGCAGATCCGGCATAACGAATATCGAAACGAGTTGTACCAATCTTTCAACATCCACCGAAAGCGCATTCAATGAACAACAGTTTGAGCTGATTTACAGCAGCATGACGCTTCACCATATTGATGATACCGCAGCTTTTTTAAACAGCATCTCCGCTCGTCTCTCTCCTAGAGGCATTCTCGCCCTTGCGGATCTTGATCTGGAAGATGGTTTGTTTCATGACGACCCCCTTGAAAAGGTGCATTATGGATTTGATCGCAGAGAGCTTGCCGCTTTGCTGAATGGTGCAGGGTTACAGGTAACGTCGTTTGAGACTATTTACACGTTTAACAAAACAAACAGGGCTGGCATCATCGCACCATATCCAGTATTTCTGGTGACCGCGACAAAAACCCAACCAATAATTCAAAAATGATGTATAGAGGAAATCGGCTCCTGATAACTGGAGTACTGGCCCTCATGTTTTTGTCAGCAACGGGGTGCAGCGGTCGACCAGAAAAGGTTGTTGATCATGACGGCAACAGTTACACGGCCATTCAGATTGGATCGATGATCTGGACAGGAAAAAATCTTGATGTTGCACACTACCGGAATGGTGATTCAATTCCTGAAGTCTCGGATCCTGAAAAATGGGCAATCCTCACAACGGGTGCCTGGTGTTATAACGAGAACAAGCAGGAAAACGGCACAACCTATGGAAAGCTCTATAACTGGTATGCAGTCAACGATCCGAGGAATCTTGCTCCGAAAGGCTGGCATGTAGCCACCGATGCTGAATGGAGTGCTCTTGGAGATGTGCTCGGCGGACCGGAAAATGCCGGTGGCGCACTCAAGGCATCAAGACTCTGGAAAGAGCCGAAAAGTGAGGGTGACAACAAAAACGGTTTTGAAGCTTTCCCGGCAGGAGCACGGCGGGATAGTGACGGGAAGTTCATGCAACCGGGTGAATACAGCCGCTTATGGTCTGCGACAGAATCTACTGCAAAAAGCGCGTGGAGTCGATCCCTTGGTTATTTTGATGCAGCATTGCGAAGAGGCAAGGCTAATAAACATACCGGATTTTCAGTTCGATGCGTGAAGGATTAACCAATACCCATAAACAGAAATCATGAGAGAGGCCCATAATCCTATTTTTTTAACCTTCACCTCCCATTGCTCTGAATATTGATCGTGCTGTCTTTGCCATTGCAGGTTTTTTTGTGCTTTCAAGCGTTTTATGCTTGAATCCCTTGATGCCATCACCGGGATATATATCCAGGCCTTATGAAAAGCAATAAAAAGCCACAATGGCGTCCATTGCCCATCCCGCCGAAATATCTTGCCGGGATGTTTTTTGTTTTGGTTATTGCATTCTCAGCTACAGCTTTTCTGCATTATAAATCTCGAATGGAAGAGATTGAGAATCTGATGCACGAGGAGTCTTCACTGCTTGTTCATTTTCTTACCGAAGGCGCCGAAACAGCGCTTATCGGGTATAATGAGATCAATGCTCTTGTCACCGGGGGATTGGCGGACCAGTTGCGGCTTATCGAGCGTATGGACTCTCAGAAAGCGTTGACATCCCATGATCTTTCTGAAATTGCCGGTAAAAGCGGCATGTATCGAATAACCATTATTGACCGTGACGGCAAGCGAATTGCATGGAACTCACCGCCAGATCATACACCTCTTCTCCGGAATTGCGATCCCTCCAGTCAGCTCATGCCGATCCTTTCCGGAAAAACAGAGATACTCAACCTCGGGATCAGGGAGAGTGATTCCGGAAAAGGCGTCCGGTTGGTGGTTGCTGTGGCCAGAAGGCGAGGCGGCGCCATTGTCGGCAATGTTGATGCATCAAGGCTTCTTGCCATGCAGCGGGAGATTGGACCCGGAAGACTTATCCAGCGCACGGGTCACGATGCGGCGGGGATCGATTATATCATCTGGCAGGATACGACCGCCATCATTGCCGCAACACCCAATGTGACTGAAACCGAAACCATACAATCCGACCCGGCGCTTTCGAGGGCACTTCAACAGAACAAGTCAATCACCAGGTTTACAAAATTCAGAGGCAGAGACGTTTTTGAAGTCATCAAGCCGTTTCTCTATCAAGGCAACAAAGTCGGCCTGCTTCGTATCGGACTGAAAATCGATCATTTTATGGAAGCATCAGAGAAAATTCAAACTCGACTTCTGTTGCTTCTCGCCCTTGCAGTTATAGGAGGGCTGGCGGTCTTCAATCTTATTATCACCCGACGGAATGAATTGATGGTCAAGGAGGCGTACCTTCGTGAAAAGCTGTTTTCCTCCTCTATCCTCGAAAATATGGCGGATGCGGTTATAGCAGTAAACACTGAGGGGCGCATCACACTGGTCAACAGTGCAGCAGAACAGCTTTTCAGTATAACAGGTGCCGATGTGATTGACAAGCCAGTCAGGGAGATTCTGCCTGAGTGTGGAACATTCCTCATGGCGCTGATTGCCAGTCCGACGACTTCAAACACAAAGGAGTTCGAATGCATCACCAAAAACCGTCGGCTCATACTTTCAGGGCACTTCAGCCTCATCACTGGCACTGAGAACTTTTCGGACGGGGCTTTTGTCGTCTTGAGGGATATGACTGAGCAACGGTCAATGCAGAAAGTGATCGAGCGTCAGGAAAAACTTACCGCAATGGGCGAACTTGCTTCCGGGGTGGCGCATGAAATCCGCAATCCTCTCAATGCAATCGGCGTTTTGGGGCAGCGGCTCGACATGGAGTTTTCGCCAACCGAAGACGAGCAGGAATATCATCATCTTGTTCGAGCGATCGTCTCTGAGGTGCATAGAGTAAATGCCATCATTCAGCGATTTCTGAAATTTGCCCGCCCTCCACAGCTCATGCTGATGCCTTCTGACCTTGACGAATTGTTAGAACAATACCGGCCTGTTCTGGAGGGTGAGGCCGAGGCGAAAGGATTACAATTCATAGTGAAAGCTTGTTCGGAAAGCAAGGTTTCTATCGACAGGGAGCAGATGCAGCAGGTATTGCTCAATCTTGTCCGGAATGCGGTAGAAGCCACCCAACCAAACGGAACAGTGACTGTCACCGCAGGCAAGCGTTCTGGAAATGCCTTCATTGAGGTTGCGGACACCGGGAAAGGGATTCCCGGAAAAATGTTGTCTCAGATATTCAATCTTTATTTTACCTCAAAGGACAATGGTACCGGAATGGGCCTAAGCATAGCCAACCAGATCGTTCAGGCTCATGGAGGAATTCTGGAAGTCGAAAGCTGTGAAGGGGCGGGCAGCGTTTTCAGAATTGTTCTGCCCCTGTTGTGAAGGGCTATTGGCAGTAACAAAATATAGGAACGGCACAATGGATTATACGATTCTGGTAGTCGAAGATGAGACGGTACAACTGGAAAGCCTTGCCGGATTTTTGGCAAAACAGGGTTATCAGGTTCTGAAGGCGGCTCACCCTGAAAACGCACTCGAAACTGTCAGGGAAAATGCGGTCGATATTGTTCTCTCCGATTTCAAGATGCCCGGTATGAGCGGCGTTGAGCTTCTTGAAGCCATAAAGGAGATCAATCCTTCTGTTCAGGTCATTATCATGACCGCTTATGGCACCGTGGAATCAGCAATAGAGGCCATGAAGCTGGGGGCTGCCGACTACATCACCAAGCCGATTGATCTTTACCGGCTTCAGGTACTGATACGCAACATTGTCGAACGAAAACAACTCGTCAGCGAAAACAGGCTGCTTCGCCAGCAGCTTTCAGAGCGTTTCAGTGTTGAAGGCATAATATCGGAATCCTCCGGGATGAGCCTTGTTCTGAATATTGCCGGCAGGGTAGCCGACAGCAATGCATCCGTGCTGATTACCGGCGAGACCGGCACAGGCAAGGAACTCATCGCAAAAAGTGTTCATTTTTCAGGATCCCGGCATGACCAACCTTTTGTCGCTGTCAATTGTGCTGCACTACCGGATAATCTGCTTGAAAGTGAACTGTTTGGTCATGAAAAGGGCGCGTATACCGGTGCCGACCGACAGCGGAAAGGTCGATTTGAGACGGCGGATGGCGGCACACTGTTCATTGATGAAGTCGGCGAAATTCCCCTTTCCCTCCAGGTCAAGTTACTGCGGGTATTACAGGAGAAAACCTTTGAGCGGATTGGCAGCAACACTCCCCTCAAGGCAAATGCCCGCATTGTCGCGGCAACAAACCGTGACCTCGAAGCAATGGTCAGAGAGGGGACATTTCGTCAGGATCTGTTCTATCGGCTGAATGTTGTTTCAATAAGGATTCCACCACTGAGAGAGCGACGTGAAGATATTCCTCCACTTGCCGAACTCTTTGTCCGTCGTTTTGCATCAGAAAATAACAAGCGGATTGCCGGAATTTCAAGAGAGGCCATGGATACTTTGATGAAATACTCTTACCCTGGAAATGTCCGCGAGCTGGAAAACATCATTCAACAATCAGTCGTGCTTTCCCGTGGCGAAACGATTATGGTAAACGACCTTCCCGTCAGGGTTTATGAGGGTATACAGAATGCTGGTTCATGGCAATCAGGGAGCGCCTCCTTTACTGAAAAGGTCGAAGCATTTGAACGGTCATTGATCCTTGATGCACTCAGAGGGGCTGGTCAAGTGCAGACGAGAGCCGCAGAACTGCTCGGTATCAGTGAACGGCACCTGCGTTACAAGCTGAAAAAGTATGGCATGAAGTAGGGATCTGGACGATTTACCATCGACCATTTGGTCGAAGCAATGACCAAATGGTCGGCATTATTGGATATCAGTAACCGAAAAAAGAAATGCTTTCTTCCTTTAAAATACTTTTATATAATCATTTATAATATTGATCCGACGAGTGGCACGCTAATTGTAATATTAATTGCATGGGTTAGAACTCTGGAGGACAAAGCCCTTTCGATCAATTAACAAGAACATATCGTTATTTTAAAGGAGAAAGCCATGAAACAGTTTATTCGTTTAGTTGCAGTCGCAGGCATGATCTTCAGCTTTGCACCATCAGCCCAGGTTTTTGCTGCAGGGAACCCGCTTGCCAACATGTTCGGAATCGGGTTTGTCGATCTGAATGGAGATGGCATCAACGATAACGCACCGGATGCTAACGGAGATGGCATTCCAAACGGCCAGGATCCTAATTACGTCCGACCTCAGGACGGGAGCGGAAGCCGTAGAGGGGCAACAGCAGGAACGTCATTGACCACCGGAACGGGAACTGGTGTTTGTGATGGTACAGGTACTAATGGAAGCGCAAGAAGAGGTCGCTGAGAGACTCCTGCGATTGCCGCTTGTTCAGTCGGATGAGGGAGCGCTTCGGCGCTCTTTTGTCTTTTTCAGGTAATCGAGAAATGATAAGCCATGATTTCAAAACAAATCGTTTTTACCATGATCCTTGTTTCCGGATTCTGTCAACCGGTACTGGCTGGAGAAGCAGCATCAAGCAACCCGACATCCAGTATGAGCCCGGCAGTTGAATCCGGGAACAGAGACCCGAAAAAGCTGCAATTTATCGATGAAGATGGTGATGGGATCAATGACGCAGTTCAGGGACGGGCAGGATTCTCAAACACAAACAGAAAAATCTTTGATGGTTCATGCTTTGGTGAGCAGTCAGAGAGCAGGTTGTTTACGGATGGCCCTGCAGGCAGGGGAGTTGGCAAAGGCTCAGGATCACCCCGGGGTGGTTCACGGAGGTAACAACCATAAAAAATGAGCACTATGAAGCATCTTGCTGGTCTATTTTTGTTTATTGCACTATGGCCGATGGTTGCAGCAGCAGAATGGCAGACCAAAGCCTCAGTTTCTGGCAGTATGGAAGACAACGTCTTTCGAAACAGCAGGCCGGAAAAAGATGCGATTACTGAGGTGGATTTGCGTATGGGGTATGCGTGGGATTGGGAGAAATGGAGTGCGCTGGCATCATACGAAGGCAAGTATATCAATTTTGCTGATCATGCTGAGCGTAACTATCTATCACCTCAAATCACTCTGGCTGCTCAGCTTAATCTTGAAAAGAAAGGTTGGGTTCGTAGCGGATTACGAGCACGAACAAGGATAGACAGTGATACCTATGCGCTCTATGACTATCATGAAGTTGTGGGATTTGTGGATGCAAAATTGCCAGGGAACGACCTTATGACGCTTTTTGCCGGTTACAGCCTGAGTAACAGGCGCTATAATGAACTTGAAGAACTTGACAATCTGGAACACCAGTTGTACGGGGGATTGCAAATGCCTCTTGAAAGCGGGCCAACTATTGCTGTTTACTCTGAACTCGGCTACAAGCAATACCTGTCACCCCTCGACACGGGAACGACCATCGTGAGGCAGGGATATCGAGGAAGAAATATTGTTACAACAGGCACAAAGAAAGAGTTTACTAACGTTGGACAATGGGTCAATTCCCTCAGCGTATCAAGCCCGGTGATCGATGACAAGACGGGAATCAGGTTCTCCGTAAAGTACCGTATCAATTTTGGGGATAGTAATCTCCTTCTCAGCGGATTGTCAGCCGATCATTATTCAGAGAATGACCTCTTCGACGACCGATATGGCTATGAAAGCAGGGAGTTTGGCGTGATGGTATCACGGATACTTCTTTATGGCGTTACGGCACGAGTTGGATATGATCAAGCAATTAAAGATTACACTGAAACGGCGCATGATATCTCTGGCAATCCGGTCTTGACAAATCCGGAAAGAAGTGATAATTACCGACGACTGTGGGCGCGAATCGAAAAAGCTGTTTTACTTTCCGGCAAAGGAACGCAGTTACGGTTGTACGGAGAATACCAGAAGATTTGGAACGACTCAAATGATGCGTTTGACCATTACAACTCGGCATCAACCACTTCTGGCGTGGAACTGGTTTTCTGACGCATCCTTTGTAAGGGCTCATTGCAATGGAGGACGGTATGGATGGTTGAAATTTATAATAGGTATTGATGGGCACCGCTCCAACTTGATAAGAGCGAATATGTGTATATTGTTGTAAATCACTAACTGGAGAATAATGATGAAAAAATTTATGTCCGTGTGTATCCTGTCCGGTTTGGTGTCAGGGTTTTCGCCATCCATCATCTCGGCTAAAACATTGAGCGGTCAAGAGATTTTTACCAGGAATTGCAGTGTTTGCCATTCCGTCATGCCACCGCCAAAAAACGCCCCACCGATAACTCCTCTTGCGTCTCGATACCATCAGAGATTCAAAACAAAAAAAGAGGGTGTCAATCACCTCGTTACATACCTGAAATCACCGAACAAGGACAACGCGATTGATCCTCAAGCCATTACCAGATTCGGCCTTATGCCTGCCCTGGTTCTGCCGGATGCGGAATTGAGAACCGTAGCAGAATGGGTATGGGATCAGTACAACCCGAATATGGGTATGGGTAGGGGTATGGGCATGGGCCGAGGCCGGGGAATGAATCAGTAATTCAGGATTAATCCCCCTGTTTATGCCATGAACAGATTGTTCAGATTGTTTTTTATCACTATAGCCGTGCTGTTCAGTCCTGTAGCTAATGCAGCGACAACCACTGAACAGCACGCAAGCTTTGACCATAGCAGGCTGAGTCCTTCAGCGCAGTGTATCAGATGCCATAAACGTGAACAGCCGGATGATAATCTGCACCGCGAGTCCAAGGCAAACTGCTCATCATGCCACGATACAAAACAATGGAAACCAACAGTAACAAAGCCATGAAAAAATCATTCAGTTGGAGGGTTTTTATAAGCTTCGGGCTTTTTATAGCGTTAGTTATGATGCTGGTTTCAGGGGTGATCCTTTATCTCTCGCCTCCAGGAAGAGTTGCCAACTGGACTGACTGGCGAATGATTGGTCTTACAAAAAGGGGATGGCAGAACCAGCATATCATCTTCGGCTTTTCCTTTTTAATCCTCTCGGTGTTCCATTTGTTTTTTATCAACTGGAAAGCGTTTCTTTCCTACCTGAAATCAAAGACCAGCGAAGGCCTTAAAAACCCCGGGGAGCTGCTCACTATAGTAATTCTCTCCTCCTTATTCGGAACAGGGACATACTTTGACATCGAACCATTCTCGGCAGTCATCAAGTTTGGCGATACCATATCAAACTCCTGGGAACGTCAGGAAAAGCAAGCCCCGGTACCACATGCAGAGCTCATGACCATTCAACAACTTGCAGAGCAACCAGGACTTGGTGGTGATCCGGAAGCGATAATAAAAAAGCTGGAAAAGGCGGGTTTAAAAGGTGCGGCCCGGAATAAAACTCTTGCTGAAATAGCAACCATGAATGGAAAGACAGCCGAAGAAGTCTATGAATATATTGCACCGGCCAAAACCGCAAAACATAGCATACAGGGGAAGGGTTTCGGGAAAAAAACCTTGCAGGAGATAGCCGACGAGGGTGGTGTTTCATCGACGTCACTGCAGCTTGCGCTTCGGCAGAAAGGCATTGAAGCAACACCCGACTCCCCGTTAAAATCGATCGCAGAGAACAACAAGATTGAAATGAGCGAGCTGCGGAAAATACTGGAGACAATGATCAGCAGGTAATTTTTCTGGACCTATACCCGGCAACAACAATCTCATTCATTATCAGTGCTAAAAATGTGAAAATATTTTGTTTCAAAGTTTGAAAAATTGCGAACAAGTTGTTAATTACATAACTGTATAATCTGTCTGTTGTATGCTTGGCAGGTTTCCGGCATAGTTCGCTGCATGAGCTGGATTTCCAATTCTCTTTTTATTGGGTGGCAATACCTGCTTAAATTTCTGTTTTTTATAGTTTTAAAGAATTTACCTCATATAATTTTTATAGTAATTTAAAGGAGCAAATTATGGCAATTGAAGTCAATGGTGTCCGTGCTGAAACTGATGAGAATGGATATCTCGTTAATCTTGAAGACTGGACAGAGGATATTGCGAAGGTGCTGGCAGAGGGCGAAGAGATCGAAATGACTCAGGCGCATTGGGATATGATCAATTTTCTCAGAGGATATTATGAAGAATATCAGATTGCCCCAGCCGTAAAGGTGCTTACCAAGGCCATTGCCACAGAGAAGGATATGGATAAAAAAGCGGCATCCGAATTTCTGTACGGGCTTTTTCCAAAAGGGCCAGGTTTACAGGCCTGCAAAATTGCCGGACTACCGAAACCTACGGGTTGCGTTTAATCGACAGAAGAGAGGTTTGCTGATCCCAATTTTACTGTGAATCAAAGGAGGTCATAATGGAAGGCGCTCAAAAGGCTGCTTCAGATGAAGTAATACAGGGCAAAAACGGTGGGAACGGGAAGTTTCTGAACCCCACCCCTATGCTCGATGAACTGGAAAAAGGGCCATGGCCAAGTTTTATTTCCGGGTTCAAGGAACTTGCCGAAAGAACGGAAAAGCCCATGTTGCGTGGGGTTATGGATCAGCTTGAGTATTCCTACAATACCAAAATGGGGTACTGGAAAGGTGGTCTGGTAACGGTCGACGGTTATGGCGCCGGTGTTATTACGCGCTATTCAATGATAAAAGACAAGTTTCCGGAAGCGACTGAATTTCACACGATGCGAATTCAGCCGGCCCCGGGACTTCACTACAACACAGAGATGCTTCGCGGACTTTGTGATACCTGGGAAAAGTATGGCAGCGGTATCATTACCCTCCATGGACAGACCGGTGATATCATGCTGCAAGGCATTGAACAGGATAAAGTTCAGGAGTGCTTTGATGAGCTCAACCAGGCTGGCTGGGATCTCGGCGGCGCTGGCGCGGGTATGCGTACAGCGGTTTCCTGTATCGGACCAGGTCGCTGCGAAAATGCCTGTTACGATGATCTCAAAGCGCATCTCAAGCTGCTCAAACATTTTGTGGGGCCGCTTCATCGTCCCGAGTGGAACTATAAAATCAAGCTGAAGTTTTCAGGATGTCCGAATGATTGCACCAATGCCATCATGCGCTCCGATCTGGCTGTTATAGGAACATGGAAAGATGCAATCCAGATTGAACCCGAAGAGGTGACGGCCTGGGTAGAAAAAAATGGTATTGATGCCGTTGTGAACCAGGTGATCAATCTTTGTCCGACAAAGGCCATATCGCTTAAAGATGGTGAGATGGTTATTGACAGCAGGGATTGCGTGCGCTGCATGCATTGTCTGAACGTTATGCCCAAGGCGCTTTCTCCCGGCAATGAGAGGGGAATTTCCCTCCTGATGGGAGGAAAGAACACCCTGAAAGTCGGTGTCAACATGGGATCGCTGATAGTGCCCTTCATGAAGATGGAGAGTGACGAGGATATGGATGAGTTTATCGAGCTGGTCGAAGGAATTATCGACTGGTGGGATGACAACGGTCTCGATCACGAACGTATCGGCGAAACCATTGAGCGTGTTGGCCTGAAGCTCTTCCTTGAAGGCGTCGGTCTTGAAGCAAACATCAACATGGTGACAAGGCCTCGTGACAATCCTTATTTCAAGGCAAAGTACTGAGCTCCTTTGAACGGCAGATTCTCTTGATCGAATTCAACTCTCTCAATGAGGTGGTCATACACCTTGTTGAGAAAGGTAAAATTTAAGGAATAACAATATGAGCAGTCCTGAAAAAAAGTGGAAAACCCTGGAATCGGGGCCTCACAGCTATGAGGAGGCCTTGCATCCGGTTGTAAGAAAGAACTATGGGAAGTGGAAATATCACGAGATTCCAAAACCTGGAGTTTTGAAGCATGTTGCACAGAGTGGTGACGCCATCTATACGGTTCGGGCAGGAACCCCCCGTCAGGACACCGTTGATATGCTGAGACGACTTTGTGATGTTGCCGACAAGTACTGCGATGGTTATCTTCGCTTCACGGTGCGCAATAACGTTGAGTTTCTGACACCCAACGAAGCAAATGTGGAGCCGATGATCCGCGAGCTCGAAGCGATGGGCTTTCCTGTCGGTGGCACGGGAATGTGTGTTTCCTCCGTGTCACATACCCAGGGGTGGCTTCATTGTGATATTCCGGCGACTGATGCTTCAGGAGTTGTGAAGTCGATGATGGATACCCTTTACAATGAATTCAGGGGGATGGAGATGCCGAACAAGGTCAGGCTCTCGACCTCCTGTTGTGCAATCAACTGTGGCGGCCAGGCCGATATCGCCGTGGTTGTCAAACACACCCGTCCCCCAAGAATCAACCACGATCACCTCGCAACCATCTGTGAATTACCGAAAGCGGTTGCCCGCTGTCCGGTTGCGGCCATTCGGCCAACCGTGATCAACGGCAAGAAATCGCTTATGGTTGATGAAGAAAAGTGTATCTGTTGTGGCGCCTGTTTTGGTGCCTGCCCTGCCATGGAGATCAACCACCCTGAACACTCGAAATTTGCGATCTGGGTCGGTGGCAAAAACAGCAATGCCCGTTCCAAACCATCAACGATGAGTATTGTGGCACACAATCTGCCAAACAATCCGCCAAGATGGCCTGAAGTCACCGATGTTATCGGTAAAATTCTGACTGCATACAAAGAGGGCGGACGTCCCTGGGAACGAGTCGGAGAGTGGATTAACCGTATTGGATGGAAACGCTTTTTTGAAGAAACAGGACTTACTTTTGATGATGACATGATTGACAGTTACCGTCATGCAAGAACCACATTCAATCAGTCTGCTCATGTCCGCTTTTAGACTTACAGGAGATAATTCATGAAGGTAGAATCAAATCCAGTCCTTGATTTTGCGACATCTTACGAGTTCCCCCCATACCGTGAACTGACGGGAACTGATAAAATTGTTGCCTTTGGAGATCATAGTCACAAGTGTCCTGTCTATGTCAGCCAGCTTCCGCCATGTTCGGCGGAATGTCCGGCAGGGGAGAATATCAGGGGGTATCAGCGGTTGCTGAACGGTATCGACAAATCCGACAATGCGTGGAAAGCCGCATGGGAGATGATTGTCGATGCTAATCCTTTTCCTGCGGTTATGGGCAGGATCTGTCCTCATCCCTGCCAGAGCGCATGCAATCGCCAGTACCACGACGAAAGTGTGGCCATTAATGCCGTTGAGCAGGCGATTGGCAATTACGGTATCGAAGCAGGCCTGCAACTGCCAGGAGCAGGGCCTGACACAGGCAAGAGAGTTGCTGTTATAGGAGGCGGCCCGGCAGGACTTTCCGCAGCATACCAGCTTCGTCGAAAAGGACATGCCGTAACGATTTACGATGCCAATGAAAAACTTGGCGGTATGGTGCTCTATGGCATCATGGGCTACAGGGTCGATCGCAAAATCCTTGAAACAGAAATTCAGCGTATTATCAGCCTTGGGGTTGAGACCAAAATGGGAGTACGTGTTGGAACGGATATCTCCCTTGAACAACTCGATCAAGAGTACGATGCGATTTTTCTGGCCCCAGGCGCACAGGTTGGTCGTTCTCTTCCTGTCCCGGGTTCCGCTGATACTCCCGGTGTGACCAACGCCATTGATTTTCTGAGAAATTACGAAGTTCAGGGCGATGACGTCAGTATAGGCAAAAAGGTATTGATTATCGGCGATGGAAACGTCGCGATGGATGTGGCGCGTCTTGCGCTTCGGCTTGGTTCCCAGGCTTCAGTAGTAGCCGGTGTTCCAAAAGAGGAGATGGCTTGCTTCCAGATCGAATTTGATGATGCAGCAAGGGAAGGCACAACCATGTACTTCCTTACAGGGGCGCTTGAAGTCATTAAGGGAAAAGATGGCGTTCAGGCTCTGCGCTGTGCACGCATGGTGAAAAAAGTGAAAGGAGAAGAGGGCTGGAATTCACCAATTCCCTTTTTCAGGTATAAAAATACTGAAGAAACGTTTGACATTGAGGCTGATATGATTGTTGCTGCCATCGGGCAGACAGCCGACATGCGTGGTTTTGAAAGCGTTACAGCCACCAGCCCATGGTTAAAGGTTGACCGATATTATCGTCTGCAAGGCAAAGAAAAAATGTTTGGAGGTGGAGACGCCATAAAAGTCGATCTTATCACCACGGCCGTTGGTCACGGACGCAAGGCCGCCAATTCCATCGATGCTTTTCTTAAAGGGGAGTCTCTTCCTGAGCAGGGTTATCGGGAGATAACAAAAGTCCAGAAGCAGGACGTGCTTTACTTTATGCATTCAGAACAGGCAAAGCGCGAGACCATTGAGCTGGTTGAGGTGGTTGGTAACCACGATGAACTTCTTGTAGCGCTGACAGAGAGTCAAGTAAAGGCGGAGTCAGAGCGTTGCATGAGTTGCGGGCTCTGTTTCGACTGCAAACAGTGCGTCTCATTCTGTCCCCAGGAAGCAGTTACCCGGTTCAGGGACAATCCTCCCGGTGAAGTGGTCTATACCAATTATTCCAAATGCGTCGGATGCCATCTTTGTTCACTGGTCTGCCCTTCCGGGTATATCCAGATGGGGATGGGTGAAGGCCTTTAGGCACCGGGAAAAGAAACCATGAAAACAAGAGGAGATACAGGATCCATGTCAGAAGATGTCATACATCAGGTTCAGGAGGCCATTGCAAGCTCCAGAAAGTGGGCTGAAACAGGCTGGCCGGTTACTTTTGGTCCCCGAAATGTAGAAGTATCATCGCTCAAGCAGGCCCAGTCACTGCCGAAAAATTTTGTTTTTCGGCTGGAGGCGCTTAACTATTGGAATCAGGCGAAACTTACCGGAAATGATGCTGCTGATTCAGGCCAGAAGGCGCTGGATGCACTGAAAAACAGCAACGTTTCTGCCGCCGATAACGCGCTCTATTTTTGCCAGTTTATCGAAAAACCATTTGCTGAAAATGCAAAAACATGGTTGCCGCTTTATGAGGCATTTAAAGAAAAACGTGCAGGGGTGTGACCGCGCGGCAGTGTCTGTTTTTTTCATAAACTCTTAACGAACGGATCGGTAGTGAAAATAGGAATTTTGCTCAAGGAGGGACCATATAACCACCAGGCCTCTGATACAGCCTTCAAGTTTGCTGAAGCCGCCATCAAAAAAGGACATACGGTTGATGCGGTCTTTCTGTACAATGATGGTGTCACCAATGTGACAAAGCTCATGGATCCACCACAGGACGATCGCAATATCGCTGCTCGCTGGAGTGAACTGAGCCAGAAACACGGTGTTGAGATCCTTGCATGTATAGCAGCCTCCAAACGTCGGGGAATCAGTGATGACGTTCTTGTCGAGGGAAGCGCTATCACCGGCCTTGGAACCCTTACTGACATTGCCATCCGTAACGACCGACTGGTAACCTTTGGAGATTGAAGTATCTATGGAAAATGAAAATGTAAAGAAGATCATGCATGTGCTGCGCCATGCGCCGCACGGCACCATCTATACATACGAGGGGCTGGAGATGATTTTGATCATGGCCGCCTACGAGCAGGATCTTTCGGTTGTCTTTATTGGCGACGGAGTCTATGCCCTCAAAAAAGGTCAGGATACCAGTGGTATCAGTATCAAGGGTTTTTCCCGTACCTTCATGGCGCTGGATGGCTATGATGTGGAAAAACTTTATGTCGACAGAGTCTCACTGGAAGAACGGGGTTTGACCGAAGAGGATCTTGTCGTGGATGTCAAAGTGCTTGATGCCGAAGAAACAGGCCGGCTGATGCAGGAACAGGATGTCATTATTCACCATTGATCCGTAGGACCCATGTTACACACTATCAATAAGTCTCCTTTTGAAACCACTACATTCGAGACCTGCATCAGGTTTCTTGTGCCGGGAGATCCCGTTCTCTTTATTGAAGACGGCGTTTATGCGGTACAGTCAGGCAACAAATTTTCACCCACGATTGAGCGGGTTCTGAAAACCAATCCTGTTTTTGCCCTGGGGCCCGATCTGGATGCGCGGGGAATTGGCGATATTGCCGACGGTGTTGAAAGCGTTGATTACGAAGGATTTGTCGGCCTTGTCGAAGAACACCAGGTGAACAGTTGGTTTTGAATTGTAGACTGATGGCAGCATTTTGAAATGGGTACTCAGTACGTTATGAAGAGAGGATGGACAGAATTTCTGGAGGCCAACAAGAAAGCAATGCTTGAGCAATGGCTCGATTGTGCGCTTGCCTTGTTTCCCGAAAAAATGGGTTACAGTACTCCGATTGCCATGGTGTTTTCCGGAGCGCTGGAAAAGATTCTCTCCTCACTCGGAAAGAGTGAAAACGATTGTAAGGAGGCCCTTGACGATGTGACAAGGATTTTAGCCGTACAGAACTTTCCGCCGTCAAAAGCATTGTCAATTTTTTTGGAACCGAAACTCATTCTGCGTGACATCATGATGAAAACCACAGTGGCAGACACCTTGATGCAGGAGGCATTCAATTCGCGTCTTGACGCACTCACTCTTGAGGCATTCGACAGTTATATGCGACATCGGGAAAAAATATATCAGCTTAAAGTTGAAGAGGGCAGCCGCCGTATGTACATGGCGTTGAGGAGGGCTGAGGCATGAAGAAAGTGCTTATGCCGCTTGTCATGGTGGCACTTCTTGCGCTTGTCCCTTTTGTGGGCGTGCAATATGCAGGCTTATCTTACCTGTTCGGTGTTATCATTCCCTATACGGCAATTGTTGTCTTGCTGGCTGGCTTTTTCCTGCGTCTGGCCGACTGGTTCAGAAGACCGGTTCCCTTCCGTATTCCAACCACCTGCGGACAGGAGAAATCTCTCGATTGGATCAAGTATGACCGGCTGGAAAGTCCAGCTCATTTCTGGGAAGCAGCAGCTAGGGTTTTGTCTGAAGTGTTTTTCTTTCGCTCTCTTTTCCGCAATACCAAAGCCGAGCTTCATAAAGATGCTAATCTGGCCTACGGATCACACAAATGGCTCTGGCTTGGAGGGCTGGCGTTTCATTGGTCACTGCTTGTTATTGTACTTCGCCACTCCCGTTTCTTTTTTGTCATGGTTCCCGGATTAACCGATTTTCTGGATCATGCCGACGGTTTTCTTGATGTCACCCTTCCAACCTTTTATATCACCGACGCGGTGGTTCTTGCGGCCATCACCTTTCTTGTCTTTCGCCGGCTGAACGATGCAAAAATGCGTCTCATTTCATTGCAGACGGATTACTTCCCGCTTTTTCTCATAGCGGCTATCGTGGTCGTTGGAGTTCTCATGCGCTACGTGGTAAGGCTGGATATCATGCCGGTCAAAGACCAGATGCTGAGGCTTGTCAACTTCAGTGTTGATGATCCTGGAGAAATAGGCACACTCTTTTATGTTCATCTCTTCCTGGTTTCAGTGCTTGCCATCTACTTCCCCTTCAGCAAGCTGATGCATGCCGGAGCGATTTTTTTAAGTCCGACCCGCAATCTGACCAATAACAGTCGTCAAAAACGGCATATCAATCCCTGGAATGCGGAGATCAAGTTCAGAACATACTCCGAGTACGAGGATGATTACCGCGAGAAGATGAAAAAGGCCAAGCTGCCGATTGAAAAGCAATAATTATGTCGAAATACGCTCCCAAACTATCCGAGCTTAAAAAAGAGTTCGACGAAAAGCCCAGTGTACTGAAAGGGGACTATTCTGCCCAGGAGTGGTGGGACAGACCCGTCGAGTTCCGTGACGGAAACTGGTGTTTCCCCGGCAAACAGGAGGTGCTTGCAGATCTTGGGTTTGCCAATCCAAGGAAATGGGCGGCAACCGACGAGGACTGGCAACTGCCTGCAGACTGGCAGAAAACAATCAGTGATGGATTGCAAAGCCGCCTGAAGAAGTACCGTTCACTGAAGCTTTTTCTTGATGCCTGCGTTCGTTGCGGAGCTTGTGCCGACAAATGCCATTTTTTTCTTGGTACCGGTGATCCCAAGAATATGCCGGTGCTCCGTGCAGAGCTGCTTCGCTCGGTCTATCGCAATGATTTTCCTCTTGTCGAGAAGATTCTGAAAGGATTTTCAGGCTCACGGAAGCTGACGAAAGCGGTGATCAAAGAGTGGCACATGTATTTTAACCAATGTACCGAATGTCGCCGCTGCTCTGTTTTCTGCCCCTTCGGGATCGATACGGCGGAGATAACTATGCTGGTCAGGGAGCTGCTGAACCTTATCGGCGTGAACAACAACTGGATTCTTGCGCCGGTTTCAAATTGCAACCGCACCGGGAACCATCTTGGTATTGAACCGCATACCTTTGTGCAGAATATCATGTCACTTGCCGAGGATATTGAAGATCATACCGGTGTTAACGTGGATCCAACCTTTAACCGCAAAGGTGCGGAGGTGCTCTTCATTACTCCTTCCGGTGATGTGTTCGGTGATCCCGGTGTCTATACGATGATGGGTTACCTGTTACTCTTCAAGCATATTGGTCTTGATTATACGATAAGCACTTATGCTTCTGAAGGCGGAAACTTCGGCATGTTCACCTCGAACGATATGATGAAGAAGCTGAACGCCAAGATGTATCACGAAGCAAAACGGCTTGGTGTGAAATGGATACTCGGTGGTGAGTGCGGGCACATGTGGCGTGTGGTGCATCAGTATATGAACACTATGAACGGCCCGGCTGATTTTCTTGAAGTGCCGGTTTCTCCGATTACAGGAACACGGTTCAGCAATGCCGCCGCAACCAAAATGGTACACATTGCAGAATTTACGGCTGACTTGATTCATCATAAAAAACTGAAACTGGATCCGAAACGGAACGATCATCTGCGGACAACCTTTCATGACTCCTGCAACGTCGCCAGAGGCATGGGCATGTTCGAGGAACCGCGCTCGATTCTCCGGAACGTCTGCAACAGTTTTCATGAAATGCCGGAGGATACCATCCGGGAGAAGACCTTCTGCTGCGGCTCCGGAAGTGGGCTGAATGCTGAAGAGTATATGGATATTCGTATGAGGGGTGGATTCCCGAGAGCCAATGCCGTCAAGCAGGTCAAAGATCGCCACAAGGTCAACTCTCTTGTGACCATCTGTGCCATCGATCGGGCCAGTCTTCCTCCTCTGATGAATTACTGGAATCCGGGAGTATCTGTTTATGGTCTTCATGAACTCGTCGGCAATGCGCTTGTCATGCAGGGAGAGAAAAAGAGAACCACCGACTTAAGGGAGAATCCAATGGCAGGTTTTGAGGATGGAGGTGATGATGATGAGTAAAAAACTCCTTTGGATTTTTGCCGTTACAGCCATGATGCTCTTTGCTGTACTGAATGTTTTCCGCAAAGGGGAGGCTGAAACCCCACCGCCACTATCTGTACATAAGTCCGTGGCGATTGACAGTAGCAAATGTATCGCACCGGCATCGTTCATGCGTGCCAATCACATGCAGGTGTTGTATGAGTGGCGGAATTCATCGGTTCGAACCGGGAATCGAGTCTACATCGCTTCAAATGGCAGTAAGTATGAGAAGAGCCTGAATACCTGTCTTGGTTGTCACTCCAACAACAGGCTTTTTTGCTTCAACTGTCATAGCTATGCCAATGTTAAACCAAAGTGCTGGAATTGTCATCTGTCTCCGATGGAAACACCATGATGAATGAACAAAGAAGAGAATTTATCAAGAAAACCGCATTAGGGGTTCTTGTCGGGCTCGGAGCTGCATCCGGGCTTGTTCCCGCCTTTTCGCTGGAAAAAACGGTTCTTCCTGTCTGGGATGAAAAACCGGTTCCGGGAAAAATACGTTGGGGGATGCTGATTGATACGCGCAAATGCAAGGAGGGGTGCCAGCAATGCGCAGCCGCCTGCCATCACGCCCATAACGTCCCTGATTTCAGGAACAAAAAAGACGAGATCAAGTGGCTATGGCAAAACCCGTACCAGAAGGTCTTTCCAACAGCGAGTCAGCAATTTGTCAGCAAAGAGATTCAGGATCGCTCCTACCTTGCCCTCTGCAACCATTGCGCCGAATCGCCGTGCACAAAAGCCTGCCCGACCGAAGCGACCTTTAAACGATGGGACGGTATTGTGGCGATGGATTATCATCGCTGCATCGGATGCCGTTTCTGTATGGCGGCTTGCCCTTATGGTTCCCGGAGCTTTAACTGGCAGGATCCTCGCACGGCCATCCACGATCCGGTCACGACCTACCCCACAAGGGAGCAGGGCGTTGTTGAAAAATGCAATTTCTGTTCCGACCGTCTGGTCAAAGGCCAGCAGCCAGCATGCACAGAGGCTTGTCCTGAACAGGCGTTGACCTTCGGAGATCTGAACGATCCCCGCTCCGATATCCGTCTGCTTCTTGAAGCCAATGAAACCATGCAGCGGAAGCCCGAGTTGGGTACCAAACCTTCAGTCTTTTACATTATTTAACGATTTCCCATGATTGAGAAAGCTCTGAAAGGAAACCGCAGTTACTGGATCTGGATAGCCTTCCTGATAGCTGTTATAGCGAACGGCCTCTCTGCCTACGACCAGCAGAGGTGGTTCGGGCTTACGGTTACAGGAATGGGGCGGGATATCAGTTGGGGCCTCTATATTGCGCAATTCACCTTTCTTGTCGGTGTCGCCGCCTCCGCTGTTATGGTGGTACTCCCTTACTATTTGCATCATCAGAAGGAATTTGCCAAAACAGTGATCATTGGTGAGTTCATGGCGGTATCGGCCACTCTCATGAGTATGCTGTTCATTCTGGCTGATATGGGCAGGCCTGATCGTCTTCTGAACATTATGTTATACCCCAGCCCCCACTCTATGGTCTTCTGGGATCTGCTTGTGCTTTCCGGCTATCTTCTCATGAACCTGGTCAGCAGTTGGGCGATGCTCGGTGCCGAAAGGAAGGGAGTGCCGCCCAAAGCCTGGGTCAAGCCTCTGATCTACCTCTCCATTCCCTGGGCATTCAGTGTTCATACCGTTACCGCATTTCTCTATGCAGGAATGCCGGGCCGCCACCTGTGGTTAACGGCAGTCCTGGCCCCGCGCTTTCTCGCTTCAGCATTTGCCGCCGGGACGGCGCTGCTTATTCTTGTCTCCCTTATTCTGAAACGAACAACAGGGTTCGACACCGGCAATGAGGCAAGAACCAAACTTGCGGTACTGGCAACCTACACCGGTTTGGCCAACTTCTTTTTTCTCGGCACCGAATTCTTTACCGCATTTTACAGCAACGTGCCAGCCCATAAAGAGAGTCTGCAATACCTCTTTTTTGGTCTTGAAGGGAAATGCCAGTTCGTCCCCTTGATGTGGTTTTCCCTGATTTCCGGTGTGGCTTCCATCATCGTTCTTCTTGTCCCGGCATTAAGAAAATCAACGCCATGGCTTGTTGGTGCCTGTTCAGCTCTTGTCCTCTCCATCTGGATTGACAAAGGTGTCGGCCTGATTTTGGGAGGATTTGTCCCTTCGCCACTGCAGGATATTGTTCAGTACACTCCCACCGCAACGGAAATTTTCGTTACCCTTGGAATATGGGGTATCGGTATTCTCCTGCTGACACTTTTGCTCAAGGTGGTCGTCGCCGTCAAGATGGAAAAAGAGCAGTGAACTCTTAGTACAGGTTTTGCCTGTTTTCTGTGTTACCTTTTACTCAAGGGCTCCCTGCTTTTCGGGTATGCAGGGGGCCAATTTTTTTTAGATGCCCCGGTGCCGAGAGGTTTTGGGAGATATTGCCAATAAGAAGGGTGAATTATGAAGAGCTTTCTGCCACTGAATATCAGAATAGATAACAAGAAAATTCTCTTTGTCGGAGGCGGTAAAATTGCGCTCCACAAAATCAAGACCGTTCTGCAGTACACCCGGAATATTTCAATCGTATCACCGGAAATTCAGGATGAGTTGCATCAGATGGGTTTCGAGGAGATTCGAAAAGAGTACGAAGCATCAGATCTTGAGGGATTTTTTCTTGTCTATGCCTGCACCAACAACCTTGAGGTGAACCGCAGGATAAAAAACGATGCTGCGGCTTATGGAATTATGGTCAATGTGGTCGATAACCGGGAGTTGTCAGATTTCATTTCACCCGCAGTGATCAAGAAGGATGAGATGACCATTGCCGTCTCCTCAAATGGCGAAAATGTAAAAAAAACAGTTGAGTGGCGAAACAGGATCAAAGCCATGCTCCAGCATGGTGATTTCTTTACAAAGAGTTCCGAACCGCACAAGAAAGGATATGTCTATATCATCGGCGCCGGGCCAGGTGATCCGGAATTACTGACCATAAAGGCTGAAAGAGTGCTTCATGAAGCCGACGTTATTCTTTATGATGATCTGGTGAGCAGCGAGCTTGTCGCCCGGTTTAAAGCCCTGAAAATTTATACCGGCAAAAGAAAAGACCACCATCACTTTGAGCAGGAGGCCATCAATGAAGAGATTATTCGCCATGCCCTGCAAGGGAAAAAAGTTGCACGACTAAAAGGTGGCGACCCCTTTATTTTTGGTCGTGGCGGCGAAGAGATCGAAGTGCTGAGGCAACATGGTATCAGGTATGAAATTATTCCCGGTATTACCGCCGCCCATGGCGCCAGCGCCTACACCGAAATACCGCTGACCATGAGAAAAATCTCCTCATCGGTTGCCTTCTGTACCGGTCATCCCGTCAACAAAATACAGGTGCCGGATGCCGATACCCTTGTCTATTACATGGTGGCATCGACAGTTCAGGAAGTGCTGAATGCTGTTGCGAAAAAAGGAAGGGATGAAAAGACCATGGTCGCTATCGTTCAGAATGCGACAAGGTACAATCAGAAGATTATTACCGGAACTCTGGGTGAATTAAGAAACAGTGAAAAGGCGGTCTATTCGCCGGCATTGCTGATTCTTGGAGAGAATATCAACCAGTTTATTGAGGATAACTGGTACTCCAAAAAGAAAAAGGTGCTGATTGTGGATGAGGATTGTGGCATCTATGCTTCTGAGGAGTATATCAAGGTACAATTCTTCTGCAGGCAGGCTGAAGGCGCAGAGAATACTATGCCTGAACTGAATGAATCTATAGACCTTGACTTTATTGATGAGATATACTTTTCATCATCACTCTGTATCAGAAAATTCCGGGACGTCTATAAAAGTATTCCAGAAAAAATTATCATAAAAACGGCTGATCAGGAGGTCAACGCCGAGTACAGAAAACTTTTCAGCGTTTGAAAATATCGGATGGTAACAAGGGAGTTCGCTCGAACTCCTTCACTTCTTCGCAGCAATTCCATCCACGAGACTCCTGCCAGGCTTTTTCGCAAAGCGGCACCCCGAAAACCTTAAAAAAGTATGCTTTTTGCCAAAGAATCGGTGAGAAGCGGCAGATCTGAAATTGGCGGATAAAGCTGGATGAGCGGCAGCACGGCGGGAACAAAATTACCGAAATGTTCTTTAAGGAACGGGAAAATGTGTAAGTTCTCACTTCAAAATTCACCATCGTCGACGTCAAAAAGAAATATTCACCATCATCCAGACAGACGAAAACAAATTTCTTGACCTTCTCATCAAGCCTTTCAATGAGTCTTGTTTTGGCTTCATGGGCAACGGTCAATGCCAGCCTTGGCAGAATGGCTATACAGGTTTGCATAGCTGTTGTTTCTCTCCCTCTACTCCAAAGAATTATACTGCCGAAACGGTAAGAGAGCAGTATACCAGAGATGTAAATATTTTCGGTTTTCTTATGCAGCAGTACAACATATTATTTAAATGGAGCTATGCAGGAAATGAACACAACATCTCGCGTCCTTTGCAAGGCCTTGCAAGGCAAAATCATGTCAGCGGAACAGGCCGCAGCCCTTATTTCCTCTGGAGACAATGTTGGAATGAGCGGATTTACCGGTTCCGGTTATCCCAAGGCAGTGCCAACAGCGCTTGCCAAACGCATTGAGGATGCCAATAGCAAGGGGCAGAAATTCAGGATTGGCGTATGGACCGGAGCATCCACTGCCCCCGAACTTGATGGCGCACTGGCCAAGGTCGACGGCGTGGAGATGCGTCTCCCTTACCAATCGGATCCCATTTGCCGCAAACGAATCAACGCGGGAGAGATGGAGTATCTCGACATTCATCTCTCTCATGTAGCCCAGTTTGTCTGGTTCGGATTTCTCGGAAAGTTGAATATCGCTGTCGTTGAAGTGGCAGGCATTCTCGAAGACGGGCGCCTGATTCCTTCGACGTCGATTGGCAACAACAAGACATGGCTGGATCAGGCGGACAAGGTCATTCTGGAAGTTAACTCCTGGCAGGATGCCCGTCTGGAAGGAATGCACGACATTTATTACGGCACAAGTCTGCCGCCAAACCGCCTACCGATACCTCTGGTGCATCCACATGACAGGATTGGCGACCCTTACCTGCATTGCGATCCTGATAAAATTATAGCCATCATCGAAACTCATAGCCCGGACCGGAATTCAGAATTTTCCGAGCCTGATGAAAATTCCCGCATGATTGCCGGCCATATTCTCGAATTCCTCGAACACGAAGTAAAAAGAGGACGACTCCCAAAGAATCTGCTGCCCCTGCAATCAGGCGTTGGAAATATTGCCAATGCCGTCATGGCTGGTCTGGACCATGGCCCTTTCGAAAACCTGACAGCATATACTGAAGTACTGCAGGATGGTATGCTTGATATGATCCACTCCGGCAAGCTGATTTCGGCTTCGGCGACAGCCTTTTCTTTGAGCAACAAGGCGCTGGCGGAACTCTATGCCCATCTCGATGAATACAAGAGCAAGATAATTCTGCGCCCCCAGGAAATCAGTAATCATCCGGAAGTGATCCGCCGTCTTGGCGTTATTTCCATGAACGGCATGATAGAAGCCGATATGTATGGCAATGTCAATTCAACCCATGTCATGGGCAGTGCCATCATGAACGGTATCGGAGGTTCCGGTGATTTTGCGCGCAATGCCTACATCTCGATATTCATGACCCCATCGCAGGCAAGGAATGGTCAAATCTCCTGCATTGTGCCTATGGTCTCCCATGTCGACCATACCGAACATGATGTTCAGGTGCTGGTTACCGAGCAGGGCCTTGCTGACCTCCGTGGTCTCTCTCCTAATCAGCGAGCCAAGGTCATCATCGAAAACTGTGCCCACCCGCACTTCAAACCATTACTTCAGGATTATCACAAGCGTGCCTATGACCATTCTTTCGGAAAACACACACCCCATCTGCTCGACGAAGCATTAAGCTGGCATCAGCGTTACCTTACTACCGGTTCCATGTAAGGTTGGGCAAGTTGAAAGACGCATGGGGGAGAGTCTGTATCTCCCCCATGTTCTTCATTTCATTCAGTCGCAGGTTATATCAGTTTGGCTTCAAGCCCCGTAGGGGCGGCATGTTGGTAGCGCTCACCGAATAAAAGCAATCAGCAAGAGAGTGTCCAATTTTCTATAGGTAACCGATCAGGGACTCTGGTAAACACTTTATCTCCCGTGACAAGAACGGCATTGACTGCCTGGGCATGAGCCGCAATCATAAGGTCAAGTGGTGAGAGTGTCACACCTGCGGTTTCACATTTTACTCGAAGATCACCATAGAAGAGGGCAACCTCTTTATCCCAGGCTAATATTTTTACCCGGATCAAAAACTCATGGACTCGGGCTGCAAGACCCTTTGGATAGGCGCGTTTTGCCAAGCCATAGAGTAATTCAGCATGTGTAACCGATGACACCAAAACACGTTGTATTGGTACAGCAACAAGCCTCTCACGAACAAGAGGAATGTCACCTTTGATAATATGACTGGCAATATTCGTATCCAGCATGTAGAGGCTCATTCTGTCCACCCTTCAAAAGGATCTCGCAATTGCTCTGGCTGCGTTCGATCGTCAGCTTGCATAAAATCTGCAGGCACTTCAGTTGTTGTATCAAGCTCAAACAGCCCTGACCATGAATCGGGATGGTGTGACAAAATGATATCACCGGAAATTGCATCACGACGAATAAACACCTCTTTCCCCTCAAAACGGAATTCCTTCGGTAATCGGACGGCTTGACTTCGCCCTGACATAAAAATCTTTGCAGTAACAGGCATAGGTAATCCTCCTTGATAAAAAGCTTTTGTCAATCTAAATATAATATTGATAGGTATCAAGAGATATATCAAATTCTGATCCCAAAAGACTTAAAAGAGAAGGAGACGAAAATACTTTACCTGTTACGGTTTCTTTTGTCTGTGTTCAGGTCGTGAACAAAAATTCTCTTGCTCACCTCTTCGCGTTCACGCAATGCCTTGATCTCTTCCGGGCTGAATGGGTGAATCGGTGTCAAGCAGGATTCGTCGAAGTGACGCATTGTCTGTTTGTCCATCACGCCAGCCTCGAACATCTCTGAAGCTGTTTCATGAACCGCCACAAGGGCATCGCTTTTATATGTTGTAGCTTTACTCATAACATGTTACAGTATTGAAGGCCCCCCGACGTTGGTGCCTGGCGCTCTTGATGATGCTCTCTTGTTTCTCAAGGCGAAAGATACCTCCAACACACAAGAACATTTTGACAAGGTATGCAATCTTGTTGAAGGTTTCGAGTCACCGTTCGGTCTTGAGCTGTTGGCGACAGTGCATTGGGTGGTAAAGAATGAACAAGTTCAGACCGTTGATGATGTCATTGCTGGTGTCTATGCCTGGAATGAGAAAAAGAGACAGTTCTCCAAACGTCAGATTACACTTGCCATTGATGTGCGGTCAAAAAAAGGTTGGCTTGAGCATTTCTGCCCGATTTGTGCTGTGTGAATATTGAGAGCAACATTATCATAGGGATCGTGCCCGGTTACCGGGAGACGTTCATGCTGAATGGCGGGCGTAGTTGAGTCCGTACCCTGATGTGATTCAGTGGAGAAGTTATACAATTTGCGATTTCGATTCGCAATTTGTATAATATTCTATGATCTATCGCAAACTAACAGCAACCCTTCAGCGGTTGGCCAAAACATTTTCTGTTATCTCAATAACCGGGCCTCGGCAGTCAGGAAAAACAACGTTGGCAAAAGCCGTTTTTGCCGATAAGCCATACATAACCCTTGAAGACCCTGCAGAACGTGCCTTTGCCTTTGAAGATGCCAAAGGGTTCCTTCACCGGTTTCGTGATGGAGCCATCTTCGATGAAGCTCAACGATGGCCGGATCTCTTTTCATACCTTCAGGGCATGGTTGATGAAGAGCCGATTCCCGGAAAATTCATTCTGACCGGTTCACAGCAATTCGGACTGCTCGCCGGAGTCAGTCAGTCACTTGCCGGTCGCGTTGGCATGACTGCTTTGCTTCCCTTGTCCATTTCAGAACTTCCGGCAGCATCGCAATCGTCACTATCGCTTGACACGCTGATCATAAAGGGTTCTTATCCTGCTCTTCATGTGAGGGATATATCGCCTGCAGACTGGTTTGCAAGTTACATCGCCACCTATATCGAGCGGGATATCCGGCAGGTGTTACGAGTTCATGATTTATCGGTATTCCAGCGCTTTGTGCGTCTCTGTGCAGGGCGAAACGGACAACTGCTGAACCTTAATGCACTGGCGGGTGAAACAGGTGTTTCCCAGAAAACAGCCCGTTCATGGCTCTCTGTTCTGGAATCAAGCTACATTGTCCATCTGCTCCCGCCATACTTTCGAAACTTCGGAAAGCGGCTGGTAAAAACCCCGAAACTCTATTTTTTGGATCAGGGTCTTGCCTGCTGGCTGCTTGGCATTCGTTCGCATGAACACCTTGCTCTACATCCCATGAGGGGAGCAATTTTTGAATCATTCATCATCAGCGAGTTTCTCAAATCCCGCTATAACCGAGGGCTGCCTCCAGATCTCTACTTCTGGCGTGACAATAATGGGCTTGAAGCGGATATTGTTTTTGAACGTGGCACAAAACTGCAACCAGTGGAAATAAAATCAGGCCAGACCATCACCGGTGACTCTATCCGAGCAGGCCTCAAAGCCGCACGATTTGCTGGAGAAGAGGCGCTTCAGCCCTGGCTGATCTATGGAGGTGACGATTCCTATGAGCGCAACGGTGTCACAATCATGAGTTGGCGCGACTGCGAAAAATGGGCCGAGCCTCAATAAACAAGGAATCAGCTTAGGCTCGTGGAGGATTACTGTAGAGTTTCTTTTGTCCGTGTTCACGCAATGCCTTGATCTCTTTGGCGCTGAATGGATGCATGGGTGTCAAGCAAGATTCGTCGAAGTGACGCATTATCTGTTTGTCAATCACGCCAGCCTCGAACATGTCTGAAGCTGTTTCATGAACCGCCGCAAGGGGATCGCTTTTATATGTTGTAGCTTTACTCATAACATGTTACAGCATTGAAGGCCCCTGTCTGAATTAATTTTTCAAGCTTTTTGTCGCAAAGGGCAACGTAATAAGGGAACGGTGCTGGCAAACAAGATTTGTTCATAAAAAAGAAATGGCTCCAGATAATGTCCAAAGCCATTTTGTCGACCGGGAAAAGCCCAATCCTTTGACTGAATGTAACATAAACCACAAAGAACGCAAAAGGAGTAGATCCAGGATGGATATCGGCGCCTCAATCTTGAACGCTAATTTGTCACAGTGTACTTATTTTGATACATTTTTTGATGAATATACCAACATTTGAAGTCAGGTTTTTTTTAACTGATGGTGGTACAGAGCCAGTGCGTGATTGGTTACGCGAGTTCTCTTCTGTCAAATCACAGGCAACTCCTAAGTCTGACCTGCAATTGGCAAAAAGCAGAATGAGGAATACATGATGAATGAAAAAAATATTGGCAGCAGTTTCGATGAATTTCTTGAAGAAGAGGCTCTTCTGGACGAAGCAACTGCGGTGGCCGTCAAGCGTGTTATTGCTTGGCAAATTGCTCAGGAAATGAAAGCACAAAATCTGACGAAATCTTCAATGGCAAGCAAAATGCAGACCAGCCGGGCAGCACTCAACCGTCTGCTTGATGCAACTGATACCAGTCTTACCCTGACAACCCTTTCCAGCGCGGCATCTGTACTTGGGAAAAAATTCAGGATTGAGTTAGTCTGATTCTTTACTTTTTTGAGAGCATTGGACGCTATAACGTTTTGTACTATCTCAAAACCCGGACACCCAACAGTGTATGTCTTGGCAGGAATAGATGCCAAAAATCACTTATATTGCACACTCAACAGTTATGCACGAGGCACTTGTCCTGATAAACTTTTTATAAATCTGATAAAAAAAAAGAAACGATGGGACACGAAGCAATCAAACTTGAATTGATTCAATGGTTAGCTAACCTTGAAGACGACGAAACCCTTGATTATCTGAAAGTGCTCAAAGATTCAAATGAAACGCAAAAAGATTGGTGGCATGACTTGACAGATGAGCAGAAATCTGGAATAGCTCGTGGTCTGAAAGATGTTGATGAGGGGAGAGTGCGCTCACATAATGATATAAAAATTCAGTATGGGTTCTGATTTCAAGGTTTTTTGGACAGACGAAGCCATTAAAAATCTTCAATCCATTATGGATTATCTTGACAGTCAATGGACACAGCGCGAGATAGACAATTTCAAAAAAAAGTTAGCGAAGCAAATTGAGTTGATAGAGACAAATCCGAGACTCTTTCCGGTGTCTGAATATAATCCACGCTTACGAAAAGCTGTATTGAGCAAGCAGACGACCATATTTTATGAGATAGCAGATCGTATGATTTATTTAGTCTATCTCTTTAATAACAGACAAGATATCGAAAAAATAGTATAGCACGATAACAAGCAATGAATGAGACTGCCCCTTGAAGAGCCACCACACCATAATCCACGGCGACAGCCGAGAGATGAACCTCCTCGCAGACAGGTCGGTGCATCTTGTTGTCACCTCACCACCCTACTGGCAGCTCAAGGACTACGGGACGGAGAACCAGATCGGCTTTCACGAGAGTTACGAGAGCTACATCAACAACCTGAACCTTGTCTGGAACGAATGCGAGAGG
>CAILRB010000057.1 GCA_903836465.1 uncultured Chlorobiaceae bacterium
AACCTTTTTCTTCGTTGAACCATTTGACAGTTCCTTCAACCTGAGTACCCATATCTACCTCTTTTTATTTTTGCCAGTTAAACTTGGCGTTACAATGAGCAACCTCGACATGAAGCGCTCAAAAACGAATTTATTTCTTGTAATATTAATTTACTCACTTTAAGCTAATTCAAAAAGGAAGTTCTACAGTTTACGCTACTTTTTTGCCATTGACAAAAAAAAAGCAGGACGCACTTTTGAAGAGCTTCCGAATACCATAAAACCGACAACATTCCTCCTAACTAATTCCCCATAGCTTGATTTTCCGGTCATCACTCCCACTGGCAATGACTTTGCCATCAGGAGAGACATCAACCGACTGTACTTCGAGAACATGACCCCGATAGAGGTGTAACTGCTTGCCCGATTGTACATCCCACAACCTGACCGATTCGTCGTTTGCAGCACTGACAACTTTTGTGCCATCAGGAGTAAAGCAGACACTGCGAACAGCATCCTCATGACCTTCAAGCACTTTGATAATCTCTCCGCTTGCAGCATCAAGAATCTTGACCAATGCATCGCGCCCACAAAAAGCAATAAGCTTATCATCCGGACTGAATGCCAATGCGTGTGAAAGCCTGTCATCCGTCTTGTAGTTGGCAATATTTTGGCCCGTTGCAACATCCCAGATTTTTATAACTGGTTCTTCTCCGCAACTTGCAAGCCTTTTACCATCATGGCTGTATGCCAAGCATTCAATATATGATTTATGTCCGAGAATCCTTGATAACTCTTTTCCGGTTTCGACATCCCAAAGCCGGATGGTAGTATCACGTGAACAGCTCGCAACAACTTTACCGTCCGGGCTGAATGCCACCATACGTACTGCGGTATCATGACCTTTACACACATGAAGACACTGACCGGTTGCAGCATCCCAGATTCTTACCGTGCTGTCCGTGCTTCCACTGGCAAGGCGTTTGCCATCACGACTGTAATCAATGCACTCAACCCAGGTATCATGCCCTTTCATGGTCAGCAGACTCCTGCCTGATTCCACATCCCACAGCATAACCGTTTCATCAAAACTGCCACTAACAAGCTTTTTGCCATCGGAGCTGAATTTTACACCCAGCACCCGATCAAGATGACCTTCCATCGTCTTTATCAGGTTGACATCCTCAATAACCTTGGGAAGCTTGAGTTCCACTTCCTTTTTCCCGAATATGTTCGATAAAAAACCCATAAGCAATACTCTTGTTTGAATTGATACTCTTTTGTCTGCAACAGACCGCCGTATAGGTGATGCTGTTTATTAACGTGCAATTTAAAAAAAAATATCGCCTTCCCCGAATTCTCTCCTCTATCAGGAAAAATTGTAGTTCCTCCCTTTCCATGAGGCGCCCTTGCCAAATTTTATACCGCAAAATGAATTGACGGCTATGGCAAGCAACACGACCTGAGAGAAAACATGAAGGAGCACAATCGAAAGTGGCTGACGGAATGCAACGGCAATAATAAGCCTGCTGAGCAGAACAACAGCAATTTGTATAAGTGGTAGCCAGAAGAGCGTCACACTGAATTCCGAAATCAAGAGTGAGCGGACGAGAAATGCATAAGGAGCAATATATAATAATGCCGTCATGACTATCATAGCAAGAAGAGCGAGTGTTTTGTACCCGAGACCAGCAAAAAGGTTTTTTGAAAAACCCTCCCAAACATCTTTGCCATTGCGGTACATTCTGCAACTAACCGTATCAGTACCGTTAAAAGCAGTAACGATACCACCAGCTTTTTTTACCGCCATGCAAAGCCAGACATCTTCAACAAGATTGCCCCTGACTGCAGCATGTCCATTGATTCTTTGATAACAATCCTTGCGAAACAAAATAAACTGCCCATTGGCAAAACTAAAGGCCGGGTTTCGGCTTTTCCAGACAAGACGAAGAGGCAGAAAGCACATAAGAATAAAATAGACCATCGGCACCACAAGCTTTTCCCAGAACGATCCGAGTTCCTGGTATGGCGTCAGCGAGAGCATATCAGCTCCGGAATCTTCCAGGGCTCCGACTGAGCGGCGAAGTGCATCAGGCTGGTGAATGGTATCGGCATCGGTAAAGAGCAGTAGCTCACCTTTGGCATGGCGTCCAAGTTGAAAACAGGCCCAGGACTTGCCATGCCACCCTTCAGGAAGCGGTTCCCCCTTAAGAGAGCGCAATCGTCCACCCGATTCACGGACAAGAGAACATAACAACTCCGGAGTTGTATCGGTTGAACCATCATCAAGGACTATAATCTCATAAGATCCATAGTTCTGCTGCAAAAGCGAACGCACACATCGCTCAATGTTCAGCGCTTCATTACGAGCTGGCACCAGAACTGAAACAAAGGGCCCTGACGGTGAGAGATTTGCTGGCATACAAGGAAGATCAACCAGATTTCTCAGCACAATTCCCAGGAAAACCAGTAATGACAACAGCACCAGTATCTGATAGAAAAACAGCATAGTGGAGATAAAAAAGGCCGCCCTTGCGGGCAGCCTGCATGATTCACGAGTATTAAAAGCTCTTTCAGTCGATCAGTTTGTTGATATTGTACTCAAAAATGCCTTCCGCTCCAGCCCTTTTCAATTCAGGGATCAGTTTACGCACAATTTTTTCAGTGACGATGACTTCAAGCGCCACCCACTGATCCTCAGCAAGACTGGATATGGTTGGCTGACGCAAGGCTGGAATAATAGCTATAATCTTGTCAAGCGAAGATTTCGGCGCGTTCATTTTCAGGCCAACCTTCCCTTGAGCATTAATAGCTCCAAGCAACAGCATCGCCATATTCTCTATCTTTTCTCTTTTCCAAGGATCATTCCATGAATTTTTATTGGCAATCAGTTTTGTATTGGATTCAAGAATAGTATCAACAATACGCAGCTTGTTTGCCCTGAGTGAAGAGCCTGTTTCGGTTACCTCAACAATTGCATCAGCAAGATCAGGGGGCTTGACTTCTGTTGCACCCCAACTGAATTCCACCGAAGCATTGACTCCGTTTCTGGCGAGATATTTCCTGGTAATATTGACTACTTCCGTAGCAATATGCTTGCCTTCAAGGTCCTTCACCGACGTGACTGTAGAGTTTTCGGGAACGCAGAGCACCCAGCGTACAGGCCGCATAGAGGCTTTTGAATAGACCAGATCAGCAACCTCTACCACGTTGGCATCAGTTTCAATAATCCAGTCTTTGCCTGTCAGTCCAACATCAAAAGCGCCCAGTTCTACGTAGTGGGCCATCTCCTGTGCCCTGATCAGTATAGCTTCCAGCTCATCATCATCAATAGAAGGGAAATAGGAACGGCTCTGAACAGAAAAATGAAATCCTGCCTGCGCAAAAAGATCGATTGTTGAATCCTGCAGACTTCCTTTCGGCAACCCAAGCTTCAGCACCTTGTTTACATTACTCATAACAACAACTCTCTATAATTATTAACGTTAAAGCTCCCTGAGCTGTAAAATACCATTGTCAAACACTCCATAGGGAGAACTACCATTAATCCAGGTTCCAAGATTGACATACCTGCTGGATCCTGTGGAAAGTTCTGTTACCCCCTTGACATGATTATGACCGCAAACGAAATAATCAAACTCTTTTTCAGCGGCCAATGATTCCGCAAAATTTAAAAGCCGATCTGTTTCAAAAACAATGTTGACTGGTTTATGCGCACGGCTCATCTGTGATAAACCTTTCATAATACCAATAGCCAGATCCGGTTGAAGCCCTGACAGAAGAGAAATGTTGAAGCGGTTCCTGATAAAACGTACAAATAATTTGTAGCCGATATCACCTTTTCCTAAACCATCGCCATGAGCAATTACAAATTTACGACCTTCGAGAAGCAGTTCATTAATTCCATAGGTTGTGTTGATCCCGAGCTCATCATCAAAAAAACGGCCAAGATAAAAGTCATGGTTTCCAGCAACATAGACAACCTTAATGTTGTGACGTACAAGATCAGACAACAAACAAAAGAATCTTGAAAATCCCTTTGGAATAACATGGTGAAACTCCATCCAGTAATCAAGAATATCACCAAGCATATAGAGCGAACGACCTTCAGCCTTGATAATGGCAAAAAGTCGTTCGATTTTTTCCAGCTTGAGCTGCTCGATTTTTTCGTCCTGAAGACCTAAATGAATGTCACTGATGAAATAAATTGCCGACATTTCCCCCCTCTTTAGTTCATCTCACAAAAAACGGGAAGCGGCAATGACTGCAAGAGGAATGGTCAGGTTATCAACCTCTTTGGGACTCACTCCCTCGACAACTGTTGCAATCAACGCAATAATCACAATTTTCCCGACATTAAATGATTCAGGCACAATGAGATGGGAAAAAAAGAGCCCCGCAGCAAGACTGCCGGCAAGAAAAGCAAGACTCCCTTCAACACTTTTGTCGCTGAGTATATGGTATTTCATTTTTCCGTATCGAGTACCGATGATTGGCGCCAGACCATCACCCCAGCCAAGCATTGCCATTGCCAAAACGCCTGCAGGCTGTTTGTAATATATGGTACCACAGATCATGGCAACAATCACAAAATAAAGTGTCCCTTTGAGCAATTCACGCTTGTCGCCAGTACGGGTCATGGTTTTCACTGCCTGGTCATCATCGGCAGCAAAAAGACCTTTCTGTATGAGCAGAACTGTCCAGACAGCAAAAACGGTAATATTGAGATACTGTGACCATCCTCCATTCACAAAAAGCGGAAGAAAAATAATGGAAGAACCTGCACAGATATGAGTGATTTTGCGACTGATATCCCTTGGAAGGGAGTGATTGGTCACCAGATAATCCATCAGAGGCGGCACGCTGAAAACGTACACAAAAGTAAGAAGGGTAATCAGTGCATTATGCCACACCACCGGAAGTGAAAAAAATGTTGTCTGCAGAGTATCCATAGTGTACTGATAATTTATAAGTTATGGGTGATGTAAAATATTCAGAGCCCTTGAATGTATTTCAGTCCAACCATGCCCGCAACAAGCAGGTTATTGATTAAAAACAAAAAATTGTTCGCAACCTGAAATCGCAGAAATGTATTGTGTTCCTGTACATCACTTTTCCCTATCGCATTACCAAAGCCATCCTCAACCGCCCCTTTCATAAAGGAAATCCCGCCTTTAGGATCGCGCAAAAGCTGCACCTGAAGAACCATATTCAAAACAAGGCCGATCAGAACAAAAACTGCTGGAATAATAATACCCCAAATGAATGAAAGATAAGCAAGTACAGCAAAAACAGTATCAATAATCATAAATGAAACCAGAAAAGTATTTCTGGCGCCGATCATGACGGTCAAGGATTTTAGTCCCCCCTCCTTGTCGCCTTCAGCAGATTTGAAATCATTAAGAATAATCAAGGCAACAGCCATGAAAAAATTTAGACTGGCAAGCCATATAGCCTCTGGACGTATATCACCAAACAGAGCGTTTGCTGACAAAAAAGGAGCCAAACCATAAGAAAAGCCTACTGCAGGAGCCGATGCAAAGATATTTTTTTTGAGCTTGAGTGGTGGCGCTGAATAGATATAAGCAACAAAAAGAGCTACCAATATTGAGATTAGTATTACCAGCCCCCTGATGCCGCCAATATGGATCCAGAGGAACACTCCAAATCCAATAGCAAGCAATAAGGCAATAATACTGTTCAATAACCCCTCTTTCTCGCTCAGACGACCTGAAGGAATTGGACGGGATGGCTCATTGACCCGGTCCAGTTCAAGATCAAAACAGTCATTAACTGACTGGCTAAAGCCGGTGCCGAGAGGCCCGAACATCAAAAAAATAACAAGAAGAAGAAAATAGTCGTGAACGGTACCCCTCATCGCGCCCGAAGACATGACGCCCGCTGCAAGACATGGAAACACGCTGATCCAGGTAACAGGATCAAGCAATTCAAGATGTGCTCTTATTTTATCAACCAACCCAATTTTTGCAGAAACTGGCATACGTTTACTTCTCTCCGACGCCTGATGGAAGGCGGGTTAAATGATTCAGATGTTTCAGAACGCCAATTTACAAATACCGCTCAAGATAAAAAATATATATGTTCCGGCCTGCCAGTCAAGGTTGCTGATGTGGCTCCGGTAATGGACACGTTCAGCAAATCGCCCGGCTTATAGTTTTCCCTATCGAAAACCACCGCCCGGTTGCCTGCGGTCCGCCCCATAAGCTGTTCCGACGAGCGCCGACTTTCAGATTCAGCCAACACTTCGACAACAGTGCCGATCGCTTCCTGGAAAAGTTCTCCCGAAATGCGGTTCTGAAGATCGATAATCTCCTGCAATCGCCGCTTTTTAACTGGTTCCGGCACATCATCCTCAAGCGTTTTTGCGGCCAGAGTTCCCGGTCTGGTTGAATAAAAAAACATGTAGGCTGAGTCAAACCGGATATCGGCAAGAAGCTCAAGAGAAGCCTGGTGATCTTCCTCCTGTTCACCACAGAATCCTGCAATGATATCAGTTGAAAGTGCAACATCAGGAATCACGGAGCGAATCAAGGCTATTTTTTCCCTGTACTCCTCAATGGTATGGCCACGATTCATGCGGTCAAGCATTCTTGATGAACCTGACTGTACCGGTAAATGAAGAGCGTTGCAGATGTTCGGACGAGAAGCAATCGTTTGGACAAGTGCTTCTGAAATATCTTTTGGGTGCGATGTGGTAAAGCGGATTCGTGCCAGAGGTGCTTCCCGACTGACGGCATCAAGCAGAGCGGCAAAGTCATACCCTTCGTCAGCATCGCAATAGGAGTTGACATTCTGGCCAAGCAAAGTAATCTCCCGATAACCGGAAGCAACAAGCTTCTGAACTTCTACGATGACAGACCTGACGGGCTGGCTGCGTTCACGACCGCGGGTAAACGGCACAACGCAATAGGCACACCTATTGTTGCAACCCCGCATGACGGGAACAAAGGCGCTGGTCGCGCCCTGCCGCACAGGTTCAACACCTTCGTAGGTTTCGGCAGAGTTGAACTCGAGTGAGGCGAGCTTTCCACCAGAACGAACCTGTTCAACCAGTGAGGGAATGGTACGATAGGTATCCGGACCTGCAAGAAAATCAATAGCCGGGTAGAGTGAAAACATCTCCTCCTTCCTGTACTGAGGAATACAGCCTGCAACTCCGACAATTAACCCTTTCTCTCTTTTTTTCCGACCCTGAAGACGCTGTAAAAAATGTTCAACCCGTTCGACGGCATTTTCCCTGACAGCACAGGTGTTGAGCAGAACAATACCTGCGTCCAGCTCCTGCTCTGCCTGAACATAGCCCTCCCCCTGGAGGAGGGCTGTAATAATACCAGAATCCGCCTGATTCATCTGGCAACCGAACGTATGAATAAAAAAGGAGTCCCTTCTTTCAGCCCTCATCATCTCATGCACCAAAATGGATGTGCTTGTATTTTTCGAGCAGCACCTCAGTTTCATCCTTGCACTGGCCACAGACGGTACCACACTTGGTGTGCTCCTGAAGTTCAAAATAGGTGCGGGCCCCTTCAAGCACGGCATCCTCAATATCATGGTCAGTAATATTCATGCACTGGCAAATCACTTTGGCCTGCTCCTGCTTAACCTTGTCCTCCTGGCCATTACGGGTATAATAATTGTTGATGGCGGCTCGCAATGCCTTGTCGCCAAGCACCGAACAGTGAATCTTGTGATCCGGAAGGCCTCCGAGTTCCAGTGCAACCTCTTTGGGAGAGATATGAAAAGCATCATCAAGCGTCCTGCCCTTGACCATTTCTGAAAGAACTGACGTACTGGCAATCGCACTGGCACAACCGTAGGTCTTCCACTGACAATCAGTAATAGTATCCTTCTCTTTGTCCACTTTTATAACGACCATCATCTGGTCTCCACACTGCAGATTACCCTCCATCCCGACACCATCGAAATCATCGGTATTCTCCCCTTGAAGAATATTCTTCGGGTTCATGAAATGTTCCTTCAGTGTTTCGCTATATGCCCACTCACCTGCTTGCAGCATGCAATCCTCCTTTAATATATGCCGTTGACATGTTTCTGATTCGTTGAATTATTGGTGGTAAAACATCAAGCAGGTACTCCACCTCCTGCATTGAACTTTCTCGTCCCATACTGAACCTTATCGATCCATGGGCAAGCTCTGCATCGACTCCTGTTGCAAGAAGAACATGCGAGGGATCAAGAGAACCTGATGCACAGGCAGAGCCTGTAGAAACAGCAATGCCTTCAAGGTCAAGATAGAGCAGGATAGCCTCGCCTTCAACTCCCGTAAAGGAGACGTTGAGCGTACTGGCAAGCCCGTCGGTTGGATGTCCATTAATAGAGATATCATCAATACTTTCCTCAATCCCTTGTTGTAAGACCTGCTTGAGGTGAAGCAACCGTTCTTCCTCTTCAGGCATTTCGATCATTCGCATCTCTGCCGCTCTTCCCATACCAAGAATACCAAGAGTATTTTCAGTTCCGGCACGCCGACCACGCTCTTGATGACCTCCCCTGATTAACGGGCAATAGGGAGTACCGTGTTTTACAAAAAGCGCTCCGACCCCTTTTGGCCCGTATATTTTGTGGGCAGAAATAGTAAGAAAATCAACACCGAGCTTTCGAACATCGACTGGAACCTTACCGACTGCCTGAACGGCATCAGTGTGCATATAGGCGCCACATGCGTGCACCATTTTTGTAATGGCTTCAATATCCTGTAAGGTACCGATCTCATTGTTGGCCATCATGACGGAGACCAGACCAACATCATCGCCAAGCATACCGGCAAGTTGATCAAGGTCAACTTTACCATACCGGTCAACATTAAGGTATTTTACCCTGACACCTTGATGAGCAAGACACTCAGAGGTCTCAAGGACACAGGGATGCTCAATTTTAGTGGTAATGATGGTGCCGCGTCTTGAGCCCGGAATACACTGGCTGGAAGAGCAGACAAAGAGCGAAAGCACCGTATTGTTCGCTTCCGATCCGCTTCCGACAAAAATAATTTCATTCTCTTTCGCCCCAATAAAATCAGCTACTTTCCGGCGAGCATCCTCAACATTTGCCCTTGCTTCACGACCGTAGGCATGCATGCTGGAAGGATTACCAAACATTTCCATAGCCGCAATCATCTCTTTTTTCACCTCAGGGTGCAACGGTGTTGTGGCATTGTGATCAAAATATACCTTCATGTCTGCCATATTACTTTCAAAATTCCTGGTTACGGCTCAAGGCCTTATTAAAAAAATGAATAATAGCCAATAAACTAACTTTATCACAACGACTGCTATCAATCAAAAAACTAAAATTGATACCATTCTAAAGCGCTGAATGCATCAAAAGCAAGAAAAACTCTCAGATGAGACTTACTTCATCCATAGCTAACTTACTCTTGAGCGGTCTCACATAATTCGATCATCGCATTAATTGTAGAAGCATAGAACACGAATATGCATTAAGAAATGCATAAACCCCACTATTAATTCCTAAAGTGGACTTTTTTTATCTTATTAATAATTTATTACGCTGCGGTAACCTGAAAACAGTCATGGAGGGAATAAAACGGAGCGTCGAGTGCAAGAACCTTGACACAGGAAAACCCTTCCACCAAAAGGGCAAGCAGTACTTTTTGGTAAGAAAGAAAATGGTGACACCGAAACAATAGAGACTCATCCGGCCCAATGCTCTGAGCAGTAGAAAAAAAGCTGACAACTAATTTTTTAAAGACAAGTAAAGTAAAACAAGAAGGGCTATTACCAAAAAAACAACACCGATTTTAACTATTGTTCCGACAGGTGGCAACTTGATACCCTTAACGTTCTTATCAACAGCAGACTTTAGGGGACTCGGGGTACTCCCCCCATTCGCAGAAAGATTACTCCGGGCAGCACTATTCATCTGGAGCTCCTTCCTGCATAGCTCAAGGGTTTCCTCGTTATAGATGCCCATCTCCTGCGCATACTCTTTTATATAGGTAAAAATATAGACCTTGGGCAAAAAGCTAAAATCTCCGTCTTCAATTTTTTCAAGATAATTTTTTTGAATCCTGACCCGTTGGCTTACATCTTCCAGGGAGAGTTCTCTTTTAATCCTGACATTTTTCAACTCCCTTGCCATAAGCTCCAGGGCCTGGCTCCCTGACATCTTTTCCGTCATAAATAAATCCGGATAGCGATAACATGAGAAGAGGTATATATGATTTATAAATTTACTAAAAAAACTATCCTCTTTATTTATTAATCAACTCCATAAGAAGATATATACCTCCAAATATCACTTCCGGCAGCAGATTTTTTGCCAAGAACAAACAATGCCTCCGAACCTGAAACCGTACTCTCCATCTCTTTGCCAATCTGCCGACGAAGCGCATCAAGCTCTACTGCGCTGAAAGTTTTCCAGAGAAGAAAAACTCGTTCACGAGGAAAAAAGAGTTTATGCAACCGGGCTCCAGAGAGATTATTGACGCTGTAAAAAAATATTTTAGAGGTTCCGGATACCTTCTCAGGCTTTTCAGCTAACAGGACTAATTCCTTCATCGACTGCACGCATGCATATCTCTGCTGGAGAAAAAGGTAATGATCACTCCCGAGTGTATGGTATGGAAAAAGATTATCCGCTATAACAACGACATTCCTGGAGGCACTTATTAATGCTGCAACAGGGTCGTACAAGGCTTTAGTAAACCACAGATGTTCGCTGTCCAGTGAAGAAGAGCGAGGAGACGCTGAGGCTAACTCATCAAGAAAAAAACGTATTCCTGACTCAACAGTATGAAGGGAGTCAACAGGAAATTCGCTGCTGGTAATCTGCAATTGCCGCTTGCCAATAAGCATGACACCACAAAGAGTGTCGGAAAACAAAGGCTTGAGTATGACCTGATTCTCATGCAAAACCCCCTGAACCGTGCGGAGCGTTACAGGAGCAAGTTGGATGGCTTCGGCTGCGACAGGATTTATAGCCCGAACTTCCGAAAGCAGCTCAAACATCCTCCCTCTTTTACGATTAAGTGCCTGATCAATGAGCTTGGTGTTTTCCTCCCCTTCAGCACGAATAAAAATATCTGTTTTCCGCTGAAGCAGTCCTGAAATTTCGTGTTGTAATCGCCGTACCTTCGACTCAAGAATTTCATGGCCTTTTCCAAGCGTGAAACTATTTGGATATCTCTCCAGGGTACGCTTCAGGTCAAGGGTACCAATTTTCTCTCCAGCATCGAAAAGCTCAAAAATCCTTGATTTTTCCAGAAGCAGCCCGGTCAAGCTCCGTCCTGCACTTTTTTCAAGCTGAAGAAGCTCATTTGTCGGATAAGGTGGTGCACAATCCCTGCCAAGAGAAAAACCCTGTTGCAAAGCTGCAATCCGCTCCGCTCCTTCAAGCGACTTGCTTTCGGAAAGCATGAAAAGCGATATCACCTGAGCGTACTGCATATTTTTTATTCGAAAATAGTCAGCAGCTTCTCGAAATGCATCGGCTTTACGAACAATGACGGCATTTGATTCCAGACGAAGCATCTGCAAGAGAAAGGGGTTTCGCGACTCCTCCGCCAAAATGAGGGCTCTGAACAGGAGATAGCTGGCATTTCTGCGCTGTTTTTCAAGAAGCAGAAGGCTTTTTGATGCCGCTCTAAGCGCCTGAATCCTCGGTATCAATGCTCCCTTTATCGCTAATACCCGTCCAGATTCAGCGGCAATTTTTCCGGCAAGAGCATCAGCAGTTTCAAGGGCGAGTTGCGGCTGAGCAACTTTGCACTGTAAGAGCCCGGCATAGGCAGTTATCCTTGTGACCGGATCTTGCTCGTGACCCGCAAAATTACTATAAATCATTGCCGCCTTCTCATAGTCGCCGCCCTCCCGGTAAAGAGATGCCAGCTCAAAACGAAGTTCCGGTAAAGGCAAAAGGACTTTTTCGAGTGTTGCCGCAGCATCCCTGAAATTTCCCAGTTCGCGAAGCCAGATTGCCTTATCGACAAGGATCTTATAGCGGAGTGAATCCGACAGGGTTCCCGCTGGAAGTTTTTCAAGACGCTCCGTGCTCTGGAGCGCCTCGCCATACTCACCCGTCAACCCTTCGATAACTCTTTTCTCATACAAGGCACTGACTACCCGTGGGGCGGTTACATGCAGTGTATCAAGATCAAGAGCCTTATTATAACAATCAAGAGCCTTCAAATATTCATGACTGCGACTACAGGCATCGGCCTGTTTGTAGAGCAACGCTATTGTTTCTTCTGAGTTATTGCCTGCATGACACCCTGAAAAAAGCAGAAAAAGAGCAAAAAGCACCATTCCTGACGGAACCCGCCGGAAATGAATTTCCATAACGGAGAGCCTCCAGCTCCCTTTTCAAAAATTTAGTCGTATGTTGAGAGGAATATAATGGAACTTTTGGGTTAACAAGAAAACAGCAGGCAATCATGATAGCAGAAAAAACTATTGCACCAGGATTTACCCTTCCAGATGCCGAAGGAAAGAATGTCTCTCTCTCCGACTTTACCGGGAAAAAAGTACTGATTATTTTCTATCCGGGTGACGACACTCCAGTTTGTACGGCACAAATGTGTGATTACCGGAACAATGTTCTGGAGTTCACGAAACGGGGCATTGCTGTGCTTGGCATCAGCTCCGACAGTGCGGACTCTCACAAAAGCTTTGCCGAGCGTAACCAGCTCCCCTTCACCCTCTTGAGCGACACCGAAAAAACAGTGGCAAAAGCCTACGATGCTCTCGGTTTTCTGGGCATGTCGCAACGTGCTTATGTGCTTGTTGATGAAAAGGGTATTGTACTGCTAGCCTACAGCGATTTTCTGCCGATTATTTATCAGCCTATGAAAGATCTGCTGGCCAAAATCGACGCAGCATAAGTTTCAATAATCCGGCGCATTTCTGTATCTTCGGTCGAACTTTTATTCTTCAGTAAACGCAAATGAAAAAAAATAATGGAACGAACGCTTACCATTCTGAAACCTGATTGCGTCCGCAAGAATCTTGTCGGCGCTGTCATTAACCACATCGAACGTGCCGGCTTCCGCGTTGTCGCCATGAAAAAAATCCGGCTCACCACAGAGACTGCCGGAGAATTTTATGCTGTCCACCGCGAACGCCCTTTCTACGGCGAGCTGGTTGAGTTCATGTCATCCGGCCCCTGTGTCCCGATGATTCTTGAGAAGGATAATGCTGTTGCAGATTTCCGCACGGTCATTGGCGCCACCGATCCTGCCCAGGCAGACGCAGGCACTGTCCGCAAACTTTATGCCGACAGCAAGGGTGAGAATATCGTTCACGGATCTGACTCTGTCGAAAATGCTGCCATTGAGGGAGCATTCTTTTTCTCAACTGAAGAGGTTGTCAGAGGAAATTGAGCCTCATTGCAGGAAACCATAAAAAAGCGATCGGAAGGTCGCTTTTTTGTTATTGAGATCACCCTGGACTTGATGGTTTGTCGCTTTTAAGCTCCGAGAGGTATTCGCTGAAGCTCTCCCCGTACATTTCCCATACGGTCATGAAAAGAGCTGCAACAATGGGGCCAATAATAAAGCCGAAAAGCCCAAACATTCCGATACCTCCAAGCGTGCCAAAAAAAATTAGAAGCTCGTGCATTTGAGTATCGCGTCCGATCAGGATGGGACGAAGAATATTGTCGATATGACCGACTACAATACTGCAAAAGAGCAGAACCCCGATGGCCTGGGGATACTGCCCTGTCGCGGCAAGATAGATAACCGCCGGTACCCAGACAATCGGAGGGCCAAGGACAGGAACAACTGAAATCAGCGACATGAGTGTGCCCCAGAAGATGGCGCTGTCGATCCCGGCCAGATGCAGAGCGAGACCGGCAAGGGTGCCCTGCACAATTCCCACGACCATATTACCTTTGATTGTCGCCCTCGTCACGGAAAGAAACTTGTCAAGCAGCCTGTACTGATCACTGTTCGTCAACGGCAACCAGGAGAGCATCTTGGCCAATAACAGCCTTCCGTCCCTTAAAAAAAAGAACATGGTGTAGAGAAAGGTAAAGATAAGAAACAGGTCATTGACGGCAGAGTAAGTCACTGAGGAGATGGTGTTGAAAAGCATCGAACCTGTTGTGCTGGCAAGCTCTCCGGCTTTCTGCAGGATCTCCTCACGGTACAGTTCAATTTCAGGATAAAATGAGAGGGTGCGAAGCTGCTGGTCGAAAGCTGCTGGTTCAAGAATCTGCTGCTTTACCCAAGGTACGGCAAGACGACTTATTCTGATGGCCTGTTTGGCCACAACACCGAGAAGAGCTGCAAGGGGAAGAACAACGATGAGCAGCATGATGAGCATCGTCATTGCCGCACTCAGGCTTTTACCTCCCTTGAACCAGCGCTCAAAACGGCTGAAAACAGGCATGGCGAGAGCTGAAAAGAGAGCGGCAAGAAATATAACCATGAGGAAATAACGAATCATGGCAAAAAAAATGGCCGAAATGAACAGGAGGAGGAGAAGGAGAATAACTTGATTTGCTTTGATTCTGTTCATGATCGTTTTTTTATGAGCCAAACAAAACTTAAAACCACTCCACGCAATCCTCTTTGAGAAGCTGTGAACGAACATAAGCTACGGCAAAAATTCCAGCCGTTTCAGCCCTGAGAATTGTTTTTCCAAGCGAGATTGCACAAAACCCTTCGCTACGGGCTTCCTGTACCTCTCCAGCAGTAAAGCCACCCTCACCACCTATCAGGAAAATCGACTGTTTTCCGCAACACTCTACCCCAGGCGGCGACTCCGAGCCCTCATAAGGAATCAGCTTGAAATCATAACCCGGAAGGGCAATAACCTTCCTGAAAGAGAGTGGTTCACAGAGCTGTGGCAGGTAATATCGTTTTGACTGGCGCGCCGCAGACAACACAATAGTCCGCCATCGGTTGAGCTTGTTCTGAACTTTTTCACCTGACACCTGAGAAAGAGTCCTTGCCGTAATCATGGGAATGATGGTGGATACTCCAAGCTCGGTGGCCTTTTCCAAAAAAAACTCAAACCTTTGGGGTACCTTGAGCAGAGAGAGAGCGACCGCCACACCAGTTTTTGGCCGATCAACGCTCCTATGACTGAGAATTTCACCCTTCAGTGACGTTTTACCGACATCCGAAATGCTGACCTCGCAGCACAAGCCAGAACCGTCGGTGACAAAAATACTCTCTCCTGTTTTTTTTCTCAGCACCCGCACCAGATGATGAAACTCCTCACCATCAAGAACAAGACTCTGCGCCTCAAGATCGATGTTCTCCGCCGAAGTATAAAAAAGTTCCATGATCTTTTTACTCCTTTGCGGCAACGGCCACAGCGGCAAGAGAGACTTTTTCTGCCCCGCTCGCGCGCAGTGCCCGGGCGGCGGCAGCCAGGGTTGCGCCTGTTGTCACGACATCATCAACAAGCAGCACATGACGACCGCGAACACCTTTTGAAGCAAGAAATGCACCTTCACAATTTTTTTGCCGCGCCTGGGCAGAAAGCCCTGTCTGCGATACCGTATACCGTTTTCTGACAAGAAACTCGGAACATACCGGTTGCCGCAACGATTGAGCAAGACCTTCTGCAATTTTTTCTGACTGGTTATACGATCGTTCTGTTTTTTTAAGCCGGTGAAGCGGAACAGGCACAATGCATTCTATATCGCCGATATCCCCCTCAGAGATCATCCACTCGCCCAGTTGACGACCTAAACTTTTCCCAAGATTAAAAATCCCCTCATACTTCATGGAGTGCAGCACCTGTTGCAGTGCACTTTTCTTGTGAAACTGGTAACGGCACCAGGCCCTTTCAAACTGGAAATGATCGCCAAAATGGGAAACAACAGTTTGTCGCAAAGCATCTTCTGCCTCTGAAGAAGTTCTGAAGGGATCAAAGGTCTCCTTGCAGGCACTACAGCAGTACTCTTCTTCGGGAAGAAGAAGTTTCTGACAGACGAGACAGACGTGAGGAAAAAGGAGGTGAAGCAGTTGTTCTCGCATGGCAAACTCACGTTATGGTTAGCCGAAGCATAAGGCTGCTGCGCCGTAGATTCCTGCCTTGTTCCCAAGAAAAGCTGGCACAAGCTCAAGACTTTCGTGCATGGACGGAAGCATTGAGTTCCTGAGTTGCTTGAGGGCAGGAACAAATATAAGGTCTCCTGCGGCTGAAATCCCGCCGCCAATAACAAATTTTCTAATATCCATGAGCGCCGTGACGTTTGCAAGCCCTACGCCGAGAATGGAACCAACTCTCTCCCAGACAGCAAGGGAGACTTCATCTCCTTCATGTGCGGCATATTCCAGATGGCGCGGCGAAAGGCGTGTATAGTCATTATTACACAATTTACCGACAGAGGAACCTGAAGGGCTCGCATCAATCATCTGGCGGGCAAGAGCCACAATGGCCTTTTTTCCAATAAGGCTTTCCAGAGTACCCCGTATCCCTGCATGAAGAGTCGGCCCTTCAAAGTCAAGAATCATGAAGCCCACTTCTCCAGCAGTACCATGAGCGCCACGATAGAGTTTTCTGTTCAGCACAATCCCTCCACCCACTCCAGTACCGAGGGTCACCATAAGAAAATCCCTGAACTCCTGCCCTGCCCCATAGACAGCTTCACCAAAAGCCGCCATATTTGCATCATTATCGATAATAACCTGCATTGCAAGCTGCTCCTTTTCCATAAGACACTTTTGCAGTTCATCACGCAAAGGAAAGATACCCCATCCAGGAAGATTTGGAGGATAGCACAGTACGCCTCTCTCTGCATCAACAGCTCCAGGAGCTCCCAGCCCGACACCGGCAAAATCTTCGGGTTTACTTGTCGAAGAAGCTTCTCGATAAAGAGCAGCAATAATGCCTGCAAGCTGTACAACGATTCCACCGGGACCCGATGCCGTATCGGTGAAAACCCTTCTGTCAGTCACAAGCCCACTCTCTTTACCAACGACCCCGGCCTTGATTGCCGTACCGCCAAGATCTATACCAATTGCCCATCGAGACATACTGCCACATTTTATTTTACTGGTGATTGAACGGTCTGATAAATTTTCTGCCATGAGTGCCAGATGCGAAAAAGTCAAGAATCTCAAGAAGTTCAGGCTCAGCGGGAAGATCCGATTTTACCTTCTCAAGTGCGTTGGCAAGCAGGAGCCCTGACTGAAAGATTATCCTGTAGGCATCCTTGATCATGGTTATCTTCTCCAAGGAAAATCCTCTCCGTTTAAGTCCAATAGTGTTAAGCCCCTCAAAACGGAAAGTTTCATTGCCTGAAGCCATGACAAACGGCGGCACATCAAGCGTAACTCTTGAAAGCCCTCCAAGCATTGAAAAGCGACCGATACGAACGAACTGGTGAACTGCGGCAAGTCCGCCGATAACAACATAATCGCCAACCACACAATGACCGCCAAACGGAACACAATTTGCGACAACAACATGATTACCGATGACACAGTCATGGCCAACATGCGAATAAGCCATAAAAAGATTATCCGAGCCGATAACGGTTTTACCGCTCGCTTTCGTGCCCCGATTAAGGGTAACACATTCCCGGACAACCGTTCTGTCGCCAACAAAAAGAAAGGTCTTCTCTCCTGAAAACTTTAAATCCTGAGGCTCAGTGGCAAGCACCGCACCAGAATAGATCTTGCAGTCGCTGCCGATCCGGGCACCAGATGCTATATGAACATGGGGCCATATCCTGGTGCCATCACCTATTTCCACATCGTCTTCAATAACGGTATAGGGACCGACCGTAACGCCCTCTCCAAGAACGGCACTCTGCCCAATAACAGCAGTTGGATGAATAAAGCTCTGCATAATTTATTTATTCCTTCGTTGTTTCAAACTCTTCTACCAGTTTTGGCTCCTTCAGCTCACGAGAAAGTGATTGGATAATCTGTTTCGCTTCATCATTCCTGCCAATATCCCTGTATGCCCTGGCAAGAACATAAAAAAGACGAGGGTCAGAAGCTGGCGATGAGTGAACACCCAATTGCTCAAGATAATTAATATATAGTGACGTTTTCTGCTTTTCGCCCAGACGGACATAAAGGGCGATCACTGAACCGGCAAGTTCCGGATTTAAAGGATATTGTGACAGAGGCAAAAGTTTGGCTGAGGTATCAAGAACCTGCAATGCAAGTGCTCCGCGCCGCACATTCCGTTCTGCACCAGACGCCTCTCTTATGGGAAGAGTTCCCGCCGTGTCCGTGGCCAGTTCAAGGGCAAGACGGACAAACAGTGGACTATAGTTGCTGCAAAGCCTTCTCGACGTCTCTTCAAGAGTAACTTTGGTGTTATTGAGGTTCCGGTAACGATAGACGTTCAGAAGGTTCCTGTACAAGACCGCCGGATCAACATAGCTCATTGGATCGGCACTTTTAATTGGCACCACTTTATAGACAAGCCCGTCAAGACGAAGATAGTTTTCAATACCAATCATGCTTTCGGGATCGACCGTCAAGGCAAAATAGACCGGACGATGAGCAAAGTTGTTCATCAGAATCTCATAAACTGCAATATCCTGAGGACGAAGATATCCCTGTCCATCATAAGTCAGTCCTGGCTTAAGCAGCCAGGTCATGGTATCTACCGGTTCGGACGGCAACGAAACACCGTGGAGTCGTGACTCACGCAAAAGCTGCTGACGGAGTGGCGATGAAGGTAGCGAAGCATCAACTGAATCAATAGGGACATAGGTGATACTGGCAATCTCTCCGTCGCTTAAACTGAACGCAACCGGCTTGGCGCCACGAGGACGGCTGTTCTTCAACTGATCAAGGTACCAGCCGGTATTGGCAAGACTCAGGTTAACGACCCGCACATCGGTTCTGATACGTTCGACCTCCTGCAGATACCACAATGGAAAAGTATCGTTATCACCGTTGGTAAAAAGAATGGCATCTTTTTCACAACTTTGCAACATATTCCAGGCCCAGTCCCACGGAACGTAGTTCCCGGAACGGTCATGCATACGATAGTTCGCCTGCAGCATCCGTCCGTTAATCACGAAAAATCCGGAAGCAACCGTCAAAAGAGCAAAATACACTGGGGTGCGGTGACCGCTAAGCTTCAACCTCTTCCCAAGCCACTGCCAAATGCTTTCTATACCGATTCCTATCCAGAGTGCAAAGGCAAAAAAACTGCCGACATAACTGTAGTCCCTCTCTCTTGGCTGGGGTTCAGTCTGGTTAAGATAGATTACCAGCGCGGCGCCGGTAAGCACAAAGAGCGCCGTCACAACCAGCCCCATCTTCGAGTCGCGCCTGAAATGGGTTATGGCTCCAACAAGACCGACAAGAAAAGGGATACCCCATAGCACCGACCAGTCGACTCCTGCCCCCTCCATATCGTGCTCGCGTCCTATAAACTGCCACCCGAAATAGCGGAAGTACATCTTCTGCATCTGATAGGTGAGAAAATAGTCGAGGTCACTTGAATACTGCTGATAATAATACTGATGCACCGGCTCCGGCGACCACCGTCTCGGCCAGAGCGGCATATCACCGTACTGATCACGGTTGAGGTATGAAAAAAAGGTTTCGGGAGCCGAAGGGTTATTTTCGTTGATGGGAGGCCCGGCCTGTGCTCTGACATAAATCATGCCATAAGAGGTATAGCCGATAGTAATGAGAATAATCGACATCACGATGGTATTCAGGAGCGCCTTCTGGTGGTTGTGGGCATACCAGGCGGAGTAGCCAAGCACCACAAGAAACAGTAAAAAGCCCCACCATGAGGTCAGTTGCAGAAGAATCGGAAGCCCTTTAATGATAACGATATAGATCAGGAAAAAAAGCCCCGACGATACAAGGATGAGGAGTGTAAAAGATCTAAAGGTCACCTCATACTTTTTAAAGAAGTAAACCAGCGCAACAGCAAAGACGGCAAGCAGGCTGAGCAGATGCACCCCGATCGAAAGGCCTATGATGTACATGACGAGCAACAGCCACCGTTCGTGACCAGGTGCAGGCTCCTCTTCATGCCAGCGGAGCATCAGCCAGACAACGAAAGCAGTAAACAGCGATGAAAGTGCGTACACTTCAGCTTCAACAGCGTTAAACCAGAAACTGTCAGACAAGGCAAGGGCAAGGGACCCGATAACTGCCCCGCCATAACCTGATATTTTTTCAGCAGAGCTCCAAAGGTCGGGCTCACTTTTTCTGTAGAGAATGATCAACCGCACCGTGACGAGATAGGTCAGCATGATGGTTGCTGCGCTGGCGAGAGTACTGATCAGGTTAACCCTTGCTCCAGTATCACTGAAAAATGGAATCATGGAAAAGAGACGACCGAGCAACAGAAAAAGAGGCGATCCGGGAGGATGTGGAATTCCAAGTGTATACGCTGTGGCAATAAACTCCCCGCAATCCCAGAAGGAAAAGGTGGGAGCCATGGTGCGGAGATATAAAATTTCAGCGGCAAGAAAAAGAACGGCAGCAAGAGTGCGGTTAATCGTCCGGTGTGTCATAGGTAAAACGTACTCTGAAGTATCGGGTTATCAGAAAATAAGAGCCTCTGCAATAAAATCGGCAAACAAAAAGCCTTTTTCGGTCAGGTAAAGAAGCCCCGCCTGCTGCTGTATCCATCCTCTCCCTACAAAAAGATCAAGAGTCTGTGAAAGATCATGCCCCAATTTATTTTCTTTTCGCAAAAACTCAACATCAAGACCGCTGTTTATTCTTAGGGAGAGAAAAACCTTTTCAGTAAACCGCTCTGCATCCGACAATTCTTCACGAAACACCACAGCATTTTCGGGAGCGGCAAGATAACGAGTAAGGCTTGACACATTTGCCGTACGGATCTCGCACTCTTCTGAAACAAGAAAGCTGTGTGCAGAGGGGCCAAAGCCAAGGTATGGTTCGCGCCGCCAGCTTGCAAGATTATAACGGGAATGATGACCCGGCAGACAAAAATTGGAGACTTCGTAATGGCTGTACCCCTGCAGCGCCACTTCTCTGATTGCGGTTTCATAGAAGGATGCCTGTGCGGCATCGTCCGGAACAGTAAGTATGCCTTTCGAGATCTTCCGATGCAGAAGGGTCTTCGGCTCAACCGAGAGCATATACACCGAAAGATGGTGGGGACCCAGCGCCAGAGCCGCACTGAGATCAGCTTCCCACATCGAGAGATGCTCTCCCGAAACCCCGCATATCAGGTCAATGCTCACTGAGTCAAACCTCCGAAGCGCAGCGTCGGTCACCTGGTGCGATTCAAGCGCTGTATGGGCACGACCAAGCGCCGTCAGCTTTTCGGAGCTAAACGACTGAAGGCCAATGCTGAGTCTCGTTATCCCCCCCGCCCGGAGCTCATCCATTTTTGTGCTGCAGAGATCTTCAGGATTTGCTTCAAGCGCTATCTCAATATCGGGCGCAAACGTGCACAGTGCGGCAATGTCGTCAAGCCATCCGGCAAGATAGTGCACGGGAACCATTGATGGAGTGCCGCCGCCGAAATGAATGGCACTAATCGTTTTTCCTTTCAGATCAGCCGATCGGGATGCAGATTCAAGCGAAAGAGCCTTGAAAAAAGTTGCGATATGCTCCTGTCGCGTGACAAGATAAAAATCACAGTAGGAGCAGCGCGATTTACAGAATGGAATGTGCACATAAAGAGTCAGCATAACCTGAAAAGGCTGACATGAGAAAGCAAAACAGGTTCAGACTGTGGCAAGAATATACTCCGTCACAGCTGTATAGAGATCGTCAGCGACAAATTCAGGAATGATGTTCCGCGTCAAACAAAGAGCTTCCTCATTGTGACCGGTCCTTACCAGCACCGGCCTGAGTCCGGCACGCAGACCACACTCAACATCGATCGTTTTATCTCCGACAAAAAAAGATGCCCCCCTGTCGACAATAAAGCCTTCTGCCAAAAAATCATTGATGGCCAGTTCAACCATACCCGTTGCCGGTTTACGATAATCGATAAAACGGTCGTAATCAGGGTGCGGATATTCAGGATGAAAGGGACAGTAATAACAACGGTCAAACCCTGCATTTTTCAGCGAAAGCAGCTCATTAAGATAGCGGTTCACCTCCTCAACCTGTTCGACCGTAGCTATTCCTCTGGCAATACCCGCCTGATTGCTCACAATAACAATCCGAAACCCGGCATTTCTGGCAAGAGCAATAGCTTCATCTGCACGATCAATAAGCTGCAACTGCTCTCTCGATGCGATATAAGAGCCTGTATCCTTATTTATTGTTCCATCCCGGTCAAGAAAGAGAACCTTTATTTTTTGCACCATAAACCCCTATTGTTCAAGAAGTTCACGGTACAGGTGGTCATACTCTTCTGCTGAGTTTTTCCAGGTAAAATCGCGGGTCATCGCCTCGGTTACAATCCGCAGCCAGCTCTCCTCGTCATGAAAACATTCGAGAGCCTCCTGCAGCTTGTCAACAAGTGACTGGTTGGTATAATCATAAAAAATAAATCCTGAACCACTCTCTTCGTCATGATCCTCTATGGTTTCCACAATCCCGCCACCGGCGTAAGCCACCGGTATCGTTCCATAGCTCATGGCAAACATCTGAATCATACCGCACGATTCAATCATACCCGGCATAAGCAGAATATCCAGCCCCGCAATGGCCAGGTGGAAAAAAGCATCGGAATATTCAGTCTGAACACTCACCTGTTCGGGATGCTCCAGGGCAAAATCCTGAAAAACTTTTTCATATTTTTTGTCCCCTGAACCGCTGATCACAAGCTGAATATCAAGCGCTGCAAGCTGTTCAAGGCTTTGCATCAGAAGATCTGCACCCTGAAATTCGTCAAAATTAGCAATCACACCCACCACTGGCACCCCTTCACGGTATGGAAGAGCAGTTTCCTGAAGCAATGCTTTTTTGTTGTCAAGCTTACCATCTATATGCTCAATACTGTAACGCTTCTTGATGAGCTTGTCGGTAGAAGGGTTCCACTGCCTGATATCAATACCATTAAGAATTCCATAAAAGTTGGCCTGATACTCTCCGAGAACACGACCGAGCCCATACGTCTGCGGACCATCATGCACAATTTTTTCGGCATAACTTTTCGAGGTCGTCGTCAGAAGATCGGCATGTTCAACGCCGGTATAGAGCAGATTCACCTCCTCATTGTTGCAATGAAGAGAGGAACAGACCTCTTCAGGAAGTAAACGCTGGAATGCCTTGTATGGAAGAATACCCTGACGATAAATATTGTGAATAGTAAAAACCGTCTTTATATCCCTGAAAAAATCATTGGACGCATAAACCGTTTTAAGAAGCAGAGGGACAAGGCTGGCATGCCAGTCATGGCAGTGAATAATGTCAGGCTTCCACCCCAGGCGCTGCAGGGTCTCGAGCACACCAACATTGAAAAAAACCACCTTTTCAACGCTTCCTTTCAGATCACTTTCATTAAAGATGTCCGTAAAGAGACCGTTGCGCTTGAAATATTTTTCGTTGTAGAGAAAATATGTCTGGATCTTGCTTGAAGGCAACGCCGTCACTTTGACATCCAGCAAGTCAATCTTTTCCTTGAGATGAACCTCAATGTCTGACAAACGCAGAACATCGTGCAGCCGGAACTTCCTGTCATTGATTGTACCATATTTCGGCATCATGATACGCGCTTCAAATCCTTCCTCCTCAATAGCTTGAGGAAAAGATGCCATAAAATCAGCAAGCGGGCTGATTCTTACAAAAGGAGAAACTTCACCGGAGACATAAAGAACTTTAAAATTTCGTCTGGACATCTATATGACAACCAATCTATAATTTTTTATGAAAAACTTTCATAGAACCACATTAGTTTCTAATTTACGAATTTTCACGGTCAGATACAATCAAGCCTCTCTCAC
>CAILRB010000058.1 GCA_903836465.1 uncultured Chlorobiaceae bacterium
ATGGAAATGAAGACATGATAGGCAAGTATGTCAAAGGGCAGGGCGGTACGTATCAGAAACGCTACAGTGATTATCAGTTGTCACTGTTCTAAAAGAGGAAATCTTCAATACCCCGCTGCTTGCGGCGGGGATTCTTTATTATTGGGGATTCACTACCACGTTTTATGTGGTCAGCGCTTCTGTTCTCCTCCTTATTTTCGGGGCAATCGCCATTTTTCCTGACGCGAAACGTTCTACGACAAGCACGCTTGCTGAACGATGGGCGCATGTGAAGGAGCTTTTCAACGATCAAAACATTCTTGAGGCATCCGGCGCTGAAGCCTTGGCACTGGCGACGTTCTCCTGTTTCAATGCTTTTATCATTGTTATTGCCATTCGTGTTTTTCATATCCCGGCACAGGCGGCATCACTGTTTGTTTCACTGGAAGGGTTGATTTTTATTGCAACACTCTTTACCCTCTGGCGACTGCTTGATAGCCTCGGGCAGCCTCGCTTTTATCTTGTCAGCATTGCCTTCGTTGTTGCCGGATTGATACTTCTCTCCTGCATCTGGCATCCCGTGTTTCTGTTTACAGGCACCGTATTTTTGGGAATCGGTCTTGGCATGTTCAATCTTGTTAATGTGACCCGTATTGCCAACGCTCATGTTGACAAGGGAAAGACCGCTGGTATTTTTGCCCTGTTTACCGTGGCAGGATCAATTATTGGGCCGGTCATCGGTGGATTTTCCGGCGAACTTTTCGGTATATGGTCGGTCTTTCTGATGTTTATACCACTCTATCTGGCACTGGCAGTCAAGCTGTATAAGCGTCAACATGTTCCGTCTGGTGACGCGTTTCTGCTTCAGGCTGTCAACAAGGAGTATCGCAATGAACAATAATAAAGTTGCACAGGTAAAAACCATTGCAATCGGGCTGATTGTGCCAATGCTGCTCGTGGTTGGTCTGGAGATAATCTGCAAGCTTGAAATTTTACCTGCCCAGATCGTTGTGGCGCCGCACAAAGTGCTGATTACTTTTTTTGAATTGATCAGCACAGGAGAATTGTTGGACCATCTGCGCATCAGCATGTTTCGGGTTTTGACCGGATTTGTGCTTGGTGCTACCCTTGGCTTTCTTCTTGGCACGGTGATGGCTCTTTCGGCAAGGTCTGAACGTGTCATAGCGCCTCTTCTCAGCGCGGTAAGTCAGGTGCCGCTATTCGGCTGGATACCTCTTCTTATGCTCTGGTTTGGGATTGGAGAGACATTCAAGGTGGTTTTTATCTCATTTGGTGCTTTTTTTCCGATGTTGATCAATACGTTTGAAGGTATTCACGGTGTTCCCAAATCATACCTTGAGGTTGCCCGTGCGTTTGAGTTCAGTACAATAAAGTTGCTGCATAAAGTCCTCTTGCCTTCGGCGTTACCATCACTCTTTACCGGAATCAAACTGGCGCTTGGCATGTCGTGGATGCTGGTCGTCGGAGCCGAACTTATCGCTGCCGGTGAGGGAGTCGGCTACCTTATTGTCTGGGGACGACAGTTGTTTCAAATGGATATTGTTTTTGTCGGGATTGCTGTCGTTGGCTTTATCGGCTATCTGATGTTTCTGACACTTACTTCTCTTGAAGTTTCTCTTGTTCGCTGGCATCGTCCAACATCAAAAAAATAACAACATGCCTGTTTTATCGATAAAAGGAAACAAAACAAAGATTCTTGCAGTGCTGGAAGGCTTACTTCTTCCTGTAATAATTATTGTTGCCTGGCTGATCTTTTCAACACTCAATATTTTGCCAAAGAATTTTTTCCCCTCACCAAAAGAGGTGATAAATGGTTTTTATGAAGTGCTGAGTGACGGGACTTTTATTGATAACCTTGGGATTAGTGTCATAAGAGTATTGAAAGGTTTTTTGCTTGGATCGACAACAGGTTTTGTTATAGGAATAACTCTTGGAATGTCGAGATTTCTGGAAAAATTGATAACACCGGTTTTTAATGCAATACGACAGGTTCCTTTACCGGCCTGGGCTCCCTTATTGGTGCTGGTCAGTCTTGGTGAGATGTCACGGGTGCTTTTTATAGCAATTGGCGCCTGTTATCCTGTTGTTTTGAATACGTTCGAAGGAGTGAAAAATGTGCGAAGCGATTATATTGAAGTCGGGAAGGTTTTCAGGTTCAGCAGGGTGCAACGCTTTTTTAAAATTATTCTTCCGTCAAGTTTTCCTGCAACGCTGACCGGACTTAGACTCAGTTTGAGTATTTCGTGGATGCTGGTTGTTGCCGCAGAAATATTTATGACTTCCGGTGGGGGAATAGGTGAAATGATGTGGTCTTGCAGAGAAGATTCAAGAATGGATCTGGTTGTTGTCTGTATTATAGGCATTGCATTGATCGGCTTTATAATGAATTTTATTATGCAAAAAATGGAAATGTTTTTCTCTTTCTGGAGAGTGACATTGAAACAATCAAGATAAATCAATGAAAAACACAGGAACCCTTTCAGTAAAGAATGTGAGTAAAAAATTTTGTGTTCATGATAATGAAATTCATGTTCTCGATAATATTAATCTTGCCGTCAAGGCAGGGGAATTTATAAGCATTATTGGTTTGAGTGGTTGCGGAAAAACAACACTCTTGCGACTCATTGTCGGGTTAGAATCTGACTATGAAGGCGATATTCTTCTGGATGGCCGCAAACTTAATGGACCAAGTCTTGACAGGGGAATTGTTTTTCAGGATCATCGACTTTTTCCATGGCTTACGGTTGAAAAAAATGTCGGGCTTGGTATTGTCGGTAAAAGTGAAACAGAAAAAAAAGAGATAATCAGCAGCCATATTGAACTGGTTGGACTGAAAGGATTTGAAAAAAGTTATCCCTATCAATTGTCTGGAGGAATGTCACAAAGAGCTGCAATAGCAAGGTCTTTGGTGAATCAACCTGAAATATTGCTTTTGGACGAACCGCTTGGTGCGCTTGATGCTTTAACAAGAATGTATATGCACCAGGAACTTGAGCGAATATGGAAGAAAGAAAATATTACCATGATCATGGTCACGCATGATGTTGAAGAGGCACTTTATCTCTCTGACAAGATTGTTGTGATGTCAGCTCGACCTGGTAAACTGCAAAAAATAATTCCGGTTCCACTTGCGCGGCCACGTGACAGGGCAAGTGTAGAATTTGCTGAAATGAAAGAAAAAGTGCTTGAGGAGTTTATGCTGCATACCGAACATAATTTTACCTATACCATATAAAAAGTAGTTCAATAATCTCAATCAATTCAAAATAACGGAGTCGATAGCATGAGTAATCTAAAAGAACAATTGTATCAGGAATTGGAACTGAAAATAGTAACGGGGGTTGAAGGCATTAATTTTGACCCTCATATTTTCAAACACCTTGATCTTGGAGGACGATATCAGGAGGAGGTTCACTGCCTGTTCGAAGGTGACCATGAGACCCATGTTGGAATAAAGTTTCCTGCCGGGTACCGTTCTCCCCACGGTCTGGTCTATACAGTCAAATGGGATCGTCGCTCTGCCTATTCTTTTATCTATGAAAAGGGTACCTACTATCTGGCCCATCATGGAGAAATCATCTTTCCGGTTGAATTTCTTGAGCGTCCGAACTATTACGGTTTGAAAACTTCTGACGGGACAAGCATGGCCAATTTGGCGCTCTATGTGCAGGATGGAGTGCTGCTTATCCCTTACAGTAATGAGTGCGCACTGAAAGACAAGGGTCAGGACTGCAAATTCTGCAACATCAATGCGACGAAAGATACCTATGGCGAAGCGGAAGGTATCGGGTGGAAATATCCAAAGCAGATCGGAGAGACGGTTGGTGCCGCATACCGGGATGGGGCGCGTCATCTCACCATAACAGGAGGCTTTGTGGCGGAGCGTCGTGAAGTGGAGTATTACCTTGATGTGGCAGATGCAATCAAGGAACATACCGGACTGGATGATTTCAACGGTACCGCCTGTGTCGGCGCACCTCATGACCTTAGTATTATTGACAAGTACAAGGAGGCGGGCTATCGCACCATTGCAACCAACATTGAGGTCTGGGACAGAAATATGTTCAAGGCAATTTGCCCTGGAAAAGAGCTGCAATGTGGTGGCTGGGAGCATTGGGTGAAGGCGCTGGAGTATGAGGTGCAGGTGTTCGGGAAAGGAAAAGTGAGATCAAATATTGTGGCTGGTATTGAGCCAAAGGATTCAACTCTGGAGGGGATTGAGTATCTGGCCTCGAAGGGGGTTATCTGTTTTGCAACAAGCTGGAATCCGAATCCGGGGTCAGCTTTTGAGGGACATCGTTCACCGGAAGCTGCGTGGCATTTTGATCTCTACAAGAAAATTGCGGCAATCTACAGAAAGTACGGTTTTACCTACGAGGAGATCTTTGACTGTTACGCGGCTCCAATAACGATCATTCATGATATTTATCGGATTGAGGATGAGATGCTCCCGGTTTTCAAAAGCCTGGTGGCATGACATTGAATTTAAGCCGCCTCTATTTTTAGTAGTAGCGGGGGCTTGTGTGGCATTTTCAAAAGGAGTTTATACGAACAGAGTCTATGTCCAAAGTATTAGTCATTACAGGAGGGGCCAGCGGCATTGGTGCCGCGACGGCCAGACTTGCTGCTGAAAAAGGATATTCGATAGCCATCAACTATCGTACCAGGGAACGCGAGGCTACTCGTCTGGTCGAAGAACTGAACGATGTGGGCGTCTCTGCGATTGCTGTGCAGGCGGACATTTCTATGCCTGAGGATATCAAGCGGCTGTACAGCGTCGTTGACGAAAAACTTGGCCTTGTTACCGCGCTGGTCAACAGCGCCGGTATCGGCATTGGCCCAACCCGTGTTGATGAGACGGATGAAGCGGCGCTGCATCAGCTCTTTACGACCAATGTTTTTGGTTTGATTCTCTCAACACGGGAAGCCGTGCGCCGTATGTCCACTGCTCATGGCGGCAAGGGCGGGGTGATCGTCAACGTTTCATCCATGGCCTCCACCATAGGGGGGCGTCCCGGAGCCAGCCTCTATGCTGCCTCCAAAGGCGCTGTTGATGCTTTTACCGTTGGACTGGCAAAGGAAGTTGCATCCGAAGGCATACGCGCAGTTGCTGTGCGTCCCGGTTTTACCATTACCGAAATGACCTCAACCTATGTGACCGATCAGCACATTCTTGCAGGGATTTCATCAACAATCCCGATTGGCCGCCCTGCGTTTGTGGATGAGATTGCCATGCCGGTTGTCTGGCTGCTTTCTGAAGAAGCTTCCTTTATTTCAGGCGCCCTGCTTGATATTTCCGGTGGAGGGTTTACCCTGGGAGCTTCGGCGCTGCCATCGGAAAAAAGGGTCTTAAGCGCCGTAGAAAATTAATCAAAACGTCTTTCAATGAGTGAAAAGCAAGGCAAGCATATCGCCATTTATGGCAAGGGAGGGATAGGAAAGTCCACCACCACCTCCAATATCAGCGCAGCTCTGGCAGAGGCCGGGTACCGGGTGATTCAGGTTGGATGTGATCCAAAAAGTGACTCAACGACTATCTTGCGTGGCGGTAACGATTTGCCGACCGTACTTGATACTCTGCGTGAACAGAGCAAGGTTAAAATCGAAGATATTTCAGCGATTGGATTTGGAGGTGTTCTCTGTATAGAGGCAGGGGGGCCTGTGCCGGGTGTTGGCTGCGCGGGCAGAGGGATTAATGCCGCTGTGGAGCTGTTACAGGAGTTGAAGCTTTTCGAAGAGTACAAACCGGATTTTGTGCTTTATGACGTCTTGGGGGATGTGGTTTGTGGCGGTTTTGCCGTGCCAATCAGAGATGGTATTGCCGATCGCGCGTTTGTTGTCACCTCTTCTGACTTCATGGCCATTTTTGCCGCCAACAATTTGTTTAAGGCCATCAACAAATATGCTCCGTCCGGCGGAGCACGCCTTGGGGGAGTGATTGCCAACAGTATCCAGGCTCCCTATGCCAAATCACTGATTGATGATTTTGCCACAAAAACGGGTACGTCGGTGGTTGGTTATGTGCCCCGCTCCTTTACGGTTGCTCAAAGTGAACTGTATGGAAAGACCGTTATAGAGGCTGTTCCAGCATCAGAGCAGGCGCAGGTCTATCGGGATCTTGCCAGATTCATTGACGAAAATGAGGATTCGGTTATTCCAAAACCGCTTAACGCTCCTGAACTGAAAAAGTGGGCCCGGCTGTGGGGAGACAGAATCTTTGAGGTCGAGGCAGGCGTCGTTCATGATATGGAATCGATTTAACCGGTAATCAAGAAAAGGAAAAAAGCTTATGAGTCTATTGAAAGCCAGGGCGTCTCGTACTCGAGAGAAGCGACTGGACTCGTTGAATGCCTGGCTGGGCAGCGCAGCCTCTGCCGTGACGGAGTTTTCGGAGGGGGAGCCTGTTCAGCGTATCCGTACGTTTTCCCAAAGCACCCAGGACGATTTGTTGTACGCCTTGCGTCTGCTTTCCGGTATTCGCAACAGTGTTACTATTATTCATGCCTCTCGCGGTTGTGCCGCAGCCGCTCTTTTTTATCGGGCGACGAGAGGTCGTGGCCGGTGGATTGTCACCAATCTGGATGAGAGGGACACTATCATGGGAGCTGACCTCAAATTGCGCAAGGCGGTCAAGGCAGTTCATCAACGCTACAAGCCGGAAGCGCTCTTTATTGTCTCAAGCCCGGTTGTGGCAATCAACAATGACGAAATTCTGTCCGTCGTTGAGGAGTTGCATGAGGAACTGGAGCTGGAGATCGTTCCGATTTTCGTGACCGGTTTTGCATCTTCTCATGCCGTGACCGGTTATGACACCACCTTTCATGCCCTCCTGAAATATTTGTGTGCAAAACCTGAAGCTCTTCAACCAAATCTGAGGGTTAATCTGCTGGCTGTTGCGGAGCATCCTGATGATCGACATGAGGCCGAACGTCTTCTGTCGGCTCTGGGGCTGGAGTTGAATACTCTTCCTGATGGCGCTTCACCAGAAACATTCCGTCAGGCGGTTTCAGCTCGCCTCTCTCTTTCACTTGATCAGGATAGCGTGAATTATTCGGGCATCATCCTTCGGGATGAGTATGGAGTACCCTATCTGGAGGCACCGAGGCCTATAGGTATCAGCGCCACAGGACGATGGCTGGCAGCGGCAGGGAGTGCGCTTGGGCTTGATCAGGCAGTTTAGGCGCTTCACGAACAAGAGTCAGAGCGGGTGAAGCGAACTCTTGGTAATTTTTCATTGGACGGGTTGCGGGTTTATCTGGGTCTTTCATCTGCTACCGCCTTTGGTGTTCGTGATCTTGTCAGGGAACTTGGAGGAGAGGTTGTTGGCATAACGGTGAATCGCCTGGACGAGCTCCATAAAGGGCGGCTGGAGGAACTTGCCCGGCAAAGTGCGGAGATGCAGATACATGTGGGAGATGGTCAGCCCTTTGAAGAGATAAACATTATAAAGCGTCTGAGTCCGGATCTTTATCTGGGTGACGCAGCACATCTTGGTCAGATCGGAAGACTTGGCATTCCTGTCATCTCCCTTGAAGAGACTCCCCTACTTGGATACAACGGAGTGATTCGCCTGGCACAGCGTTTTTCAACGGCCCTGCAAAACCGTTCGTTTGGCGCGGCACTCGCCCTTACTCCCTTGCCCTATCATGAGGCATGGCTGCAGCGCAGTCCCAACTGGCACATCAAAAAAGAGGTAAAATAGAATATGGCACATCATATTGACGGATCGCGCAACTCCTGTGCCCTGCATGGAGCACTTCAGGTTATTGGGGCAATTGAAGGGGCAATTCCTGTTCTTCATAGTACTGCAGGGTGCGGGGCGCAGCATTTTCTTGGAGTGAACCGACTTGATGCCGGCGGCGAGACATTTGGAGCCCCACCGGTTTCATCGAGCAATATCAGTGAAAAGCATGTTGTTTTTGGCGGTGGTTCCCGTTTGCGTGAACAGCTTAAAAACACGATCAAGGTTGTTGAGGGGGAACTTTATGTTATGGTGACCGGCTGCTCGACTGAAATGGTGGGTGATGATATTCCGGCAATGGCAAAAGAGGGGCGTGAACAGGATTTTCCCGTGATCTACGCCAATACACCCGGATTTCGGGGTGATGTTCATCAAGGATATCAATTGGCGATAAAAGCCCTGATTGAACAATTGCCGGCTCTGGGCAAAGCCGTTGAAGCTCCGTCAAAAGGAGTGGTCAATATATGGGGAATTGTTCCTCATCAGGACCCGTTCTGGTCAGGAAATCTTGAGGAGCTTGGACGGCTGCTGAAGGGTATTGGTCTTGAACCAAATCTGCTCTTCGGCTATGGACAGGGTGTTCCCAGTTGGCAAAAGCTCCCCGATGCCCATCTTAACATTGTTGTCTCCGTCTGGGGAGATGGAACCGCAAAGCTGCTTGAGGAGCGTTATGGAACACCTCTGCTTGCTGTGGAAGGGTTGCCTGTCGGTGCTGCAGCCGCTCGATTGCTGCGTGCTGTCAGTGACCGACTGGCTCTCGACCAGCAGCGGACAGAACTCTTCATACAGTCAGAGGAGAAGCGTTTGCACACCTCTCTTGGTGCATTGGCAGATACCTATTACCGTGCTGGCTTTCAGCGCGAATTTGCGTTGATTGGCGAAAGTGCCCAGGTCGTGGGGGTGAGTGAATTTCTGACAGGGACTCTTGGGCTGGTACCACGAACCCTGGTCATCACTGATAATCCCCCTGAGTATGCCAGAGAAGCGTTGTCAACCCTGCTGAAGGGACTTGTGCATGGTGATCGCACAGAGCTTTATTTCAGTGAGGATCATGCTGAAATTACCGATCTGGTTTTTCTTGGCGCCGCAGAACTGGTGTTGGGAAGTGCTCTTGAAAAGTCGGTGGCGCTTGAGTTGGGTGTGCCGTTTTTGCAAATTTCTTTCCCCGTGGCGGACAGGGTGGTGCTGAACCGCTGCTATGCGGGTTATCGTGGTGCTGCAACCCTGCTGGAAGATCTGGGAAGTGAGATACTTGCCCATAGTTATCGTTGAGCCTGGCAGCGTTTTACCTTGAAAGATGGTTATAATTACGACTCGTGTTCCTGCTAAAATCAGGAATAAATAACCAGTAAAATAGGGTATATGAGCCATTTTCTCTTCCCCCGTTATCATTACAGAAAAGAAGTTTTGGGGTAAGGATTTTGATGATCCTCACTGGAGGTTATATATTGAAGCCGAAGAAGCCCGGGGAGCACATGAATATGCCGGGACCAGGGGATCTAACCAGAAGTTTCACGAGTTGTCACACGATATGGCTCTTACTTCCATACATCGAGAACAGCAGCAGGAGAGCGATCAGGAGCTGGTTGCCAGGGCGATTGCAAATAAAGAGGCATTTGCCGCAATTGTTCGCCGTTATGAGGCGCCTCTTTTGAGATATATCGTTCGTTTGGGATGTAAGGATTTATCAGCAGCGGAGGATCTTCTCCAGGAAATATTTATCAAAACGTTTGTTCATCTCAATGATTACGATACCTCGCTCCAGTTTTCATCCTGGATTTACCGAATTGCGCATAATGAACTCGTCAGTTATTTCCGAAAGGAAAAGAGTCGACCAAGCGTATTAGTACAGGGGGATAGTAATTTTCTTTTTGAAAATATGACTGATGATGCCGGCTTGACCGAGCTGGAAGGCCAGCGGCATACAGCAGAGGAAATTCAGGCGGTTGTGGATCGGCTTGAGACAAAGTACCGTGAGGTCATTGTCCTGAAATTTTTTGAAGAAAAAAGCTATGAAGAGATATCAGATATTTTACAGATCCCTCAGGGAACAGTAGCAACCCTGATTAATCGGGCAAAGAAAAAAGTAAAGTTTTATTTAGAAAAGAGTAAGTAGTGATGCCTCATGCAGAAGGACAGATCAAAATTTATACTTGATGAAATTGAGAAAAGACATGTAGAGCTGATTCCGCGTTGGCGCTTTCTTGTCAAACGACTGAGTTTTTGGCTGCTTGCCGCAATTTCGGTTGTAACGGGCGGCCTGGCGATGGCAACGGCTATTTATGTTTTTATTGATAACGATTTCATTGAGGATCACTCTTATATCGATCGTTTGTTTATTGAGCGGCCCTTTGTTGAGGATGTCATATCAAGTATACCCTATGTTTGGCTGGCTGCTCTTGCGCTGTTTACCCTGGTTGCATTTTTCGGATTTCGGCATACCAAAAAAGGGTATCGTTATTCTGCACCAAAGGTTATTGCAGCATCTCTCTTTGCAAGCCTTTTGCTCAGCCTTTGCCTGAACACTGTTGATATTGGCGGGTATATCCACCGCTATCTTATAGAAAATGTTCATGTTTACCATAATCTGATCAATGCCAATGAGCAGCGTTGGACTAATTCACAAAAAGGTTTGCTTGGCGGCAAGGTTGTTACAAACGATAACGTCCAGCATCTGATTGTTTTAAGAGACTTTAGCAAAGGTATCTGGCGTGTTGACATCAGTAAAGCCGAGGTGCGGCCAAAAACCCAGATTGCGCCGGGCAGGTATCTGAAAATCACCGGCATAAAAACAGGTCGGCGAACGTTTCAGGCGCTGTCAATACAGAGCTGGGAAAAGAAGTATCATAAACGCACGCCAGTGCAGCCGACAAAGATTTTGCCGCCAAAGAGCACTCAAGGATCGGATATACAATGAGTTCAATCGGGTGTCAACTATTGTCTTTATCCGGGAACGCCGAGATCCAGCTCGGCACATTCCGAAAATCAGGAGAGTAACGCTCTATTCTTTCTGCGATAAGAGGCGTTGCGCCAGTTCTCTCTTGAACGAATCTTCCCGCAGCCTTTCCGCTTTTTTCTCTTTGCGAGGTATCAGTTGTCAGGGTTTTCAGGGCAGCAGCAAGTTCCCTCACATCATGAATGATGACAGCACCTCCTGCGGCAACAAGTTCTTCCGCTTCGGGGGAGTTGTGACAGTTTGGGCCGAACAGTACCGGAATAGTATAAACAGCGGGTTCAAGCGTGTTATGCACATTAACACCGAAACCTCCTCCCACATAAGCTATCGATGCCAGTGAATAGAGTTCAGCAAGATAGCCGGTCTGGTCAATGACCAGGATCTCCCGTTCAGGATCGAATGTTTCACTCAAACTTGATACCGGTGTATACCCCAGAGAGCGGTTTTGAAGTTCCTGGTAGAGTCTGGACATATTATCCGGGTTGACCTCATGCGGCACCAGTATCAGAGATGGTCGATTCTCAAGCTCCTGCCAGACAGGAATAAGCACGGTTTCATCCTGTTCCCACACACTTCCTGCAACCAGTACCGTGCGATTTTCAAAGAGAGGTTTGAGGTAATCAACCTTCGCACAGTTTCTGCTGCGCAGAAAGACCTGGTCAAACCTCGGGTCGCCTGCGGTTTCTGCCTGTTGGCAGTTGAATTTCTCCCTGAAAGCAATAGTATCCTTTTCTGAAACCGTATAGATATGATCGAACAGGTTAAATATGCTTTTGTAAAAGCCTTTCAGAACGGGTTTGAAGTACTGGGCGTTCTCCTGGAGTACCGCTGCAGCAAGAAGAAGCGTTGCTCCGCTTTTTTTTGCTTCGAGAAGATGGTTTGGCCAGAAGTCGTAGCGCATGAGCAGCAAAAGATTTGGCTTGATCAGTGCAACCAGCTTTTTTGCATTGGCGCGAGTGTCTGCAGGCAGGTAGAAGACCGCAGAGGCGTCCTGGAAATTTTTTCGGGCGTTATAGCCGGAATCGGAAAGGAATGAAACAAAAAGAGTGAGCTCCGGGTGCTTTGCTTTCAGTGCAGCAATGATCGGGCGGGCCTGTTCGAATTCTCCGACTGAGGCCGCATGGACCCATAATGTGAAGGTGGCGGAGGGGAGGTTGTCGATTTTTAGTTTCAGCTCTTCGAACCCCCCTTGTCGCACGCTGAAAAAAGTCTTGAGCTTGAGGTGCAGAGGGCTGAAGAGCCTTGCAATTCCCAGTAAAATGGGAAAAAGTATGGTATAGAAAAAAAAAGCAGGGCTGTTCATAACGACATTGTTCCTTACTCAAAAATCTTAAGATGACTTTGAAGGTAACAAAAAAGCTGAATGATTAGTGGATGAGTCATGCCGTTCAACTGTTTTACGGCTTATAAAATAAATTCGTCTTTTACAATAAAAAATGGTATCATCCTGAAGTTTATAATGCGTGGTGAATATGCTAAGAAAGGACGCTGAAAAATTTCCGGCGTTTGTGACGATTCGATGGCGCTTGGCTTTGTTTTGGGCTGCCCCGATGTTTTCGGTTGATGAGAACTCTTCTTCATTTTTTTCTTTCCTGCATTGCTGCCACTCCCGCCTCACACGAGGCTTTTTTTATCAATGATCCGGAAAGGAAGACAACAATGAAAGAACAGCAATTATTGCCGATGGATTTTAACGCCCTTCAGCTTGCCGAGCCCTTAATGAGAGCGCTTCAAGAGGTTGGGTACGAAAACCCGACACCGATTCAGGCCCAGACCATCCCCCTTATTCTCGAAGGACGTGACGTTCTCGGGCAGGCCCAGACAGGCACAGGAAAAACCGCAGCCTTTGCCCTGCCGATTCTCTCCAATATTAATCTTGACCAGGCTGAACCACAGGCGCTTGTACTTGCTCCGACAAGGGAGCTTGCCATTCAGGTTGCCGAGGCATTTCAGCGTTATGCCGAATACCTCAAGGGATTTCATGTTGTGCCTATTTATGGTGGCCAGGATTACGGGATTCAGCTTCGTATGTTGAGACGTGGTGTGCATGTTGTTGTTGGTACGCCAGGTCGTGTTATGGATCACATGCGGCGCGGATCGCTCAATCTTTCCTCGCTGAAGTGCCTGGTGCTTGATGAGGCTGACGAAATGCTTCGCATGGGATTTATTGACGACGTCGAATGGATTCTTGAGCAGACACCAAAAGGCCGGCAGATAGCACTGTTCTCGGCTACCATGCCTTCGGTGATCCGACGTATTGCGCAAAAGTACCTGAATAATCCTGCTGAGGTTACCATACAGACCAAAACCACGACGGTTGATACCACCCGGCAGCGGTACTGGATTGTTGGCGGAAGCCACAAGATCGACATTCTGACCAGAATTCTCGAAGTTGAGCCGTTTGATGGAATGCTTATCTTTGTGCGTACCAAAACCATGACCATTGAACTCGCAGAAAAGCTTCAGGCGAGAGGATATGGTGCAGCCGCTCTCAACGGCGATATGCCCCAGAGTCAGCGTGAACGTACTGTCGAGCAACTGAAGAGTGGCGTGTTGAGTATTGTTATTGCGACCGATGTTGCGGCACGGGGCCTTGATGTTGATCGTATCAGCCATGTTATTAACTATGACATTCCTTCTGATACCGAATCCTATGTGCATCGTATTGGACGCACCGGACGTGCCGGACGTGCCGGGGATGCCATTCTGTTTGTCTCTCCGAGAGAAAAAAACATGCTTTACTCTATTGAGCGGGCCACGCACAGCCGTATTGAGCTGATGGAGCTGCCAACCACGGAAGTCATCAACAACAAGAGGATTGCAAAGTTCAATCAGCGCATTACTGACAGGATTGCCGCAGAAGATCTTGGATTTTTTACCAAGCTTATTGAGCAGTACTGTCATGAGCATGATGTTTCGGAACTTGAAGCTGCCGCAGCACTCGCCTCAATGGTTCAGGGTGAAACGCCGCTTCTTTTATCCAACAAGCCGGAGAAAACAAAGTTTCATGAAGAGAGAGAAGGGTCTGGCAGAGAGCGCGGCTCCGACAGGGACAGGGATCGTGGACCGGTAAAAAGGAGAAGCAAGGGCGAGGCCTATGGCGAAGAAGGCAAAGAACGCTATCGACTTGAGGTTGGCAGCGAGCATGGTGTCAAGGCTGGCAATATTCTCGGAGCAATCCTGAACGAGGTTGGTTTTGATCCTGAATCGGTCGGTCACATTTCAATCAACGAGAGTTACAGCACGGTCGAACTGCCCCAGGGAATGCCTGATAATATATTTCATGAGCTGAGAAAGGTGAGGGTCTGTGGTCGTCAGTTGAGGCTTAGCAAAATGGAAGAGCAGGAGCGTGAATCACCGTACGCGCCAAAAAAGAGTTTTAAAAAACCATATAAACCTACAGCGGCAGGAAAAGAGGGCTCATTCTTTACAGGCAATAAAAAGAAACGTAAAGGGTAGGCTCTCCAACAAATATATTATGTTAAACACTTCATTCAGGGAGCTTGTCCCTATTCTTCAAACAGCCATTGGCCCGATGATTCTCATCTCGGGCCTTGGTTTGTTGTTTCTTACCATGACCAACAGGCTTGGTCGTGTTATTGACCGTTCGCGATCACTTCTTGATAATCTCGAATCTTATCCAGAATCCTATATCATCAAAATCAACCAGGAGGTAGCCATTCTCTGGAAACGGGCACGCTACATCCGTACCTCGATTCTCCTTGCCTGCATGACCTGTATTGGTGCGAGCTGGCTGATTATCATGCTCTTTCTCAGCGCGCTGGTCAATCTTGATTTGCCGATGCTGTTGTCGGGGATTTTTATTTTCAGTATGCTTTGCCTGAGTTGTTCGTTGCTCTTTTTCTTCATTGATGTCAATATGACCCTTTCGGCTTTTAAAATTGAAATGGAGAGTCACGACAAGAAAAGACTCATTATTGAAACAAAGGGATATTATTAGTAAAGCCTTCTCATCCTCTCGGGTGAAAGGTTTTATGGACCTCCTTGATAAATGATCGATCGATATGCGTGTAGATCTGGGTAGTGCTAATCGAGCTGTGGCCGAGCATCTCCTGGACTGCGCGGAGGTCAGCCCCTCCTTCGAGAAGATGGGTGGCGAAGGTATGGCGAAAGGTGTGTGGACTGATACTTTTTTCTATACCAGCCATGACGGCATATTTTCGTACCATGGCAAAGAGCGCCATGCGTGTCAGTTTTATTCCCCGTGCATTGAGAAAGAGGTAGTCATCGGAGTTCTGCTGTGCCAGTGACATTCGAAGTTCAGCCTGGTACCGTTTTACCCATGCAATGGCGGAGTTGCCAACGGGCACAAGCCTCTCTTTTGAGCCCTTGCCGAAAATCCTTATAAAACCAGCTTCGAAATAGAGATTCTGCTGCTGAATGTTGACAAGCTCACTTGCTCTGACCCCTGTCGCATACAGGAGTTCAAGCATCGCCTTGTCTCGCAGCATATATTTGTTCGGAGGCATGAGTGCTTGTGGTGCATCAAGCAGTCGCATGGTTTCATCAATTGTCAGGACGTTCGGGAGGTATCGGGCCTGTTTTGGCTGATGGAGGTTCTCCGCCGGGTTCGCGTTGAGCGTTCGTTCGTTCACCAGAAATTTATGGAATGAGCGGATCGCGGAAATGTTTCGGGCCATTGAGCTTGCTTCGAGGCCGATGGTGTAGAGTTCGGTAATGAACTCTTCAATATGAGAGGTCGTTATGGCCTCAAGCGGCCTTGAGTTCTGCTGCATGAAGAGCAGGTAGCGCTTGAGATCGTTGTTGTACGACTCTCTGGTGTTTCCGGAAAAGTTGCGCTCGACCAGCATATAGCTCAGGAAGCTCTCAAGGGCGTGCAGGTAGTGGTTGTCCAGAGTGTTCATGCCATTTTATACAGCCGTTGGCAGAACCCGCCGTCAAAGCCCGTGCGTTCACCCGGCAGTGTGAGTATGGCACCTTCGGCACCGGCGATAAACTCAGGGTGTCTTTGAAGAAATCTTTCAATCTGTACATTATTTTCTTCAGGTTCAAGCGAGCAGGTGGCATAAACAAGAACGCCCTCTTTATCAAGGATCTCTGCCGCTTGATCGAGGAGCTCCGCCTGCAGTGTCTGGAGCTCCAGAAGCATCCCGGGGCTTAGTTTCCAGCGCAGTTCTGCGCGTCTGCCAAGAACCCCGGTGCCCGAACAGGGAGCGTCAAGCAGAAGAGCTTTTGGTCGAATGTCAGGCACAAAGCTGCGGGCATCGGCAGCTACGGTTTTGATGATGGTAATACCGAGAGATGCAGCATGAGCCTCCATTCGCAGCAGTTTTTTTTCATAGAGGTCAACGGAGATAATTTGGCCGCTGTTCTGCATCAGTTCCGCCATGAAGGTGGCCTTTCCTCCAGGCGCTGAGCACAAATCAACCACAACGCTTCCAGGAGCCGGATTCAGAAGCAGGCAGGCAAGTCCCTGAGTCGGGTTCTGGACGGTGAGACGTCCATCGGTCACGGCTGGTTCAAAGCGCTTGAAATCTTTTGAAAGAAAGAAGTTTTCCATGCCGCACTCTTCGTGCTCGTCGGCAAATGCCGGGTCGGAAAAGAGCTGCTCCGGAGAAGTTTTCAGCCGGTTGATTCTGAATCCAAAAGAGGGAAACTGGTTGTTATAGATGAGGATGGACTGGGTTTTTTCTTTTCCGAAAGCCTCAATCCAGCGCTTAACCAGCCATTGTGGGTGCGAGTAGTGTATGGCGAGCCGGTCTTCAATTTTTTTATCCTTCAACCAAACGTCAAGGGTGACGCTCTCGGGAGTGATTTTTCTCAACACACCGTTGACTAATTTTGACAGACGTTCTCCCTTGTATTTTCTGGCGAGTTTTACGCATTCGTTGACGGCAGCCCAGTCGGGAACCTTGTTGAAGAAGAGAATCTGATAGACTCCGAGTCGAAGAATATTTTTCAGAACGGGGGCCGCTTTTTCAAAATTGTGGTGATAAAAATGGCTGATAATAAAGTCAATCTGAAGGCGGTAGCGCAGCACTCCGTTGACCAGTCCTGTAGAGAGCGCTCGGTCAATGCGGTTCAGTGTGGAGTGTTGCAAGAGCTTGTGCAGAATCTGGTCAGATCGCTCTTTTCCGGTTTCAAGTGATTGCAGGACATTCAAAGCCAGTTCTCGTGCTGTGGTCATGGGATAAAATTAAAAAACATTTAAGTGCATTCGCTTCTTCAGGCTGTTTGTAAAATACTATTCCCTGTTGTAGATTAATCAGACTAAATGTTCTTTTCAAGATTTCAAGCTATCATCCAGAAAGGTGGAGGGACTGGCCCTGAGAAGCCTTGGCAACCGTCATGAGTTGATGATCGGTGCCAATTCCATCCCGGAATATTGACCGGGAATGATGATGGTATGTATGCCTTTCTGCAGCTTCATACCTCTCTTCAGACATTTTCCTGTAACCCGTTCTATCAGGGTTATTTTTGCACTCCGGGAGCGATAGCGCGACCCAAGGAGGATTTGAACAAGCTTTTGTTAAACTGTTATGAAGCGCATGAGAGCATATACGGAGATCATTTCTGAAAAAACGCACTATTTCGATTCGAAAGAACCCTTTACGACTGAGCTTGGCGGCCTGCTTCCCTCGGTACGGGTAGCCTACAGGACATGGGGGACGTTGAATTCCAGGAAAGATAATGTGGTACTCATCTGTCAGGCTCTCACCGGTTCTGCGGATGCTGATGCCTGGTGGGATGGGATGTTTTCCAGAGGAGGCGCATTTGATGAGAGCACCGATTTTATTATCTGCACGAATGTGCTTGGGAGCTGTTATGGCACCACTGGTCCGATTTCAGTGAATCCACTTACTGGCAGCCATTATGGGCCAGCTTTCCCCTTGATCACCATCAGGGATATGGTGCACGTGCAGCGTCTTCTGCTTGCCGGTCTGGGTATTGAACGGGTAAAACTTGTGGTAGGAGCCTCTCTTGGCGGGATGCAGGTGCTTGAGTGGGGATTTCTCTATCCTGACGTTGTTCAGGCGCTGATGCCGATGGGTGCTTCAGGGCGTCACTCTTCATGGTGTATCGGGCAGAGCGAGGCGCAGCGGCAGGCGATCTATGCGGATCGTGACTGGAACGATGGCTGGTACCAGGAGGGTCATCCTCCCGGAAAAGGTCTTGCGGCAGCACGGATGATGGCCATGTGCACGTACCGCAGCTTTGAAAACTTTCAGTCACGCTTTGGTCGCGAAGTTCAGGAAGGAAGTACCTTCAAGGTCGAAAGCTATTTGCGCCATCAGGGGCGGAAACTGGTTGAGCGGTTTGATGCCAACACCTATATCACGCTCACCAAAGCAATGGACTTGCATGACCTCTCAAGAGGCAGGGGAGAGTACGAAGAGGTATTGCGCTCCATGCTGCTTCCGGTGGAGATTCTCTCTATCAACTCCGATATTCTCTATCCGAAAGAGGAGCAGGAAGAGCTTGCCCGACTCATGCCGAATTCAAGCATTCTCTACCTGGATGAGCCTTATGGGCATGACGCTTTCCTTATAGATGTTGCAACGGTCAGCGGCATGGTGCGGAATTTTCTTGATCGTCTTGAACCATGATTTTGGCCTGGGACCTCTGCGTTCCCAGGTTCCCAGGTTTTATATCTCCTCAAATCCGGTATAGCGCTGCAATACTTCGGGCACCCTTATGTTGCCCTCAGGGGTCTGGTAGTGCTCAAGCAGGGAGACCATGAGCCGTGAGGTTGCGAGGCCTGAACCGTTCAGGGTGTGTACAAACTCCGGTTTGGACTTGTTGTCAGGCTTGAAGCGGATATTTGATCTTCTTGCCTGGTAATCCTCAAAGTTTGAGCAGCTTGATGCCTCAAGATATTTCTGTTCCGCCGGTGACCACACCTCAATGTCGTAACATTTCGTAGCGTTGGCGCTGATGTCGCCGCTGCAGAGCAGCAGTACCCGGTAGGGAATCTTCAGTGCAACAAGAATTGCTTCGGCATGAGAGCGAATCTCCTCAAGCGCGGCATAAGAGGCTTCTGGCCGGGTAAACTTCACCATTTCCACCTTGTTGAACTGGTGTACCCTCAGGAACCCCCGGGTATCCTTGCCGTAACTTCCCGCTTCGCGCCGGAAGCAGGCGGAATAGGCGGTGTAGGAGATGGGCAGACTTTCAGTATCAAGCATTTCGCCCCGGTGCAGGTTGGTGACCGGTACCTCAGCGGTCGGGATCGCGTAGAGGTCATCTTCACCGATGTGGTAAACCTGGTCGGCAAATTTCGGCCACTGTCCTGTTCCCCTCAGCGAATCCCGGTTGACTAAAAATGGCGGGAACACTTCGGTATAGCCATGACGTTCGCTATGCGTGTCGAGCATGAAATTGATCAGGGCGCGTTCAAGACGGGCGCCTTTGCCTATGTAGGCGGGAAATCCGGCGCCGCTCACCTTTGCGCCGCGCTCGAAATCGAGAATGCCGAGGGATTTGCCCAGTTCAAGGTGGTTTTTAACCGGGAAGTCAAGGTCGTGCACAAAGCTTACCGGCTCTCCGAAAATCTGGTTGTCAGCCGCGCTTCGTCCAACTGGAACTGACGGATGCAGTTTGTTGGGAAGGGCAAGAAGGATATTCTCCATCTCCTCTTCAAGAAGGCTGAGCGAGGTATCCATTTTGGTAATTGCCTCGGAGACTGATTTCATCTGCATGATCAACTCTTCAGATGATCCTTTGCCGCTCTTTTTTATGTCGGCGATTTCTTTTGAAACTTTATTGCGCAGGGCTTTCTGTTCATCCGAGCGCTGTATTAGTTGTTTTCTCTCCTTATCGCAGGCAAGCAACTGCTGCAGTTTCGGCTCTTCCACAGAGAGCTGGCGGTTGTGCAGCATGGCAACAACCTCGTCCGGATTCTGGCGGATATAGTTGATATCAAGCATGATGGTGAGTAAGAATGGGTTATGCTGAAAGCAGTGACTTGACAATCTGCTGAACTCTGGTGCCGTCAGCTTTTCCTTTAAGTGCTTTCATGGCTTCTGCCATCACTTTGCCCATCTCTTTCATGGATGTCGCGCCTGTTTTTGTGATGATATCCTGTATGACGGTTGTTACTTCCTCGTCGGAGACTGGCGCTGGAAGATACTCCTCAAGCACGACCAACTCTGCCTGCTCGGTTTCAGCAAGGTCGAGACGATTGCCGGCGGTAAACTGCTCAATGGCGTCACGCCGTTTTTTGGCGAGACTCACCAGCACTTCCAGTTCCTGCTCTTCCGTCAGCACGGCGGTGCCGCCAACGCGGATGGAGACCTCTTTTTCAAGCAGTGCGGCGCGAATGGAACGTATGGCATTCAGGCGGGTTTTATCGCCGCTTTTCATCGAATTCTTCAGATCCAGATCTATTTTTTCCTTCAGACTCATGATGGGGTCAACTCAAAGTTTATTAAAGAAGAATCAGAAAATACAGGAAAAAAACCTGCTTTCCCACAACGCAAGAGCTTTTGCCTTCTTCATTCATTGATATCACCGCACACCGGTCTGAAGACAAGTTCTTCCACTGATGTTCGTTGTGGCAGGAGGTAGGCGTTTACAAGGGGGCCGGAAATATCTTCAGGCATCATCATGGTTGATTTCATCTCTTCAGGGACCTCTCCCCACATTGGAGTATAGACTGCCCCGGGCATAACATTGGTGATTCTGACATTGCACGCTTTTGCGTATAACCGCATCGCTTCAACAAGTCCTTTTTGACCAAACTTTGACATACAGTAGATCGAAGAGCTTTTGAATGCTGTTTCTGCAGCAACGGAGGTAATAAAAAAAATGTGACCGGATTTATTCTTTTCCATGACCGGAAAGACCTTCTGTGTCAGGAAAAACGTGCCCTTCAGGTTTGTCGATATGGTATACTCAAAATCTTCCTCGGTCAGTTCGGCAAGTGGTTTGAACCTGCCGACTCCGGCATTGTTCACAAGACAGTCAATCGTGCCGTGGCGCTCAAGCGTGGCAGTAACGAGCTGGTCAATCTGTGCGGTGTCGGCAATGTCCGCCTGAATGATATCTGCATCTGCACCGTAAGAACGGCATGTGTCAGCAACGGTTTCAAGATCGGAAAGCGTTCTGGAGACGAGGATCAGCACAGGATTGAAGTTGTTCTGTGTTTCGGCGGCGCGAGCAAAGTCAAGGGCAATAGCTTTGCCGATTCCTTTGCCCGCGCCGGTTATGATGATGATATGCTTCATTTGCTTGAGAGATGATTAACTGTTTTTATAGCTGAGATTTATTTTGTGCTCACAGGAAAAGTGTCTGTGTTGTAATATGCTTGTGTTTTTTGCTGCAATGTGTGAGGTTTCTAAGAAAAAATATATATTTGATGTAAAAATAAGCCACAAAGGCGTCACGTCTAATGTCGCTTTGCTCTTTTTTTAAAAATGGTGAATCCTGTGTTTATCATGGCTATTACTAAAGTTAAATGGTTTGACGGGAAAAAAGGTTACGGTTTTCTGTTAAATCCCGAGGGGGGAGAGGATATTTTTGTTCATTTTTCCGCTATCCAGTCGGAACAGAGTTTCAAGGTACTGAATCAGGATGCCGAAGTGGATTTTGAGCTCGACAAAACAGGGAAAGGATTGCAGGCAAAGAATGTTCGTGAAATTTCTCAGAGCGGATCAGCAACTATTTCGCCTGTTCAGGTATCGTTTGCATAGAGATCGTTGTCAGAGCAGACCGCTTTCCCGAAAGCTGAACCAATCTGCTTTTCCGATAATAACATGGTCCAGCAGGTCGATCTGGATGACGGTGCTTGCCTTTTTCAGGAGTTCAGTAATCTGCTTGTCGGCATTGCTTGGTTCAACGTCTCCAGAAGGGTGGTTATGCACCAGAATAATGGCATGTGAACTCTCCTTGATAGCGGCTTTGAAGACCTCACGGGGGTGAATGAGGGCTGCATTGAGGGTTCCTACTGAAACAAGCTCGGTTTTAATGATCTGGTTTTTGGTGTTCAGGTGCAGGACGAAGAGGTGCTCCTTTGTTTCATCGGGGATACGGCCTGCCATGTATTCAAAAATATCTCTTGCCGCCTGGATTTTTTTATTATGGTTTCGGGTGTAGTGTAACCGTTTGTTCAATTCAAAAATGGCGACGATTTGCATGGCTTTGGTCTCTCCGATACCCTTTATCTCCTGAAGTTCCCCGATGGATACATTGACAAGCTTCTCAAGAGTGAAGCGGGCAATAATTTCGTTACAGGTATCAACAATATTGAGTTCTCTGGAACCGAAGCGCAGGATTATTGCCAGCAGTTCTGCGGGACTGAGTGAAGATGGGCCGCTGCTGAGAAACCTCTCTCTTGGTCGGTTTTCAGGGTCAAAATCATGAAGTCGCATTCGTTCTGTTTTTATTGAAAACGCCAAATAAATTTGATATCTTTTTTGTAAAAAAAGCGTATCAATGGAGTTTACAAAAAAAGAGCGAGAAGAGAGCAAGTTCTTTTTAGCCGCCCTCAAACTCCGACCAGTTGTTTGGCGTTTCATACCAGCGAAGCTGTTTAAGCTTAACGCCTTCAGGTAAGTGGGGAAAGATTTGGTTAAACGCCCATTTGGCAAGGCATTCCGCCGTTGGTGGTTCATCAGTCACCAGAACCCTTGAATTGCGTTTCATGATAAAGTCAAGATCTTCATGATCATCTTTCCATACCGCGAAGCCATGATCAAGTTTGTCGTGAATGTGTTCCCGCATGATCTCTTTTAAAAACTTGAAATCCATCACCATTCCCTCTTCACTGTCATTCTTGCGCTTAATCAGTTCACCTTCAACGGTGGCGACAATCACCCCTCGGTGGCCGTGCAGTTGATTACAGAAAGAAAAGCTGTTTGGAAGTGTATGTCCATAATCAATCTCTATTTTTCGTGAAATACGCATGTGTAAAATGATTGTCAGTTACCGGTTTCTCTTGTCGGCAGTGGGTAGCAAAGTGTACGCAAAAAATTTCTGTTTCACGAATTTTCGGGTTCTTGTCAATCGCGAAGCAAATTGCTCAACCAAATTAATGTATCCGCTAAAAACTTTTTATTGCCTGGGCATAGACCATGGGACTCTCGGCGGGGGTGCTTGCTCCTGAAATTTTCCATGCCGCTGTCGATAGCAGGCTATAGTTTTTGGCATCAAACCATTTTACACCAAATCCTGCTCCGGTCAGGTTGCTGGTGTTATTACCGGCATCGGGAAGGGGATTATTATGCAGAAAAGCATAGCCATGGTCAATAAAAGCGGAGAGTTCCAGTTTGCCTGGCAGTTCCCCGGTTGAGTCAAAAAGATAGCGCAGTTCAGCGGTTGCGACAACACCGTTATCGGCGCAGGACTCACTTGTTTGCCATGCACGTACCGCACTGGGTCCAGTCAGTGAGAGTTGTTCCGAGCTGTTCAGGTTTTTATTGCTCCACTGACCATAGGTACCTGCATAAAGTATAACGTTTTGAGCAATTTTCTGGGTTCGGGCAAGACTCATGTTCAGCTTGGTATAACCTCCATTGGTGTGCAACCCTTGTGCTGCAAGGTCTCTTGAGAGTGTTTCGGTATCATTGAGAGCTAATTGTCCTCTGATAAAACCAAGGGAGAGCGAGGTTGAGCCTCCACCCAGCATGTTATCCATCTGTATGCCGGTAAGACCTGTCTGATAAGATGCGGAAAGACGTTGATTGCTGGATTGTGAACTTTCAATTCGATCGTCCAGTATTTTTCCTTCTCCGGCAACTGTTGCATTCAAAATCAGATTTCTGTTTCGTATGATTGGCTGGGTAAGAGAAAAAATCAGGTTGTGGGCATCGCCATAAGCATGCAAAGCCTGGAATGATCCGCCCATCTGATAGGTGACGTAGTTGTAGTTAAATCCAATTTTTGTTCCGTAAGGAGTCACCGGTATGGTATAGCCGGTTTGTACATTCTGCAGGTTTCCGATTGTAGAAGTCTGCAGGCGTAGCGTTAACTGATCACCAAGATGCAGCGGAGAATAAAGCTCCATACAGCCGCTGAAGTGATTTGCTCCTGTTGCTTCATTTCCATAGTTGTCAATGTTTACGGAATAACTGTAGGGTTTGCCTTCAATAACTTCAAGGGTTGCTTTTGTTGTACCGGGTCTTGAGCCCGGTTCCAGCAGGATCCGTGAAGAGATATTAGGCAGTTCGTTGGTTCTCATGACCATTGAGGTAAGTGATCCATTTTCAAGAGGCTGGTCTGTGGGTACCTGATTGGCATAATATTCCAGAAGAGATTTCCGGGTTCTCGTTATAGCAGGCTTTGTTTCGACACGGATTGTTTCCATGACTCCTTCAATAACGTCAATGACAAGAGGAGTGCCAGGTGTCAGCGTTTGAGGGGGGAAAAAGGCTGATGCCAGAAAATACCCTTTTTTTCGGTAGGCCTTGGTGATTGTTGAGGCTGCGTTATCAAGTTCGACAAGCGTCAGTTCCTGACCTTTATAGTTTCCCATGAGCGCTGACAGCTCACTGTCGGAAAAAAGAGTGTTACCGGTAAAGGTAAAACCTGCAACTTTGATTAGGGTACTCCCCGGATTTTGTTTTCCCGTTCCGGTTTTTTGCTGATGATCAGGTGGTGCTTGCCGGGGAAAAAAAGAGGGCAAGGGAGCACTTTCGTTGAGAAGTCGGCCAGCATCAGGCAGATTAGCAGCAAAAGCGGTGCTGGCCGTAAATACTGAGATGAAGAAGAGAGTTTTTACTAATGCCGCCATAAAAAATTCTATAAATGTCAATGGACAATGCATACGCTCAAAGCTGGACAAAAATAGTTATCCGATTTTGACCAGTACTACTGTCAGTACTTCGCCACCAAACTGGTCCCTTGCGATAATTTCAACCCGATATTCCCCTGCGGCCTCTTTTGGGGGTGTTCCACTTATGATCTTCCGCTCTGGATCAAACGACATCCATGAGGGTATTGATGAGCCATTAACTGAGGCAACTTCAAGAGAGATAACTGCCTCCGGGTTGCTGTGATTAAACATGCGTTGTTCTGGTAGTGAAAAAAGAAAGAATTTATCTGCAGGTTCAGGCACTTCTATTGCGCTGGCGGCAATAAAACCGCCATTTGAAGCGTTACCAGATTGGCTGGAGAAAGTGAGCGCCGATTCAGATGTTTGTGAGATCATGCCAGGAGTGTAGTCAGGATTGAGATACAGCTCACTTGCGGCATTGAATGTTTGATTCAGGCTGAGTGCCTGTTGTTGACCGCTGCTTTGAGCTTCGGCTTTCCAGGTCAACATTGGATCGACGTCACCGTAAATTTTGCTGAGAGCATTGGCCGAAATATTTATCGGGCGTTTGGTGATTGAGAAAGCATTGTTGTCGGTCACAAAAGTAATGTTGTAGTTCTCAGCCTTGCTTCCAGAACCAAGGCTGATATCGTAATTTCCGACATTGGATCCACTCTGCCGACTCAAAAGGCCGGTGATGTCGCTCAAGGCGTCACTCACCGTTACACTGCCGAGACTGCCATTGGTGATGGTGACCGCCAGCGCTGGATCCGGTTCACCGTAGGTTGTGTTCGCTGCTGTGGCCATCAATGTTAGCGGGCGCTGATTGATGGTCAGGTTGGCGCCTGTGTAGTTGATCGCGTAGTTGCTGTTCTTCAGTGTATTCAGGGCAATTGCGTAGGTGCTCACATTTTCTCCTTCTGCCCGGCTGAGCTCGCCGTTGAAGCTGTCACCCGCAAGGAGACCGCGTCCACTGCTTTGCTCTTCGGCTGACCAGGCCAGTGCTGGATCGGAGTCACCATACGTTTTGCTGAGAGCAGTGGCTGAAATATTGATGGGTCTTTGGGTGACAGAGAAGGCATTGTTGTCGGAGACAAAGGTAATGCTGTAGTTGCCGGCTTTGCTGCCGGAGCCGAGGTTGATGTCGTAACTGCCGACATTCGATCCAGGCTGTCGACTCAGGATTCCTGTGACGTCGCTCAATGCATCACTGACTGTTTTACTTCCGAGACTGCCATCGGTAATGGCAACCTCCAATGCAGGATCCACCTCACCATAGATTGCGCTTGCATTCCTGGCACTCAAGGTAATCGGGCGTGGATTGATGGTCAGGTTGGCACCTGTGAAGTTGATGATATAGTTACTGTTGTTCAGCGTGTTCAGGGTGATTGCATAGCTGCCGACCTTCTCTCCCGGCTCTCGGGCAAGTGCACCGCTGAAGATATCACCATCGATGAGGCCTCGGCCGTTACTTTGGGTTTCGGTATCCCATGTCAGGGGCGGGTCGTTCTCATTATAGGTTTTGTCCTGATCATCAGCGGAAATATCAATCGGCAGGGGTTTAACGGTATAAGGGAGTCCGTTGCCTGCAGCAAAGGTGAAACCGCTGCTGCTTGATAGGCCACTGGCATAGCTAATAGTGTAATTGCCTGTGTTTGAGGTTGTTGAGGGAAGACCACTCACCATCATGGCGCCTGTCAAGCCGATATTTTCAGCATTATCTTCATTATCAGAAAACCCTGTCAGGGTATAGCTGTATGTAGCATCTGGCTGATCTCCGTAATAACTGTAGTTCTTGCCGCTGGACAGTGTCATGTTGACGGAAAGCTGGCCCGGAACACTGGTGTAGATGAACCCGTTGCCGGATTCGCTCACCGTAATTGGGGCATCGTTTGTGTATGTCGCGTTGTAGTGCCGGAAGTCAGAGGTTAGCGAGCCTTTGATGGTTGAGGCTGGATTTGCTGAATAGACCAACCATCGTGCGGTTCCTGCAGTTGAGAGTAGTACAGCGGCGCTGTTGTTGAAATCTTTGCCAGCCAGAACGATGCTGTTGCCACTGGTTGCGCTTGCCGCAAGAGTGCCCGAAGCGAGGGTGATACCTGATCCTGCTGTTGTTCCGTAGTTTACAGCGCTGATGCTGCCAGCAGAGATAGTGCGCAGCATGATGTCACCACTTTCTCTGTTGGTGCGTCCAGCTCCATCCCGAAGCTCGATGGTCACGTTACCTGTCCCGGAGTTGATTGATGTTCCGGCAGCCATGGTGATAACTGCGTTGCCTGCAGATCGCCAGGCATCAGCGACACCGTTTGCCTGCGTATCGTTGGAAACAAGTGTCAGGTTGCCGCTGTCAGTCGTGATACTGGCATTGATCAGTATACTTTTTCCGGCATAAAGCTCAAGATTACCGCCATTACCGGCAGTGTTTTCAGTGACGATGGCTGAATTGACGGTGAGGTTATTGTTGGCCTTCAGTATGACAGTATCACCGGCATTGAGCAGCGTCGTAATCTGGTTTGGCGTAAAGGTGTTGTCTGTTCTTGGATTGGAGGTGTAATCTTCTTGCAGCAAAGACTCCTGGACAGCTTGAGGTGTCAGGATCTCCACTTTACCGGTATTGTTTGACCAGTTCATGGAACTGACAACGAAACTGCCGTTCATGCTGCCGACCGTGAGGGGTGTAATACCGCCGGAACTCAGTTGATCCTCTTTACTGGAGCCCATACGACTATTGGCTGTGCTTACCGCACCGACGAGGCCGCCGTGTCCACTCCCCAAAGTCACTGATCCTGCATTGGAAAGGGAGCCATTATCCATCGTTGAGGAGCCCGTCACATAATCGCCGTTTGGGAGTGCTATCGTTATGGCGCCTGCCTGATCACCGGTTTTGGAACCGACAAGACTGTTGGCAGCGCTTATCTCTCCCACTGTGCCTCCAAGCCCGTTTCCCCAGGTCACAGCCCCGGCATTGACGACGGATCCCTTGTCCCATGCGCTGGAGGAGATCACATAATTACCATTTGTCAGAGCTGTTATTCTGTTTGCGCTGGAGTTATCTGATCCGATAAAGTCATTTTTAGTTGAGCCAACCAGACTGTTTGCGATGCTTATTGTTCCGACAGTGCCCCCGTCTCCATTTCCCCAGGTCACAGCGCCTGCTTCAGTGGCAGCGCCATTGTCCCAATTGGGAGTCCCGACCACGAAATTCCCGTTCGAGAGAGCTACTATGTTATAGACAGAGCCGTCATTAGTAGCAGAACCAATGAGGCTGTTGGTTTCGCTTATTACCCCGATAGTGCCGCCAGCCCCATTTCCCCAGGTGACCGCCCCAACATCGATGGCGTTCCCATTGTCCCAATGTGGTGATCCCACGACATAATTGCCGTTCGTCAAGGCGGCGATAGTGTATGATATACCATCATTGGCCGATGAACCGACTAGGCTGTTGGATGTGCCAATTGTTCCGACAGTGCCGGTTGTACCATCTCCCCATGTTACCGCACCTGCGTTAGCCACTACACCATTGTCCCAATTGGGAAAACCGGCAATATAGTTTCCGTTTGTCAGGGCTATGACCGTCGATGACAAACCGTCATTGGCCGACGAACCAACCAGACTGTTTTCAGCACTCACCAATCCGACAATACCAGTTACTCCATTACCCCAGGTTACCGCACCAGTATCGATAGTTGTCCCATTATCCCAGGTCGGCGAATTGACCACGTAATTGCCATTGGTCAGGGCGGTTACCGTCGCACCAACCTTGTCGTTGCTTTTTGAACCGACAAGACTGTTGGATGCGCTGATTGTTCCGACTGTGCCTCCAAGTCCATTTCCCCAGGTCACTGCGCCAGCATCGGTGGTGCTGCCATTCCAGAGCGGTGAGCTTATTACGTAGTTTCCATTTGTCAAGGCAGTGACGGTGCCAATATTATCTCCTCCTTTGGAGCCAATGAGGCTGTTTGCTGCGCTTATTACGCCGACGGTGCCGCCAGTTCCATTCCCCCAGGTTACTGCGCCAACGTTGGCAGTCGTTCCATTGTCCCAAAACAAGGATGAAACGACATAGTTGCCGTTTGTCAATGCGGTTACTTTCGATGAAAGCCCGTCACTTAATTTTGAACCGATCATGCTGTTTGCTGCGCTTATCACCCCGGTCGTACCTGTTGCTCCATTTCCCCAGGTTACTGCGCCCGCATCAACAACAGCGCCATTATCCCAGGATGGTGAGCTGGCAACGTAATTCCCGTTTGTAAGCGTTGTCAGTGTAGCGAGGGCGCCATCATTGAGCGCAGAACCGATAAGGCTGTTTGTTTCGGAAACGCTTCCACTGACACCCGTCGTTCCATCAATCCACGTTACCGCGCCGACACTTGCCACACTTGCGTTCGACCATTTTCGTGTTATGGTGACGGCGTTATTATTGCCCGCCAGGGCGTTCACTTTTTCACCCACCAGATCATTCGCACTTGAACCGCTCAGCATTGAAAGCAGTGTGCCATCGGGTTTATAGAGTCTGACCGCTCCAGCATCGGTTGCGACAAAATCATCCAGCGGGCTGGCAACAATAATATTGCCGTTCAGGAGTTCGACAATGTTGCCTGAGCCATGCTGGTTACCTTCTGCCGGATTGGCATCGGGCAGCGTAATAAGGGAGAAGAGAGAGGTTGTAGTATTGGTGTCGATGGTGATGTTCCGTGGATCAATCAGCAAAAGTCCGTTTTCGCCGTATGGTGAAGCCATAGTGATCCGGCCGCTCATGGCAAGGTTTTCATGTCCTGACACCTCGACCTTGCCGCCATTGCCACTGATTGTTCCTCCTTTGGCCTCAATATCGCCAGCGAAAGCAGTTGACTGCTCCGACCAGACCACAACAGTGCCACCGTTGCCGTTGTCAAGAGCGTTGGCGTTCAGCTTGCTGCTCTTTGTAAGAACAGTGGTTGTTGCATTGGCAAGTGAGGCATCGTTGCCTTGCCAGCCCCCACCAATGAGGATGCTTCCTCCCCCTTTCTGGCCGTCAGCCGTAACGCGGGTACCTGCAAGGAGGGTTTGTGGTGCGGTGATGGCGATCAGGCCGCCTTGTTTCGAGCTGCCGCTTGCGCTGATGGTACCGGAGAGGTAGAGGTTTTCTCCTGCCTGGATGCGGATGCTGCCGCCACTGCCGCCATCAGCCGTCATGAGGCTGGTGGCTGTTTGCTCGATGCTGCCTGCCGTCTTAATGCTTATGGTGCCCCCCCTGTCAATGCCGTCGGCATTCCATGCGCCAGAATCGACAATATTATTTGCACTTGCGTTGATGAGAGAAGAGTTTATTGTGCCGGTGTTGATGATGGCGCCTCCTTCGATGATGATTTTGCCATCGCGTTCAGTGATGCTGCTTGCACGTATCTTGCCACTGTTATTCACCACCGAGCCCAGCAGCTCATTGGCTGCCGAAGCACTTATGATGACAGTGCCACCGTCAGCTTCTATGACTCCGTTGTTCGTGATCCGGGCGTTGTATGCACTCTGGTCAACCTTTATGCTTATCAGGCCGCAGGTATCCAGGCCAAGGGTAATTCCGGCTCCGGCACCGAGGCCGGTTGTGCCTTTGGTGGTGATAATGCTTCCCGTGTTTGTCGTATTGTTCCCGAGCAGAGCAATGAAGCCGCCTCCCAGAAAACCCTGGTTAATAACTGATGCTGTCCCGCCGTTCTGAAAAAATGCGTATTTCCCGGCAAGAAACTCGTTGTCGTTGATGGCGAGCGTCGAGGCCACCAGGCCAGCGACGTTCACGCTTGCGCCGGGGGCAAACAGAATGCCGTTCGGGTTTACCAGAAAGACCCTGCCGTTTGCTGTAAGCGTTCCGAAAATTGATGAAGGATCATTGCCTGATACCCGGTTGAGCAGGGTGGACTGGCTTGCAGGTTGAGTAATGTTGACGGATTCCCCTTTGCCGATACCGAAAGAGTTCCAGTTGATGACGGCATGGTTGCTCTCCTGTCCTATCAGCATTGCCGTGGATGATGGCGTGCTGATGGTGGCCTGCCCGGCAGCGACTTGTCCGTCGGCAGGTAAAGCAAAAGCACTGGTTCCGGCAAGCAATGATTGTGTGACAACGATGGCGATAATGAAGGAATCCCTGGGATTGAACCTGATAAGGCGAAAAGTGCTCTTCATGGCAATGCATGTTAAAATTTCAGGTCAAATTTATTACAATCAGACGATTACTTTGTTAATGCGGCAGTTTGCTTTCTCTATTTACGTAAATTCAGTGTATTAAAAAAGAGTAAAGAAGAAGAAATTCTCTATTTGTTGGTCATGATAGCACAGGGAATGAAAATATTAAGGTTTTAGCCGCTATAAGGGAGTACTATTTCAGGCAAGTATGGATATGGGTCAGCAGTTTTATAGCAGACACAATAATTTTCGATATATTATTTACAATTCTCAGGAATTGTGTGGGTAATGCTGGTAAATTTCCAATTTTGTTTAATGAAGCATATCGTTATTGTCGGTGGCGGATTTGCAGGACTCAATGTTGCCAAAGAGCTTGGTAACCGAAAGGAGATCAAGGTTACTCTGATCGACAAGAATAATTTCCATCTCTTTCAGCCCCTTCTCTACCAGGTTGCCATGGCGGCCCTCAATGCGGGAGAAATTGCCTATCCTCTGCGCATGATGCTTTCGAAGTACAAGAATGTGACTGTTTTCAAGGGAGTAGTTAAAACCGTTGATCCTTATAACAAGATAGTCTATACGGATTTTGGTGAAATAGAGTATGACAGTCTTGTCATGACCTGTGGAACAAAGCATCATTATTTCGGCCATAACGAGTGGGAGGAGTTTGCTCCCGGTCTTAAAACAATAGCCCAGGCGGCTGAAATCCGCAGAAGGGTCATGGAGGCGTATGAAAATGCCGAGCGATCTCAGGATCCCGAAGAAAAAAGAAAGCTTCTGACGTTTGTCATCGTTGGTGGTGGTCCGACTGGTGTTGAACTTGCTGGCTCGATCGGGGAGATGAACCGTTACTATCTGTCGAAATATTTCAAGAATATTGATCCAAAAGAGATTCGGATTTTTATTGCCCAATCGGCACCTACTATTCTTCATACATTTTCCCCGGAACTCTCGTCCAAGGCGACCCTTGCCCTCGAAAAGCTGGGTGTCCAGATCTTGACCTGCTGCAAGGTTACTAATATTGATGTCAATGGTGTGCAGATTGGCCATGAGAGAATCGAGGCGGGAACCGTGCTCTGGGCAGCGGGCGTCAGGGCGACAAGCATAGGGAAAACTATCGGCTTTTCAACTGATCAGTCGGGGAGAATTATTGTCGCTGAAGATCTTAGTGTGCCCGGCTATCCCGATGTTTTTATTGGAGGCGATCAGGCATGTTTTGCTCTTCAGGATGGTGGAACACTTCCCGGGCTTGCCTCTGTTGCTCTTCAGGAAGGGCAGTGTATTGGAAGGAATATCCTGCTTGATCTTCAGGGGAAACGCAGAAAGCCGTTCGTCTACAACGACAAGGGTCAGATGGCGACCATCGGTAAAAACTCGGCAATTGCCGAAAGGGGTAATGTTAAACTTACGGGACTGCCAGCATGGATTATCTGGCTCGGGGTTCATATCTACTATCTCAGCAGCGTAAAACACCGTTTATTTGTGCTCATGCAGTGGGGATGGTCATACTTCACGTTCGGGCATGGCGCCCGTATTGTCAACAAAGAGTGGAGATTTTATCCCAATCTTCCTGAACCAGCCGAACCAGCCGAGAAGGAGGAGTTGAACGCAGATAATGCATGTGTTCTGGATTCGAGTGACCTGGCACTGAAAGGCAACCTTGACAACTCAGAGAAGAGTTTCTGACGCCAAAGGGGGGTTGGATTTTTTCAACAGGTCAGGCACAAAACTTGTTGCGGATGCTTTTCCGATAAAGGTTGAGTCTTTGAACGATTTCATCAAGATGGTCGCCACCAAGCTTTTCAAGGAGAGCATTGGCGATAACTGGAGCAACAACGGCTTCGGCCACGATGCCGGCAGCGGGAACTGCACAGGTATCGCTCCGCTCAAAGCGTGAGGGAAGTGGCTGCAGGGTTTCGATGTCGAACGAGTGCAGGGGAGTGACCAACGAGGAGATCGGTTTCATGGCAGCCCGCAGGTGAATGGTCTGGCCGCTTGACATGCTTCCCTCAAGACCGCCAGCCCGGTTGGTTTTTCGGATAACCCCCTCCTCGGGAGAGAGGTGGATCTCATCATGAACCTCTGAACCTGGCTTTCGGGCATTTTCAAAGGCGCGTCCTATTTCAACGCCTTTGATGGCCTGAATGGAGAGGATAGCCGAGGCGAGTGCAGCATCAAGCCGACGATCGTGTTGTACATAGCTTCCAAAGCCAACGGGAACGCCGGTGATAAATATTTCGATAATCCCGCCGAGGGTATCGCCTCTTTTTTTTGCCTCATCAATGGCGGCTACAGCTTCGGTCTCAGTTGTATTGCTGAGCATACGTACGGGAGAGAGGTCGGCCTGCCGGGAGATCGCTTCTGCGCCTTCGTCGAGAAGTCCGGCAAGCTGCACATCGGGCGAGGGTTCTGCCGCCGCACCAATGGCCGATATATAACTGCCGATTTCAATGCCAAGTGCCTTCAGAAACACTTTTGACAGTGTTCCTGCGGCCACTCTTGCAGCAGTTTCTCTTGCCGATGAACGTTCAATGACAGGACGAATATCATCAAAACCGTACTTGATCAGGCCTGCCAGGTCGGCATGACCGGGTCTTGGAATAGTGATTTTCGCAATCGATTTATCGTTATTTTCAAACTGGGCCATGGAGGTTATCCAGTTTGCCCAGTCACGGTTTTTAATAATGAGTGCGATGGGCGATCCAATGGTTTTGCCAAACCGGATGCCGGACAACACTTCCGCCTGATCGGTCTCTATTTTCATCCTTCCGCCTCGTCCATATCCCTGCTGACGGCGGGTTAACTGATGGTTTATCTCTTCGAGGGTAATGGAGACGCCCGCCGGCACTCCTTCTACTATTGCAGAAAGAGCCGGACCATGCGACTCACCGGCGGTAAAGTATCGTATCATTGGCTTTATTAAATTACAAAGCCCGGCGGCTAAGGGTGCCGCCGGGTTTTGTTCAATGCTTAACGAAGAATCCTTGCAGCCTCTTTTGCATAGTAGGTAAAGATAAGGTCGCCACCGGCGCGTTTCATGCAGAGCAGTGATTCCATCATGACCCTTTTTTCATCGATCCATCCACGCTGGGCAGCAGCCTTGACCATGGAGTATTCTCCAGAGACGTGGTAGATTGCTACTGGTACATCAAAGCGCTCTTTGGTACGGTAGACGATGTCAAGATAGGCAAGTCCCGGTTTCACCATGACTATATCAGCTCCTTCCATGATGTCGAGTTCGATCTCTTTCATGGCTTCGTCGGTGTTTGCCGGATTCATCTGGTACGTTGTCTTGTCGCCGAACTGTGGTGCTGAATGCAGCGCGTCACGGAAGGGGCCGTAGAAGCTGGAGGCATATTTTGCAGCGTAGGAGAGAATGCCGACATCGGAGAACTCGGTGTCGTCAAGCGCTTCGCGGATAGCGCCGATACGACCGTCCATCATGTCGCTCGGGGAGACGAAATCAGCTCCTGCATTGGCATGAGAAATAGCCATTTTACAGAGCACTTCAACGGTTTCGTCATTGAGAATAATGCCATCTCTGACCAGTCCGTCATGGCCAAAAGGGGTGAACGGATCGAGGGCGACGTCTGTCATGATGCAGAGATCGGGAACCTTTGCCTTGATGGCACGGAGAGCGTTCTGAATAATACCGTTCTCGTTGTATGCTTCGCTGCCATCTTCAGTTTTAATTTCAGGAATACCAAAGAGGTCGATGGACTGAATTCCAAGATCCCAGAGTTCCTGGCACTCTTTTACTGCGTTGTCGATAGAGTAGCGGAAGCTGCCGGGCATGGAGACGACCTCTTCAACAACGTTAGTTCCAGGGCAGACAAAGAGTGGATAGACCAGATCATTGACCGTCAGCGTGTTTTCCTGAACAAGGTTTCTGATGGCGGCACTTTTGCGAAGTCTTCTGGGGCGTTGCACAATATTGAGTAAATCGAGCTGACTCATGGCGGAAGAGCTGGTTAGGAGTTTAAAAAGCCAAAAATACGAAAATCCTGCAATATCGCGAAGAATTTCACGGCGCTGAAGGGTTACAACAGAAAGCTCATCATGATTCCTGCCGCAACCGCCGAACCGATTATTCCGGCAACATTCGGAGCCATGGCATGCATGAGCAGATGATTTTCGGGGTCAGCTTTCAGTCCCTCAAGTTGCACCACGCGGGCGCTTTCAGGCACGGCAGCAACTCCTGCGGCTCCAATCAGCGGGTTGATTTTGTTCTCCCCGGAAAGAAAAAGGTTCATAAACCTGGCAAAAAGGATTCCTCCAGCCGTTGAGAACATAAATGCTGTTGCGCCAAGGACAAAAATAAGCACAGAACTATGCGTGAGAAATGTTGTCGCTTGTGTTGAAGCTCCGATGGTAACGCCAAGAATGATGGTGACGATGTCGATCATGGCATTTTTGGCCGTATCGGCAAGACGTTTTGTGACCATTGATTCCTTGAGCAGATTACCCAGAAAAAGCATACCGAGAAGCGGCAGTGATCCGGGAGCAATAAATCCGGTCAGGAGCAGACCGAAAATGGGAAAGATGACTTTTTCGATTTTGCTCACCGAACGAGGCGGTTTCATTTTGATTTTGCGCTCTTTTTCTGTAGTCAGCAGGCGCATGATCGGCGGTTGAATAAGCGGGACAAGCGCCATGTAGGTGTAGGCCGCAATGGCAATGGAACCGATGAGGTGCGGAGCGAGCCGGGAGGAGAGAAAGATTGCTGTCGGGCCGTCGGCGCCACCGATGATGCCTATCGAAGCGGATTCGGGGTTGGTAAAGCCGAGGGAGATCGCTCCGAGATAGGTCATGAAAATGCCAAGCTGCGCGGCTCCGCCAAGCAGGATAAGCTTCGGATTTGAAATCAGCGGCGAGAAATCGGTCATGGCTCCGATTCCGAGAAAAATCAGGGGAGGAAAGATTCCTTTCAGCACTCCCTGGTAGAGGTAGTTCAACACACTGCCATCCTGATAGATGCCGAGTGCCATTCCTCCATGCTCGATAAACGGGGTATTGCCTATCAGGATGCCGAAACCGATCGGAACCAGAAGAATCGGTTGATATTCAAAGCGGATGGCCAGATAGATGAACACCATTCCGACAAGAATCATCAACAGGTGCCCCGGTGTTGCATTGGCAAAACCTGAATACCCGAAAAACTGTACAAGTCCGTCCATAATGGTGTTATTCAATTTCTATCAGGATATCACCCTGCATGACTGTGTCGCCTACTCCTACCTTAACCGTTTTGACAGTTCCGGATTTTTCTGCAAAAATATTGTTTTCCATTTTCATGGCTTCCAGAACCAGAATGGGTTCTTCGCGCCTTACCTTTGAACCGGGCTGAACCATGAGGGCTATAATAGTACCGGGCAGCGGCGCCTTGACGATGCTCAGCCCGGGGGTGTTGAGTGGTTGTGGCGGTTTCAAGGGAGTCGGCGGGGTATAGCGGACCAGTTTCGGAGTCTGTGGTCTTTTGATCTCCTGTCCAAGCTGAATCTGATAGGAGGTACCGTTCACTTCGATCTCGGCGTTGTTCTCCTCAAAGGATTTTATCTCGACATTGTAGCGGTTTCCGCTGATTGTGAATTTATATTTTCTCATCCTTGAAACCCTTTGAAATTAATGACATTGTAGATTTTTGAATTCCAGGGTGAGTAGCTTTTACCAACCTTCCTGATGGTCAGAATTGCCGTCTCCTGATCGTGAAGCTCATCGAGATAGAGAGAAATCGCCATGCCGATGGCAGCGCTGACCTCTCCGGGGATTGTGTTTCCAGCCAGGGCTTTTTTTGTTTCATCTCCCTCATTGTCAAAGGTTCTTCTTACATTCCAGAAGAGGATCTTCGGTATCACGCTGAAGAGCAGCGCAAGCAGGAAGAATGAAAGAAAGACGACACTGTATCCTGTGAGAGCCAATGCCAGATGTTGACTTTGGATCGCCGAGAGATTGACCGGAAAATATTGAATGATCGATGGCATGGATTTTTTCCGTTTACAATGGTATGGTCGAGTGCTTTTTGGGAGGATTATTATCTTTTTTCGTCAGGAGCGTCTGCAGGGCGCGGATGATCCTGAAACGGGTATTGCGCGGTTCGATGATATCATCGATATAGCCGAATTTTGCCGCCTCATAAGGATTGGAAAATTTTTCACGATACTCCGCTGCATTTTCAGCAACAAACTTTGCACGCTCTTCCAGATCTTCGATGGCATTCAGATCCCTGTTGAAGAGTACCTCAATGGCGCCTATCGGGCCCATTACAGCAATTTCAGCCGTCGGCCAGGCATAATTCACATCACCGCGAAGCTGCTTGGAGCTCATGACGATGTAGGCTCCACCATACGCTTTGCGCAGAATAATGGTGATCTTTGGCACCGTGGCCTCTGCATAAGCGAAAATCAGTTTGGCACCGTTGGTGATAATGCCGTCAAACTCCTGCGCACTGCCGGGAAGGAAGCCGGGAACATCGACAAGGGTGACGATGGGAATATTGAAGGCGTCGCAGAATCGGACAAACCTTGCCGCTTTGCACGATGCGTTGATATCAAGACACCCTGCAAGGTAGTTGGGCTGGTTGGCGACAATACCGGTTGAGATGCCATTAAAGGTGACAAAGCCGACGACAATGTTTCTTGCATATTGCCGTTGTACTTCGAGGAACTCTCCATTATCGGCAATCGAATAGATAATATCCTTGACGTCATAAGGGATGGATGGCTTTTCAGGTATAATGGAGTTCAGCTTGTCGTCAAGGCGGTCAGCTGGATCATCACAAATAGCAAGAGGTGGTTCCTCAAGATTGTTCTGCGGGAGGTAGCTGAGCAGTTTTTTGATCAGCAGGATTCCTTCGGTTTCATCCGCGCCGACAAAATGGGTGACTCCTGATTTTGTAGCATGAACTGAAGCGCCTCCAAGATCTTCGTCAGTGATGGTCTCTCCGGTAACGGTCTTGACAACTTTAGGGCCGGTGACAAACATGTGACTGGTTTTTTCAACCATGACCACGAAATCAGTAAGCGCAGGGGAGTAGACCGCACCGCCAGCACAGGGACCGAAAATAGCCGATATCTGGGGAATGACCCCCGATGCCATGACGTTTCTCTGGAAAATACTTGCATAGCCCGAAAGACTGCGGACTCCTTCCTGAATTCTTGCTCCACCACTGTCGTTGATTCCAATGAAAGGCGCACCGACTTTCATTGCCTGGTCCATCACCTTGCAGATTTTCAGAGCGTTGGTTTCTGAAAGTGAACCGCCAAGAACGGTAAAATCCTGGGAGAAAAGATAGACAAGACGCCCATCAATGGTACCGTGACCGGTAATGACTCCATCGGAAAGAAAGTTTTGCTTGTCAAGACCAAAATCAGTTGTCCGATGCGTGACAAACATGTCATACTCTTCAAAACTGCCTTCATCAAGCAGCAAATTGAGGCGTTCGCGAGCCGTAAACTTGCCTTTTTTATGTTGTGAATCTATGCGCTTTTGTCCGCCTCCGAGGCGAGCTTTGTCGCGTTCCGCAATCAAGCGTTTCATTGTTTTTTTTGCGATAGTGATTAACTAACTTGCCGGGCAAAAGTATCTTGTCTAAACAGCTTTTTTTTAGTGAGCCATTGCGCTGTCCCGGTTATGCAGGAATGCTGCATAAGCAGCTTATGTGCCTTGTCTCTGCGGCTTTTTTCCCTGTTTTGCTTTTTGTTCTGCTGAATATTGGAAAAAAAAAGGGAATAACCGCAGTTGTCGGTATTCTGTTCTGAATAATATTATATTTAGTTCCTTTATAACGTCAAAAGAAAGTAAAATATTAATGAATCCTGATCTTCAGCTTGCCGTTGAAATGGCCGAACAGGCTGGCCGGTTAACTCTTACCTATTTTTCCCGTAAATCCCTGCAAATCTTTACCAAACGAGATGCTTCTCCGGTTACCGAGGCGGACAGGAATGCCGAAGAGCTCATCCGCAGTGCCATTACCTTACACAATCCGGCAGATGGAGTGCTTGGCGAAGAATTTGAAGAGCGCCCCTCCATGAATGGCCGCCGATGGATTATCGATCCCATTGATGGAACCAAGGCTTTTATTCATGGTGTTCCGCTGTATGGCGTTATGATTGCGCTTGAGGTGGAGGGAATTGTGCGCCTTGGCGTTGTCAATTTTCCGGCACTTGGTGATCTCTATTATGGTGAACTGGGATGTGGAGCTTTTCTCAACGGTTCGCCGATAACTGTTTCTTCCGTATCAAACATTGCGGATGCAACAGTGCTCTATACTGAAAAGGAGTACCTGCTTGATTCATCCTCCCTTCATCCTGTGGATTTGCTGCGCCATGAAGCGTGCCTTGTCCGTGGCTGGGGTGACTGTTATGGCCACATGCTGGTTGCGTCAGGCCGTGCCGAAGTCTCAATTGATAAAATCATGAGTCCTTGGGATTGTGCCGCTCTCATACCGATAGTGATGGAAGCTGGAGGTTGCTGTTTTGATTACCGGGGAGTGACTACTATAGCAGGTCAAGGACTGGTCAGTGCAAACAAGGCAATTGGCACAGCGCTGCTTGCCGCAATTGACAAGAGATAATTGTCAATACGTCATTGCTTCCGCTATTGCTTTTGCGAACCCTGGCGCGTCGAATGATTCGGGGATGATGTCAACCTGAAGACCAAGTTTTTTCAGGGCGGCAGCGGTCGTTGTTCCAATGGCGGCTACTTTTACTCCTTCAGGAATCAAGGTTGTTCCCATGGCTTCAAAAAAATTGACAGCCGTCGAAGGACTGGTAAATGAGAGGCAGGAAAGTTCACCTCGCTCCAGCAGTGCTTTTATTTTTGTACTCTCTTCAAGCGATGGCGGCAGGTTTTCGTAAACGGTCAATTCAGTGCATTTTCCTCCCCTTTTGTTGATCACCTCAGGAATGGTTCCCAAAGAAAGGCTTCCTCTCAGAAAAAGAAAGCTGCGCTCACTTATGGTGTCGGCGTCGATCTCCTCCATGAGGGTGACGGCATCGGAAATTTTCGGTACTGGCTGGGTTGTAACGCCGTGTGCCGCAAGATCAGAGGAGGTTGTTTTTCCAACCGCCCATACCTTCAGTTTTTGAAGGTTTCTCAGCTCATCAGGGCTCTCTTTCAGCAGCCTTTCCATGAAAAAGCTGACGCTGTTGGGGCTGGTAAAAAAAACACCATCGAAAAGGGTAAGATCGGGTACCTGCCAGCCGGAGACCGGTCTGATCTCGATTGTCGGAAAGACAACCGAGATCAGACCATACTCCTCCAGTTTTTTTACAAATGATTCTGCCTGATCTTTCGGGCGGGTAACAAGAACGGATTTCATCAGCGGGTTTTGCGGATTTCCGACAGAATTTTTTCTGCACCCTGCTTCAGGAGCTCTTCAGCTAGTGCGATACCAGCTTCTTCAGCCTGTTCCGGTGATGTAAGACCTGTTTTTGTGATTTCGTTATGCAATCCAACTTTGCCGTCAACCGATCCGACATAGGCAAGCAGTTTGAGTGTGCCGTTTTTAAACGAGCCGTAGGCGCCGATAGGAATCTGGCAGCCACCCTGCAGATGACGGAGAAGAGCACGTTCAGCACGGCAACAATATTCTGTTGTCGAGTGGTTGAGAATTCTCACAATCTCTCTTGTCTGCTCATCGTCAACACGGGTCTCAATGCCAAGCGCACCCTGGCCAACAGCAGGAAGCATAACCTCGTGCGGAAGGATTTCGGAGATACGGTCGCTGAAATTCAGACGGAACACACCGGCATAAGCAAGCATCATAGCGTCGAATTCACCGTTGTCAAACTTCTGGAAACGGGTATTGAGGTTACCTCTGATATCGCGGATATCAAGGTCTGGGCGAAGACTCAGCAACTGCGACATACGGCGGAGACTGCTGGTTGCCATTTTCGCATTCTGTGGCAGATCTTTCAGCTTGACCCCATTTTTGGAAATAATGACGTCCCTTGTATCTTCGCGCTCTGTAAAGGAGGTGATGATAAGCCCTTCAGGAGTCGCCGTAGGCACATCTTTCAGGCTGTGAACGGCCAGATCAATCTCTTTGGTAATCAGATGTTTTTCAATGTCCTTGGTGAAAAGCCCCATATCCCCGATTTTGGAGAGAGGAGAGTCAAGAAGGACGTCACCGGTCGTTTTAACCAGTTTCAGGGTGATATCCAGTTCAGGGTAATGCCTGGAGAGTTCCGCCTTAATGAATTCTGCCTGCCACAAAGCGAGCGGGCTGGATCTGGTACCGATGATAAGCTGTTTTTTCAAAGCAATTACTGATTTTTATTTAGTGTGACTGATTTGGTTCTTCAAGATCGAAAACGTTGCGCACAAGGTTGACCCGGCTTGGTATGGAGTCAGTCGTGTCAATAGGCGCCTTGAGCATTTTTATAGGATGATGCAGGATCTTTTTCAGAATCCTGTCTGTCAGGTGTTCCATTCTCTGGAGTTCTTCCTCACTGACTTTGTAACGGTAACGTTCAAGCTCCTTTTCTTTTATTTCAATGAACTTCGACTGAAGATCAACAATAGTGGGCCTGACTTTCAGGGTATTGATCCACTGTCCGAAACCGACAAGCTCCTCTTCAATGATTGCATTGACCTTCGGCAGTTCGCGACTTCGTTTTTCAAGGTTTTTATCGATGATATGCTTGAGCGCGTCGATGTCTTTGAGGAACATGTTCTGCAGCTTTCCAATATCAGGATCGACATTTCTCGGAAGTCCGAGATCAAGAATAATGACCGGTTTCAGCTTGCGCTTGATCATGCACTGGTGCATTTCAGCTTCCGTGAGAATATACTCTTTGGTGCTGACTGCGGTCATGATGATATCAAACTCGTGAAGATGATTCTTGAACGACTCAAACGGTAGTACCTGGTTTGTGCCGAGTTCTTCAGCAAGCGCTTCGGCTTTGGAGAGAGTCCGGTTTGTTATGACAATATTCCGGGCGTTTTTCTGAAAAATATGTTTCGCCGCCAGTTCACCGGTTTCACCAGCACCTATAAGCAGAACCTTCTTGAGCGAAAGGTTGGAGAATATCTTCTGGGCAAGCTCTACGGCAGCATAACTGACCGAAACAGCTCCCTCCATAATTTTGGTTTTTGTCTTGACCTTCTTTGCAACACTGAAGGCAGTGTGGCAAAGGCGGGTGAGCAGAATGCCTGCGGTTTGTGACTCGGCGGCAATGCGGTAGGCATTTTTGACCTGACCAAGAATCTGGCCTTCACCAAGGACAAGCGAATCAATTGCGCTTGCAACTTCAAAAAGATGACGTGCTGTGCCGCAGTAAAAACGGCTGAAAAAGTGTTCCGGTCGAACCTCCTTGCGCGCGTCCTTATAGGAAATGAGATACTCCTTGAGAAACTCTCCCGTGACTTCATGCATAGCTGGAACGACGTAGAGCTCTGTGCGGTTACAGGTGGAAATTACCATGGCTTCATGGGCAAGACCGCTCGAAATAAGGCCGGTAATGAACTCCTTGTTTTGAACTTCTGAAAGGGAGATTCTTTCACGGATTTCAATAGGTGCAGTCTTGTGGTTGACACCAACTGAAATGATGTTCATAGCAAAGTTGTTTAAGTGATCTGATACCAATTCAATGCACAGCAATTCTAAGTCAATGAATATATCTTAAAAGCCGATATTTTCAAATACAACTCGCCGTTTTAAAAGGTCACCCCATGGAATGTCGGTGAAAAAAACGTCATCAAGACTATCAATATGGTGATAAAAAGGAACAGAAAAATGAAAAGATAGGCCATGTGTTTGATGTCCCATCCAATGATTGGTTTAATGATAATGCCTGTTCCGTAAAGCATCCAGATAATGACCAGAGTGACAAGCTTTGGTTCAAAAAGGGTGATCGCTTCACCTGAAGCCCTTTGCTCCAGGACACCGGCAAAAATGGTAATCGTGAGAAATAGAAATCCCAGAGAGACAGCATGCATGGTAAGTTTTTCAAGAATCTCAAGATTCGGCAGGCGCTGGAAGAACAGTTCAAACCGGTTCTGTTGAATCTGGCGGAAGAGGAGCAGATAGAGAATGCTGTAGATGCCGGCAATTGCAATGGCGCTGAAACCAAAGATAGCGGCAATAAGATGTACGCCGATGCCAACTCCGCTGAAGGTAATGCCCGTGGTCTGAATTTGTGATGTCAGAATTGATGAGATAAGCTGTGCCCCGGCAGCAAAAGAGATGATAAAAAAGCCTGTTTTGTCACTTTTGGTGGTAAACTCGGTAAAAAGATAGGTGGTGGTCAGGGTAAGTCCCACCATGGTCATAAGGTTTACCGTTGAGTAGCTGATTTTGTACCCTTCAAGAGAGGTCAGAAGTCCAAGATAGACAACATGGGTCAGAACAGTTACCACGAGAAATGGTTGTTTATATTTTTGTGCGAGCGACATATCCCTGAAAAAATGGGCGCCATACAAAAATGTAGTCACCAGGTAAAGCATCGAAACAAGCTGGTTGAGAACCAGCAGAGGGATATTATTAAATAATATGTTATTCATTATTTGAATTAAGGAGGTGAATTGGCATTAACAAGGTTGCTTTAGAACAGGGCAATAGACCACTAAGCCCTACGTTACCAAGGGCCAAAGATTGTGGCAAGAGTTACTAATTAATAATGTATATTCCGGCCATCACAGGATACAAATATACTTATTTACAAGGGAAAAAGATGAGATCCACAAAGAATATCAGAAATATAGCCATTATTGCTCACGTTGACCACGGAAAAACAACACTTGTTGATTCGATTTTTCAGAAGACGGGAGCCTTCAGGGATAACCAGCAGGTAAACGTCAGGGTACTTGATTCAAATCCACAGGAGAGAGAGCGAGGCATCACCATATTTTCAAAAAACGCTGCAGCAGTCTATAAAGATCATAAGATCAATATTGTTGACACGCCGGGACACGCCGATTTCGGTGGTGAGGTTGAGCGGATTCTGCAGATGGTCGACGGGGTACTCCTTCTCGTTGATGCCTTTGAAGGGCCTATGCCGCAGACAAAATTTGTGCTGCGCAAAGCCCTTGAACTGCACTTAAAACCGATTGTGGTCATCAACAAGATTGACCGTCCGCAGTCTGATCCCGTCAAGGTTCACGATCAGGTTCTTGATCTTTTCATTGCCCTTGGCGCCGAAGAGCATCAGCTTGATTTCCCCTATATCTTTACCTCGGCAAAACATGGTGTTGCCAAATACAGCATGGAGGACGAGGACGGCGATATGAGTCTGCTTCTGGACATGATTGTCAAGGAGATTCCGCCACCGGTCGCACATGACGAAGGAGGCTTCCAGATGCTGGTGACAACGCTTGACTATAGCGATTACATTGGAAAGATAGCCATCGGTCGTATCCAGCGCGGCAAAGTCAGCCCCGGCAGCCAGCTTGCAGTCGTCGGCCCTGACGGAGTGATGGGCAAGGGGACGGTAACAAAAGTCTTCCTTTTTGACAAGCTTCAGAAAATTGAGTCCAAAGAGGCGACGTCGGGTGACATTATCGCTATTGCCGGTATCCCTGATGCCACAGTTGGCATGACCCTTGCTTCTGTTGACGATCCTGTCTCACTTGCCTCTTTTGACATCAGCAAGCCGACACTTTCCATGCTTTTTTCGGTAAATGATTCCCCTTTTGCAGGGTTGGAGGGTAAAGAGGTGACCAGCCGCAAAATTCGCGAGCGACTGATGAAAGAGAAGATGACCAATGTCGCACTCAACGTCGAGGAGACGGAGAGCCCTGACACCTTCCGTGTTTCAGGAAGGGGAGAGCTTCACCTTTCGGTGCTCATTGAGACCATGAGGCGTGAAGGCTATGAACTTGCCATCTCAAGGCCCGAGGTTATCATGCACGACGATGAGGACGGCAACCTGCTTGAGCCGATTGAGCATGTGACCATTGATATTCCGGAAGAGTACACCGGCGTGATTATCGAAAAGATGGGACGCAGAAAGGCCGAGATGACCCACATGGGGACGCTTCGTGGCGGCATGGTCAGGATTGAATTTGAAATTCCTACAAGAGGTCTTATTGGTTACAATCTTGAGTTTACCACCGATACGAAAGGTGAGGGCATGTTGTCGCACGTCTTTTATAACTACCAGCCCTTCAAGGGCAAGCTGCCATCGCGTGAAACTGGCGCGCTTGTCGTCTCCGAGGCGGGTATCTGCGTTGCTTATGCGCTGAGCGCTCTTGAAGATCGCGGTACCTTCTTTGTGTCACCGAATACCAAAGTGTATGGTGGAATGATTGTCGGTGAGTCAACCCGAGGTCTTGACATTACGCTCAATGTCTGCAAAACGAAAAAGCTGAGCAACATGCGCTCTTCCGGCACAGATGAGTCGCTTCGTCTTACTCCGCCGAAAATTCTTTCGCTCGAACAGGCGCTTGAATTTATCAATGATGATGAGTTGCTGGAGGTAACACCCCAGAGCATCAGGCTCAGAAAGAAGATTCTTGATGTGAACCTCAGGGCCAAAGCCACCAAAAAGGCCAACGCCTGATTCCTCTCGAAGAAAAGTTGTATCAGTTCTCTCCGGGCGCTCGCAAGCAGCTCCTGGAGGGCTGATTTCAAACCCTCGTCATTGAACGAAAATCTCCTTATTTCTGATCCTCTCTTTTTGCTGCGACAGGTGTGCACCTGTAGTCGCTTCCGCCTGTCAGAAATGTTTATCTTATGGCGTGTTTCTGCGCAATAACGAATCGGTTGAGTATTCCGGGGCAATTATTTGTGTCTGAAGCTGAAATCAGCTCTATTATTGATGGGGATTCAGCGTGAAACGTATTACTTTATTCCATAGGTGGATTGTTAAACTGATGCTGAACTATGGAGCTGAAGAAAAGTGGCGAGCATTCCCCTGAGTTGCTACAGTTACAGGAAGAAAACGCCCTCCTGAAAGCCCTCCTGACACTCCATAATATCTCTTGGGAAGAACCCGTTTCGATCGAAACGCCCATCTCCTCCCCTGACGCCTATCCTCCATCCCTCTCACAACGCTCTGCATCGGAAAAGGTTGCTCTCTTTCGCAGTATTTTTCGTGGACGGAGTGACGTGTACCCACTCCGCTGGGAGTCTGCAAAAGGCAAGTCGGGGTACGCCCCTGCGTGCGGGAACGAATGGCGCCAGGGTGTTTGCCAGAAGCCCCGGATCAAATGTGGAGATTGTGGCAATCGCCAGTTATTGCCGCTTGATGATCAGGTGATCTACCGCCACCTTGAGGGTCGGCATACTGTCGGTATTTTCCCGATGCTTAAGGACGATACCTGCTGTTTTCTTGTGGCAGACTTTGATGATGATGGTTGGCGAGAAGATGCCGTCGCATTCATGCAATCGTGTCTGGAGTTTACTATTCCTGTGGCTCTGGAGATATCCCGATCAGGAAATGGCGCTCATGTGTGGTTCTTTTTTGCCGATCCTGTGACAGCACGTGAAGCGCGGCAACTTGGTGCGGCCCTGATCAGCCACACCTGCGAGCGTACCCGTCAGCTTGACATGGGAAGTTATGATCGCTTTATTCCCCTGCAGGATACCTTGCCCAAGGGTGGTTTCGGTAATCTGATTGCGCTGCCATTGCAGGGAGAACCCCGAAAAAAAGGGTTCACTGTTTTTGTTGATGAGCACCTGGTTCCTTACCCGGATCAATGGGAATATCTTGCATCAATTCAGAAAATCTCCCGCGTTGAACTGGACGCAACTCTTTTGAGTGTCAGTGGTGATCGCCATCCGCTTGATATTGCCTTTATTCCCGAAGAGGATGAAAAGGAGCCTTGGAAGCGCTCGTTACAGCACACCAGCGCGATATCAGGCCCCTTGCCGGAATCTCTAACTCTGGTGCTTGGCAATCAGATCTTTATCGCCAAGGCTGATCTCCCGCGAGCGCTGGCCAACAGTTTGATCCGTCTGGCTGCTTTTCAGAATCCTGAGTTTTACAAGGCCCAGGCGATGCGTCGCTCGGTCTGGGACATACCACGCGTTATTGGCTGCGCCGAGAATTTTGCGTTGCATATCGGTCTGCCAAGGGGATGCCTTGATGCAGTGATTGGCCTTCTCAAACGGCACAATATCAGGGTGAATATTCAGGAAGAGCGCATCACAGGCTCCGGGATAACGGTCAAGTTTGCCGGTGCGTTGAGAAAAGATCAACAAGCGGCGGTCAATGCGATGCTGAGCCATGAGGTTGGCATTCTCTCCGCCCCAACGGCATTCGGCAAGACCGTCATGGCGGCGGCGATAATTGCCCGACGACAGTTCAGTACCCTGATTCTTGTTCATCGTACTGAACTGCTCCGGCAGTGGCAGGAGAGGCTGTCCACTTTTCTTGATCTTTCAGGCATCTCTCTCGGGCTGATTGGGGGTGGCAAGAAAAAGCCGACCGGCACCATTGATATTGCCGTCATGCAGTCGCTTGCACGTCGTGAAGATCTTGCAGAACTTCTCGACCGCTATGGCCAGATTATTGTTGATGAGTGCCATCACCTCTCCGCCGTCTCATTTGAGGCCATTCTGAAACAAGCCAAAGCAAAATATGTCCTTGGATTAACGGCCACGCCGATTCGCCGCGATGGTCATCAGCCGATCATCTTCATGCAGTGCGGCCCGGTACGCTACCGTGCGCTTCAGGCCGAAAATGCCCCTGTTCGACTTGAGGTGTGGCCGCTCAACATGCTTGCGCCTCCTATCCCGCCAGAATCTGCTATTCAGGAGCTTTTCCGGATTCTTGCTCACGATGCTGCACGAAACCATCGCATTGCAGAGGATATTTTGGTGGCATATCGCGAAGGGCGAAAAATTCTTGTGTTGACAGAGCGGACAGAGCAACTGCAACTCTTGCGTGAGAACCTTGGAGAAAAACTCACCAATATCTTTCTGTTGCATGGGCGGTTAACAAAAAAACAGCGTTCAGCGACGCTTTCAGAGCTGGCAGAGCTGGATGGTTCAGCTCCACGCATCATTCTGGCGACTGGGCGCCTGATTGGCGAGGGTTTTGATCATCCCCCTCTCGATGCCATGGTGCTCGCCATGCCGATCTCCTGGAAAGGAACATTACAGCAGTATGCCGGGCGCCTGCACAGGGAACATGCCTCCAAGCAGGATGTGCGCATTTACGATTACATCGAGTATGATAATGTGCAGCTTGCGCGAATGTGGCAAAAACGCTATCGTGGCTATCAGGCAATGGGGTATCGGGTAAGGCCTCGTCAAGTAAAGCTTCAACCATCATAAACTATGGCAGAATACGGTGAATGGAATCGTAAGGGCGCAACTCTCAGCAATGTTACGGCGAAGAAGGAGTACGGTGTAGACTATTCTTTCATTGTCAATGGTATTTCTGCAGGCAAGCTGGAGTACCGCGAAGGCAATATGCAGGGCAATCCTTGGTTGAAGGTATTGAGAGGCCAGTTGGAACAGTTAATCACCGAAAAGTTTGGCGCTGATTACCTGGTGCAGCAAAATCGCCAGACTGAATTGCGGGTGATCAACAAAAAGATGATGGTAATGAAGAAGAAGCTGAATGAGCTGCAGGCCAGGAAGGCCAAGCTTGAGGTGGCTTTGATGAAAACTTGGGATTAAAAAGTACTCACCATGATTGATATATCAGACGTTATTGAAGCGAGCATCGGCACCTTGAACCAGAAAAGAGTAACTGCTCTTGAAGCATTGAGCCTTCCCGAGCTGCTGAAACAGCAAAATCCTTATCTCCTGAGTTTAAAGCCTGCTCAGACTACCTCAGAGATCGTCAAAAAGCTGGTTGATGCCCATATCTCATCAAATGAGGAGACTGTTTTTGGTGACTGGCAGGAAGGACTGGCCATATTTATCAACGGGAAGGTGTATGGTGGCTGGAAATCCTGTATTCCTGGAGTTGATCTTGAGTTTGACAACGATGGGAAGCGCTTCATCGTCAACATCAAGTCAGGCCCAAATTGGGATAACAGCAGCCAGATTGCCAAGATGAAGTCCGACTTCAAAACAGCGGCAAAAACTCTTTGCACCAGTAATTCAGGGATTCAGGTTGTTGCAGTCAATGGATGCTGTTACGGAAAGAGCAATACTCCCGATCAGGGCGACTATTTCAAATACTTTGGCCAGATCTTTTGGGAGTTCATTTCGTTAGATCCAAATCTTTACACCGACCTTATTGAGCCTTTGGGGCACACCGCGAAGGAGAAAAACGATGAATTTTGTCGCTCATACGCGCAGATGATCAACAAGTTTACTCAGCAATTTGGTATGGATTATTGTGAGGCCAATGGCGCAATCAACTGGAAAAAGTTGGTGGAGTTTAATTCTTCAGCAGGGCTTTAGGCTTGCCTGCACAGATTTCTTCAGTAGCCTTTATTGCTGAGGAAATGGGGGCGCAAAAAAGAAGAAATTTTGAGCTTTTTGTGTATGTTTTTGCTCAGAGGTACTTCCGAGGAAAGATTAAAATGAATATGAGATATTTATCAGTGATGATTTATGGACCTGAATGCGTCATGTTGAAGCGGCATGGTGCTGAACATGTTTCAAAATTAATAGCGAGTATGTCTCAACAAGAGCAGTTGGAGTTTTGGCAGAAACGTACAATTGCTATGATAGCAAGACAAAAGGAGTCTCAACAGAAGAAAACCGCTCTTCATGATACCAAAAAACCTTGATTTTTGATCTGTGTTCAACCAAGATTGATTTTCTGCTTGGGGGTATCACAGAAGTACCCACAGCCAACATGAACAACAAACTTCAGGAATGATTCAACTCGAACAACTCCAACCCAACGCCGCACTGCGAGGTATTGTACCGGGCACCTCGGTTACGGTCGTCAGTGTGCAATGGTTTGGTTCGGAGGCGCTTGAGCTGACCTACAAGACACCGGATGGCAAAGTGGCCAATGAGCTGGTCTATCGTCACGATGAACAACGGCTTGAAATTGTTGAGCAGGGCCGACCTTGGAGTTTTGATGGTGATGGCGCGCTCTTCCGGTTGGTCTCTGAAGCGCAGCGCATTCGGTTGGCTCACCTGTTCGATCCGGTGCTGGCGGTTCATACTTCCAATATTGAGCCACTGCCGCACCAGATTACGGCTGTTTATGAAGCCATGCTACCTCGCCAGCCCTTACGCTTTCTTTTGGCGGACGACCCCGGTGCAGGCAAAACCATTATGGCGGGGTTGCTCATCAAGGAGCTGATTGCCCGTGGTGACCTGCAACGCTGTCTGATTGTTTGCCCCGGAAGTTTGGCGGAGCAATGGCAGGATGAACTCTACCGCCGTTTTCATCTTCCCTTTGAGATTCTCACCAACGATAAACTTGAAGCGGCACGCACCGGCAACTGGTTCCTTGAAACCAATCTTGTCATTGCCCGCCTCGACAAGCTTTCGCGCAATGAAGAGGTGCAGTTGAAGCTGCAAGCTCCGGATTGTCGTTGGGATCTGGTGATCTGTGATGAAGCCCACAAAATGTCGGCCACGGTTTTTGGCGGTGAAACCAAATACACCAAACGCTACCGCCTTGGGCAACTGCTCTCGACCTTGACGCGTCATTTTCTGTTAATGACGGCGACACCGCATAATGGCAAGGAGGCTGACTTTCAGCTTTTTATGGCACTGCTCGACGGCGATCGCTTCGAGGGCAAGTTCCGCGACGGCGTGCATTCATCCGACGTTTCCGACTTGATGCGTCGCATGGTCAAGGAGAATTTGCGGAAGTTCGATGGCACACCACTTTTCCCTGAGCGCATTGCCTACACACTTCCTTACCATCTGTCGCCCCAGGAGGAAGCGCTCTACAAAGCCGTCACGAGTTATGTCCGCGAGGAGTTCAATCGCGCTGAGGCGCTTGAAAATAACAAGCGAGCCGGTACGGTAGGATTTGCCTTAACCATCCTGCAACGGCGGCTTGCTTCATCCCCGGAAGCCATTTACCAGTCGCTGCGCCGCCGCAAAGAAAAACTTGAGAGCCGACTGCGTGAACTTGAGTTGTTCCAGCGTGCCGGTCAGGTTGCACCGAACCCCTCGTTTGATGCACCAACGATTGACAGCGACGATATTGAGGACCTCGATGAGGCCCCGGAGAACGAAGTTGAAGCAATCGAAGAAGAGATCCTCAATCAGGCCACCGCCGCACGCTCAATTGCTGAGCTGTACAGTGAAATCGAAACCCTCAAGAACCTTGAGGCGACCGCCTTGCTTGTCCGAAGCAGTGGCACTGATACCAAATGGGCGGAACTCTCAGGCCTCCTGGGTGAAATATTCACCACCGCAGCGCGGCAGCAATTGGTTGAACCGGAAGTGCCCTATGGTTCCGGTCCAATTCCGCCTCCCAAGCCTTCGCCGCACCAGAAGCTGGTTGTTTTCACCGAGCATCGCGATACACTCAACTATCTGGAAGAACGCATCACCCGATTTCTTGGACGCAAGGATGCTGTGGTCATTATCCACGGAGGCACAGGCCGGGAACATCGTCTCAAGGTACAGGAATCTTTCAAACACGACCCAACCGTTCAGGTGCTGTTGGCAACCGACGCGGCCGGTGAGGGCATCAACCTCCAGCGCGCCCACCTGATGGTCAACTACGACCTGCCCTGGAACCCCAACCGTCTTGAACAGCGCTTTGGGCGAATCCACCGGATTGGCCAGACTGAGGTCTGCTACCTCTGGAATCTGGTGGCCGACGACACTCGCGAGGGTGATGTGTATCGCAGGTTGCTTGAAAAGCTGGAACAGGCACGACAAGCTTTAGGTGGGCAGGTTTTCGATGTGCTGGGCAAACTCGCCTTTGAAGCCGATGGTCGTCTCATGTCGCTGCGTGATCTGCTCATCGAGGCAATCCGTTATGGCGAAAAACCGGAAACCAAAGCATTTCTCACCACGGTACTTGATACTGCTCTCGACAGCAGCCACCTGCAAACCCTGCTTGAAGAGAGGATGCTGGTTCATGATGCCATGGATGCCAGCAACGTGCAGCGCATCCGTGCGGATATGGAGCGGGCCGATGCACGCCGGTTGCAGCCACATTACGTCGAGTCATTTTTCCTGGAAGCATTCAAGCGACTTGGCGGTAATTCCCGGCAGCGTGAACCCCGCCGATTCGAGATCACCCATGTTCCTGCTCCAATCAGGAACCGTGACCGTCTCATCGGCATCGGAGAACCCGTGTTGCCTCGTTATGAGCGCATCGCCTTCGAGAAAACCCTGATTGCCCCGCAGGGAGAGCCCCTGGCAGCATTTGTTTGCCCCGGTCATCCGCTGCTTGATTCCGTTATTGACCTGACACTCGAACGGCATCGCGATCTGCTGAAACGTGGCACTATGCTGGTTGATGAACGAGACCCTGGAACCAGACCAAGAATGCTCTTCTATCTGGAACACGCCATTCAGGATGCCAGTCTTACCCGTGACGGCAACCGCCGCATAGTCTCCCGTCGCCTGATGTATGTCGAACTGGACGACCAGGGAACAGTCCGTCACGTTCAATACGCACCCTATCTCGATTTTCGGCCTCTGGCTACAGGTGAACCCGGGGTTGAAATCCTGCTCGATCGCCCGGAATGCCAGTGGATCACCCGTGAACTGGAGCAGAGTGCCCAGACTTATGCCATCACCCACGTCGTGCCAGAGCATCTTGCAGAAATCAAAGGGCGCAAACTTGAACTGATAGCCAAAACCGAGGCTGCGGTAAAGGAGCGGCTGACAAAGGAGATTACCTACTGGGATCATCGGGCCGAAGAGCTGAAGCTGCAGGAACGGGCTGGAAAACCCAATGCCAGGCTTAACTCCGGCGAAGCACGAAAGCGTGCCGATTTGTTGCAAGGACGATTGCAAAAACGGCTCGAAGAGTTACGGCTTGAAGCGCAGCTTTCACCACTCCCGCCATTGGTGCTTGGTGGCTTGCTCGTTGTGCCGATTGGGCTCATACATGCCATGACGGGCCGACCTGAGACAATGATGGGTTCTCCGACCGATACCCAGGTGAGCGCAGCTCGTGCCAGGGCAATCATCATGGAGATTGAGCGCACTCTCGGCTTCGACCCCACTAACCGGGAACTTGAAAAGCTTGGCTACGACATTGAAAGCCGTATTCCCGGTACAGGCAAATTGCGTTTCATTGAAGTGAAGGGGCGTGTTTCAGGCGCCCCAACCATCACCGTTACCCGCAACGAGATTCTCTACTCGCTCAATAAACCTGACGACTTTATTCTCGCCATTGTCGAGTTTCTTGATGCCGAAACACACAAGGTGCATTACATTAAAAGACCGTTCAATCGGGAACCCGATTTTGGGGTCTGTAGCGTCAATTATTTTTTTACCGATCTTCTTGCCAAAGGAGAGCTTCCATCATGAACCTCATGAAATTGCCTGTGAGAGGGAAGATAATTTGATGTAAAATATCATGATGTATAGAGGCGATGAAAAAGTCTCAACGCTGTTGAGACAATTGGAATTTATGAATTTTATGGTCAAGCCATCAGGTTCGTTGGATACATAGAAGGTAAACTTAATCCGACCAAGGTCGGGGAATCGAGTTAGGAAATGAAACTTGCAAAAATCGACATAACCTACTTTCGCTGCTTTGAATCGCTTACCCTCAGGCTCCATCCGGAAATCAATGTCATAGTTGGTGCCAATGGTGCAGGCAAAAGCAGCATACTTGATGCCATCGCCATTGCGCTGTATGAAATAGTCGCAGCAAATGGTGGGGGAGGCAAGAGCCAGCGAAAAATGCAGGGAGCAGCACTCCTGCCTACAGATATTTACATTGATTCTTCGAAGAGCTACGGGGCCTCATGGGATGAGAATACGGACAGTTATGCTATCATTGGCAGAAAGTCTTTTGTTCAGGTTAGCGCAATGGTCTCAGATTACTACTACATCGATGACAATTCTCTCAAACCACTTCTTGACGAAGAGTCCGTGCTGGAGTGGACAGAACATATTACCTATCGACCACCGACAAGTTTCTCATACGATACAAGTACATCAGAAAGAGTATCCGAACTTCACCGATATATAACGCATCTTTGGGAGGAAATCCGCAAAAGTCCGCAAGCGTTGATTCCTTTGTCCGTTGTGGCGTACTACCGGGCAAACAGAAGGATGAAGGGAATGCCGGAACTTGGAGATATCTTCAAACTTGACCTTGCGAGAGACAAGGCATTTGTAAACGCACTTGATGCTGCTGCCAATTTTACGGCGATGTGCCAGTGGTTTTACCTACGTGAGAACGCCGAACTTCGTGCCAATGTAAACGCCCAAAATGGCGACAACAAGGAGTTTGCCGATTTGCGTGCAGTGCGGCAGGCATTGAAACTTACCATCGAAGGTCTGGAGCGAGTCTATTTTGATGGCAGCCCGCCCCGACTGATGGTTGAAATCAGAGAGTTCGATGGCAGCTCCCGAGCATTCGAGCTGGCGCAACTGAGCGACGGATACCGGAACCTGCTTGCGCTGGTACTCGACTTCGCCCGTCGGCTTGCACAGGCAAATCCAAACTGGCCAAATCCGCTTGAAGCTCCGGGTATTCTGCTTATCGACGAGATTGAGCTGCATCTTCATCCCCGCTGGCAGCAACAGGTTATTCCTGCTCTTCGGGCAGCTTTTCCTAACACCCAGCTCATTGTTTCAACACACAGTCCGGCGGTGCTCACCACAGTACGCCGCGAACATATCAAACTGCTTGGCGCTGACCATCAGTTTGAGCAGATTCCAAATGATGTAGGTACCTACGGCGCGGACAACTCCCGTGTTCTTGCTGAGGTGTTTGGTACTTATTCTCGACCTCAAAATATTGATACAGTCCAACAATTAGCTGAATACTGGCAGGCGGTGGAAGCTGAAGAACACGATACCGATCAAGCAAAAGCTCTACGTCAGGAGCTTGAATCCGCATTGGGCACAAGCGATCCCGATCTTCTTCGCGCCGATCTTAGGATAAAGCAGTTACAATTTCTGAAGCAACGATGAAGAGCATCCAACGCAATGAACCGCCGGACTGCCTTGGCAAGCAACCGAAAAGTCAATCTTGGGATGATTTTAAGAATAGTGAGTGTCATCTTGCTTTACACGCAGGCTTGCGACAGGAGCAACAGGCTCTTTGCTGCTATTGTGAAACCAACATCAATGATGGTGATGGACATATAGAGCATATTGAACCACGTACTGTAAATCAGAAACGAATCTACGATTACACAAACTTGGCACTCTCGTGCAATGGTGGCAACGCAAAACATTGTGGCCATTACAAGGATAATCGGCAAAGGAACCCAGGGTACAAGTGGAATGCTGCACGCTTTTCCTCTCCCCATGATCCAGAAACATGTTTGCTGTTCACTTACGACAAGCAATCAGGCAAAATCTGTCCGACAAAAGCCAACCAGGATACATCTGGTTACATGATTGGTTATCTTGGCCTCAATTGTCCCAGTCTTCAGGAGCGACGACGTAGCCACGCAAGCAGATTGATCGATGCATTGACAGAGCAACCCGGTGTTGAGACAAGGAATTTCCTTTGCGAATATTATCTAAAACCCGATACAGATAATTATTTGCAATCATTTTACTCGCTCTCGAAAGCGATATTGGAACCATGATCTACAAGAAAAAACTCATAGAAGTTGCCCTGCCGCTTGAAGCGATCAATGTTGCCAGTGCTCGTGAAAAATCCATTCGTCATGGGCATCCTTCGACACTTCATTTGTGGTGGGCGCGGCGACCTCTGGCAGCGGCACGGGCGGTCATCTTTGCCCAGATGGTTGATGACCCTTCAGCCCATCCTGATATATTTCCTACCGAGAAGAAGCAGGAGAAGGAGCGGCAACGGCTCTTTCGCATTATTGAAGAGTTGGTGAAGTGGGAGAATACCACCAACGAAACGGTTTTGCAGCAGGCACGTGAGGAGATCTGGCAGAGCTGGCGCTACACCTGTGCCGAGAATGCTGACCATCCGCGAGCCAAAGAGCTGTTTGACCGCTACAAACTGCCAGCCTTTCACGACCCCTTTGCCGGAGGTGGAGCTCTGCCACTGGAAGCGCAGCGGCTGGGACTGGAGAGTTACGCCAGCGATCTCAATCCGGTGGCCGTGCTGATCAACAAGGCAATGATAGAGATTCCGCCGAAATTTGCCGGGAAGCAACCGGTTAATCCTGAGTGGCAGCAAAAATCGTTTGCTGATAAAATGGGTCATGAATGGAACGGCGCCCAAGGGTTAGCGGAGGATGTGCGATACTACGGCCAATGGATGAGGGATGAAGCCGAGAAGCGTATTGGCCACCTTTACCCCAAGATCGAAGTGACAGCAGCAATGGCTGAAGAGCGGCCTGACCTTAAAAAATATGTTGGCCGGAAGCTCACCGTCATTGCCTGGCTTTGGGCGCGGACAGTGAAAAGCCCAAACCCTGCTTTTGCCAACGTTGATGTGCCGCTTGCTTCAACCTTCATGCTCTCCACCAAGCCGGGCAAGGAGGCTTATGTTGATCCGGTGATTGAGGATGGTGGCTATCGTTTTACGGTAAAGGTGGGGCAGCCGAAGGATGCAGATAGAGTGAAACTTGGCACTACCGCAGGAAAACGAGCAGCTTTTCGCTGTCTGATGTCGAGCGTTCCTGTCACCTATGATCACATTCGTGAAGAGGGCAGGGCTGGTCGAATGGGTGTGAAGTTGATGGCTATTGTTGCTGAAGGTGATCGCGGTAGGGTCTATCTCGCTCCTACCCCAGAGATGGAAGCGATTGCACTAACTGCCCAACCGGAATGGAAGCCGGAAACCACGCTACCAGTGAATCCTCGTGATTTTAAGACTCCGAACTATGGTTTGAACACCTTCGCCGATCTTTTCACTTCTCGCCAACTCGTAGCCTTGACAACCTTCTCCGATCTGGTGCAGGAAGCTCGTGAGCGAGTGAAGCTTGATGCGATTCAGGCTGGGTTGCCCGAATATGGAGAATCTCTTGAAAAAGGCGGCATTGGTGGATTAGCTTATGCCGATGCTGTAGGTGTTTACCTTGGTATTGGGGTTAGCAAACTCACCGATTACAGTGCAACACTAGTTGCTTGGAGCAATGGGCGAGATCAGGCGGTACATGTTTTTGGTCGTCAAGCACTTCCGATGGTTTGGGACTTCGCTGAAATCAATCCCTTTGCTGGTGCGGCAGGGGATTTGAACGTTTCTCTTAGGGGTGTTACGCGAACAATTGCTGAGCTTGGTATTGCGACACAAGGCAGATCGATTAATTGTGATGCGCAGAATCAAGAGCTTAGTCGTAATAGGTGCATTAGTACCGATCCTCCGTACTATGACAACATCGGTTATGCAGATTTATCTGACTATTTTTATGTGTGGCTTCGTCGTTCGCTAAAACCGATTTTGCCCCAGCTTTTTGCAACTCTCGCTGTGCCAAAGGCTGAGGAGCTGGTTGCGACGCCTTACCGACACGGTAGTAAGGAAAAAGCTGAGCGTTTCTTTCTCGATGGTATGACACAGGCTATGCATCGCCTTGCTGAACAGGCTCATCCAGCATTTCCGGTCACCATATACTACGCATTTAAACAAGCTGAGAGTGATGGCGGCGACGGAATGACAAATACGGGATGGGACACCTTCCTTGCTGCTGTGATAGAAGCTGGTTTTGCAATCAGCGGTACATGGCCGATGCGCACGGAACGTGATGGCCGCATGATCGGGAACGGGACCAATGCCCTCGCATCAAGCATCGTTCTCGTCTGCCGTCAACGCTCCACCGACGCGGTCACCACCACTCGCCGTGAATTTGTTACGGTTCTTAAGGCAGAACTGCCGCAAGCATTGGCACATCTGCAAGCTGGGAACATCGCGCCTGTAGATCTTGCGCAGGCAGCTATTGGCCCCGGCATGGCAGTCTATACTCGTTATGCAAAAGTGCTTGATGCCGACGGCAAACCTGTTCCGGTGCGTGCCGCATTGGCACTGATCAATCAGGTGCTTGACGAGGCTCTGGCTGAGCAGGAGGGCGATTTCGATGCCGATACCCGCTGGGCGCTCACCTGGTTTGAGCAAATGGGTTTCAATGATGGCGATTACGGTATTGCCGAGCAGCTCTCCAAATCGAAAAATACCGCTGTACAGGGTTTGGTCGAAGCGGGCATCATTCTCTCCAAGGCTGGCAAAGTGTGTCTGCTGAAACCCGCTGAACTGCCCGTCGATTGGAATCCAACCACCGATGCGCGTCTTACCGTCTGGGAAATGGTGCATCAACTGATCCGTGTACTCGAAATCAGTGGCGAAAGTGCGGCGGCGGATCTGGTAGCCAAGCTTGGCAGCAAGGCTGAAATTGCCCGCGAACTCTGTTATCGCCTCTACACCCTCTGTGAACGCAAAAAGCGGGCCAATGAAGCGATGAGCTATAACGGTCTGGTACAGAGCTGGCCGGAGATTACCCGTCTGGCTCAGGAAAAACCCTCTGCCGTTGCGTCCGATACCTATAATTTGTTTGATCAGGAGTAAACCATGGCCATCACCAATCAGGAACGTGTCAACAAGGCATTGGGGCAACTGAAGGCGGGTCTCTCGCCTTTCGTTGAGCGCGAGGTTAATGCGGCTCTTGATGATAATGCGCTCTCCATGCTGAAGCTGAAGAGCTTTATCGATGACCCGATTCTTGTCAATAAAAGTATTGCTGAATGGGATGTGGCGCCGCTCCTGAAACTGATGTGGGATATCTGGAACGATGTGTTCCGTAAAACGCTCGGCTTTTCGGAACGCAGCCTTGTCTCCGAAATCCGTGACTGGCGCAACAAATGGGCCCATCAGGAGCCCTTCTCCAGCGATGATGCCTATCGTGCTTTGGACTCCATTGCTCGATTGCTTGCGGCTGTTTCAGCGCCGGAGGCCGATCAGGTGGAGAAGGCAAAGATGGAGTTGCTGCGTCACCGTTTTGATGAGCATGCGCGGGGAGAGCGCAGAAAATCCTCCGGTATTGCGCTCGAAACCGGGGTAACAGGAATGCTCAAGCCGTGGCGGGAGGTGGTGATGCCGCATGATGATGTGGCCAGTGGCCGATACCAGCAGGCTGAGTTCGCAGCCGATCTCTGGCAGGTGCATCTTGGTGAAGGGACTGACGAGTATCGTGACCCTGTTGAGTTTTTCCGCCGCACCTATCTGACCGAAAGCTTGAAGGAGATGCTGATTGGCGCTGTGCGACGCATGACCCAGGGGGGCGGTGATCCGGTGGTGCAGTTGCAGACCAACTTCGGCGGTGGCAAAACCCATTCGATGCTGGCGCTCTACCACCTTTTTTCAGGAGTTCCACCGACTGAGCTGGCTGGGGTTGATACCATTCTTTCCGCCACCGGTGTGAGCATCGTGCCCAAGGTGAACCGTGTTGTGCTGGTGGGCAACAAGATCTCTCCCGGCAATCCTGTAGTGAAGGGTGACGGAACGGTGGTGCGTACCCTTTGGGGTGAACTTGCCTGGCAGCTTGGCGGAAAAAAAGCTTATGACCGTGTGGCTGCCGATGATGAGAAAGCTACCAGCCCCGGTGATCTGTTGCGTGAACTCTTTAACGAGTACAGCCCCTGCATGATTCTGGTGGATGAATGGGTCGCTTATGCCCGCCAACTGCACGACCAGAGCGATCTTCCTGCGGGCGGATTTGAGACGCAGTTTTCTTTTGCGCAGGTGCTGACTGAATCGGCCAAGTTGGCCAAAAATTGTTTGCTGGTCATCAGCTTGCCAGCTTCAGATACCTCCGGTTCGCCGCATACGCAGGCCAACGACGTGGAGGTTGGCGGCACCCGTGGCCGCGAGGCGCTCAACCGGTTGCGCAATGTTGTGGGCAGGGTGGAATCTTCATGGCGCCCGGCCAGTGCTGAAGAGGGGTTTGAGATTGTGCGTCGTCGGCTCTTTCAGCCACTTGCTGACCCTGAGCAGTTCAAGCAGCGTGATGTGGTGGCGCGTGCTTTTGCCGATTTTTACCGCAGCCAGCAGGCCGAGTTTCCGCCTGAAACGCGTGATGCCGGGTATGAGCAGCGCATCAAGGCCGCGTACCCGATTCATCCGGAAATTTTCGATCGCCTCTATACCGACTGGTCAACGCTGGTGAAGTTCCAGCGCACACGCGGCGTGTTGCGACTGATGGCAGCAGTGATTCACAGCCTCTGGGAAAAGGGCGACCGCAACCCGCTTATTCTACCGGCAAATGTTGCCATTGATGATCCTCGGGTGCAGTCCGAATTGACCCGCTACCTTTCGGATAACTGGGTGCCGGTTATCGAAAAGGATGTTGATGGGCCGAACTCGCTTCCGCTTAAAATTGACAGTGAGCAACCTAATCTTGGCAAGTATTCTGCCTGCCGCCGGGTTGCCCGTGCTATCTACATGGGCTCGGCGCCGACAACGGCTGCTGCTCACAAGGGAATCGAAGACCGGCAGGTGAAGCTTGGCTGCGTAATGCCCGGCGAATCACCGGCAATTTTTGGTGATGCCCTGCGTCGTATGGCAAGTGCCGCAACCTACCTCTATCAGGACGGCTCCCACTACTGGTATTCGACCCAGCCAACCGTGACCAAACTGGCCGAAGATCGTGCCGAACAGTTGAAGCGCGAGCCCGACAAGGTGGCCGTCGAACTCGAAAAACGGTTACGCAAGGAGCTCGCCAGTACCGGCGATTTTAACCGCATTCACCCGATGCCGCAAAATGGTGCCGACGTGCCGGACGATCTGGATGCACGATTGGTCGTGTTGGGTATTGCTTACCCCTACAGCCGGGAAACCGGCAATGCTGCCGATCTGGCAGCAAAGGCAATTCTGGAGAACCGGGGCAATGCACCGCGACTCTACCGCAACACGCTGGTCTTTCTTGCCGCCGACAAAACCCGTCTGCAGGATCTCGACGAAGCCGCCCGCAAATATCTCGCCTGGCATTCGATTCTTGATGAGCAGAAAAATCTCAACCTCTCACCCTATCAGGTAACACAGGCTGAAAACCAGAAAAACAGCGCGGAGAGCGCCGTTACCGCCCGATTGCCTGAAACCTGGCAGTGGCTGCTGGTGCCGGTACAAAGCTCCCCGCAAGCACCCATAACCTGGGAAGCGGTGCGCCTCACTGGCAGCGACCCGCTGGCCGTACGTGCAAGCAAGAAGCTTCGTACCGATGAACTCTTCCTCACCAGTTTTGCACCGACGCGCTTGCGGATGGAGCTCGACCGTATACCACTCTGGCGCGGTGACCATGTGGCGGTAAAACAGCTTGTGGAAGATTTTGCACGTTACCTCTACCTGCCTCGACTCAAGAATCCGACAGTACTGTTGGGCGCAATCAGTGCAGGTTTGAGCTTGCTTACCTGGTCGCAGGATAGTTTTGGCTTTGCCGACAGCTTTGACGAAGCCGCAGGTCGCTACAGGGGCTTGCGCAATGGCACTGTAGCTTTCCTTACCGATCCCCACTCGTCTGAGCTTGTGGTAAAACCCGATGTAGCCAGCAGGCAGATTGAAGCAGAGCGTGCAGAACTATCAGTGCCCGCCCCATTACCAAAGGATGGAGAGAGCGGCGAAGGCAAGGGCGGGACGGTGCAACAGGGCAACGGCCATCCTTTAGAGGCACAGCCAATGGTTGCAACGAAGCCAATGCGGTTTCATGGAACCGCCACCCTCGATGCCACCCGTGTTGGGCGTGACGCCAGCAAAATTGCCGAGGAGGTCATCGCCCATCTTGCAGGCATTGTTGGAGCACGAGTCAATGTCACCATAGAAATCGAAGCCGAATTACCCGATGGAGCCCCGGATAACGTCGTTCGAACCGTAACCGAGAACAGCAGAACGCTGAAGTTCACCAGTCAGGGGTTTGAAAAGGAGTAGCGGCTCCGTCATAGTGTTTCGGCAAAAGGAGCAAATCCCGGGCAGAATTTTGACGGCTGATTCTGCCGAAATAAATCGTCACACCTCAAAAAAAAGCCTTTTCAGCTCTTTCCGTGCGCTCGCAAGCAGCTCCTTGACCGCTGACTCATCGAGATTGATGAGCGCAGCAACCTCTCCGATAGCTCTCTTCTCCTGCTCCACCAGCCGGTAAACCTCCTTCTCTTCAGCTCCAAGCTTTGTGATACATTGCAGCATCTTCAGGTTGTCGCTGTCGATAACACGATTGTTCCCGGTCATAGAAAGACGGGGTGAGTGCCCGAACAGCTCATCAGCCGTTGCCGCAAGTGGGGCATCATTACTCACCTCCCCAAAAATCCGCACAAACCCCATAAAGTCAAGCCCGACAGCTTCGCACGGGGTTATACGGTTTTCAAGAATATCGCTGGCAAGAGTTTTGAACTTCTGCTGCAACTCAGGCAGCCTGACGGCAAAGTCGAAGCTGTCATCCTTGTCGCGGGCATCGGCAAGGTATGGCACCTTCATCAGGATGGTGATACCGGCAGCCTCGGCATACTTTTCAGCGATGCCGCTCCCGTCGTCGCGGTTGATGATCAGGCCGAGCAGCCTTGATTTACCACCGATTGTTCTGAAATAGTTATTTGCCTGGCAGATATTATTGGCCGTAAAGATAGACTGGCGATCGTTGTTGGTGACAAGAATAACCTCCTCACTGAGCGAGCGGGCGAGTGGCGTTGCGAATCCTCCGCAGACGACGTCGCCAAGAAAGTCCATGAGGATGACATCGAGTTCCCATTTGAAGATGCCGAGCTTTTCAAGCACGTCAAACCCAGAAATGATGCCCCTGCCGCCGCAACCCCTGCCAACCTGTGGGCCGCCAAGCTCAATACCATAAATGGGCTGTGGAAAATCAGCGATATCCCGACGGAAGACAATGTCGCTGATGGCGACCTGCTGGTTCAGGGCGTTTTTTTCTGCAAAAACATCAGTCACCGTCGGCAGTGAAATGCCTCCAAAAAGCGAGGTTGTGGAGTCGTGCTTCGGGTCGCAGCCAAGTTGCAGCACCCGTTTGTTCATCATGGCAAAGGTGGCGCTGAGGTTTGTTGTCGTGAAACTTTTGCCAATGCCGCCCTTGCCGTAAATAGCTATGGTTCTTGCTGTCATCTGCGCTCTTATGGTTGTTCTGTGACAGGGGGTTGCGCTCCATTCTCTGCTATGCCGGTTTTCCAGAGCAAGATCATTTTGAGGCAGTCAGGATCTGTGAAGGCCTGAACATAAGCCTCGGTGATATCCCTCTCAACGGTATGCTGATGGGTAAAAATCCTTTCCGCATTAAGCTTGTGTTGTGCGATCAGCTCCCTGACCCGCTCCAGATCACCCTTGGCCCACTGTTTGGCTGCAATGAAGGAGAGCTCTTTCTGAAAGGCTTGAGAGTAATCGATGTTGATTCTCTGATAATATCCTCCGAAAATCACGGTTCCTTGAAATTTCAAAAACCGGAGGCCGGTATCAATAGCGCTCATGATACCGGTACTGTCGATCAACACATCAAACTCATGTCCGGCGAGTGCCGCCGAAACGTCTTCTGTTTCAGGGTCAACCTTCAGGTCGGCTGTTGAGAGGTTCAGTCTCTTTTTGTTGGGTTCGGTTGCGGCAACCAGTTTTGCGCCCATAAGCATTGCCAGTTCTGCTGCGAGAATGCCGACCGCACCTTGGCCGAGCACCAGTACTTTCTTGTTTTCAACTTGTGCAAGATCAACAATATGGAGGGCTGTAGCGCCAAGCGGCAGGGCTATACCTGACTCTGGATGGTCGATGTTATCAAGAACCGTAATGCTCTCGACAGGGCAGACAATATACTCTGAGGCCCCTCCAAAAGCGGCATTTACTCCTTCATACCCGAATGATCCGGCGACGTAGGCAAACTTGCCGATCAGGTTTTCGTTGACATGCTCACCCACTTCGATGATCTTTCCCACTGTTTCGTAACCTGGAATAAAGGGAAAGATAAAGGGCCACGAAGGAATAAGACCGTTGTAAGCCATTTTTTCCGTGCCAGTACTGATTGATGACCACCAGGTTTCAACTAGGACATCTGTTGACGAAACTGGTTTCAGTGTCACCTCGCAAAGGTTAATCTGCCGAATGGCGCTGAATACGATAGCTTTTGATTTCATGCCGTAGTTGATTCATTTAAATGCAAGATAATACTTTTCTAAGTGAGCTATTAATATGATTATTGTGTTTGAAGAATATTATAAACTTTTGTTTCCTACAAAATTATTATAATATTCGATTCCTAATAAAAATATATTTTCGATTCCAATGTCAATATTAAGAATAAGTATGGGCGAGACATACTTGGAATCCTTATCATCTAAGTAGCCTAATTCAAAGTTTTTCCCTTTCAAAGCAATTGTCTTTGTTTTGGAAAAAACCTGTTTAACTCTGCTACTAGCAGAAAAGTTATCGAAATCAATAACAACAATAGGCTTTGCTAATAAATAGCAGGTTATTATTTCTAATAATGTGCCAGCGCCCCCACTTAATGCGAAGCCAATATCAATTGTTTGGCATAAAATTGGTACTCGACCAATTTTATTTTGCCCTGTCATAACAATATTGCCAAGCATATTGTTATGACTATCTTCTATGGCTTGATCTGGATTAATTGAAACAATACTTCCATTTTCACTAAATGCTCCTTGCCTTGCGGATAACATTACTCCTGCTCCACCACCATTGTAAAGAGTATGACCATTTATGGCTATAAGTTTTCCAAGTTTTATGGCGGACTCAAATACCGATGCGGTAGTATTTGATTTTTCATGCCCAAATACGCCTATCTTAAGTGAAGTCATTTTATTCAATGATAATATTCTTCTGATAATTTAAAAGCCATATAATTTTTTCATCTCCATATAGGGTTTCTAAATCATTTAAATATTCCCTATAAACTATATTTTCTCTATTTATTTCAAAAGTTGGACTATAATTTCTATGTCCACTACTCATAAAAGTCACTATTACCATTTTTTTATGATAAGCTACAATTGAATATTTAATTTTTCCAGAAGGTAATAAACCGATTTTAACTCTTTTGTTTTTTATGCTTTTATCAATTGTGTTCATTTCCTCTATTAGTGTTTTCCATTTATTAGCACTTTCAATATCTGAAACAATAATATGTATACTCCATCCATCTTTATCGCTATTTGAATCTTTTTGCGTTAATCTTGATATTATTTTCTTATTGACAGTCTCAAAGTATTTGTCTGTAGGGTCTATCCATTTATAACTTTTATCACCGACAAACCAGACAGTCTTCGGGTCTTCATCTATTCCATGAATAAATTCTATCCAGTATTGTTTATCTAATTCATGATTTGGTTTGATAAAAGTGAAGTAACTCGATGTTTTAGGATTAAAAAAAAGAAGTAATCCAAATAACGTACCAAGCATAGACATACCTAAGTTAAAAATAATATTATTCCATAAGAGAAGTTTATCGTCATAGAGATAAAATGCACCAAATAGAGAAAGAATCAGGGCAAGGGCTATAAACAAAATTAAATTTTTGTACTCGAATATTTTTTGATGCATATCAATTTTTTTTTGTTACTAATTGTCCGCAACTCATAGCTATGTTTTTAAAAGAGCCAAAAACATAGCTATCTATACCATTTTCTTGTAATTCTTCAGAAAACAAAATTGCTTCATTATAACTCGTAGGTAATAGCCCATGTTTAGTAGAGCATTCTGTTTTATTTAAATATGAGATTTTTATGGTAATACCTTTGTTATTGAATACGGTTATTAAATTCTGTAAATCTTCTTTGCGGTCTGTTTTGCCTTTTATCAAAATATAATTGAGTTTTACTTTTTTTATATTTTGTCGTTTTATAACTTCTTTAATAAAATCCAACAATTTATTAATACTTATTCCATTAGGAGTTAATTTTCTTTCAAATAGATTTGTTGTTCCGCATTTTGTGATTTGCAGATTTTCTATTTCTATTCCTGATTTGATAATTGTATTTAATCCTTCAATGCTTGCTCCAATTGTTGAAATACTATATTTTATCCGTTTATCATAATTGAATAGTTGTTGATACAAATCAATAACCGTTTCTGGAATTAAACTAGGTTCTCCTATCCCTTGTAAGCTACAAGTTATTTGCTTTGTATTGTTATCCGCATGTTTTTTAATAATTATTTTTGCTATTGCTGAGATTTCATCGGAGCTTAAATTTCTTTCATATTTAACGCACCCAGATTGACAGAATAAGCATTGCATTGGGCAGCCAATCATTGTTGATAAATCAATTGCAATATCCGTGCTAATGCCATTTAAATAATGTGTATAGACTCCAATTTCAATTTGTTCATTATTTTTATTGTAATAGATATATTTATCTGATTTTTGGTAATCAAAATATCTGGAAGAGAACGCATCTTCTCTACTAATAATTAACGATAGTTTTTCATTTTCTGTAAACATTATTTTCTTAAGCAAAAAACAGTGTAAAAATTACGTTTTTCAAGGGCAAGGTAAACAGATCAATGTGCGATTTTCGCTATTCAAAATATAGAATATTCAGATAGTGTATAAGGACATACATTGTATAAAGTTACAACGTTGATAGCACACTTGTAAATGATCAGGCTCTCTGCCCCTGCTTGAGCTTTTTCTCATTATGCTTCTCAAGAAGAAGACGGATAACAAATTGGGCGGCATTAACCAGATAGCTCAGGTAGGCGAGCAGTGCTGTCCATATCAGTGTGGCTTCATCAAGACCCATATAGAAGAGGATAAAGTAGGAGAGGTGCACAATCATGGCAATAGCGCTGCCGAAATCCTCCCAGAAAAACTCTGGTGCAAAGGCAAACTGGCCGAACACCTCCTGTTCAAAAAATCCGCCCGTCACAAAAATCAAGACAAGCATGAGGGTTTTCAGGGTGACAAAAAAGGTGATCCAGGCGAAGTTGTCGATCCCGTTGTGGGACTGGTAAAGCCAGGTGACTGTCAGTCCGGCAAGAAACATCACAAACTGTATCGGCGCAAGGATTCCCTGTACTTTTGTCCAGACTGATGCGTTTCTGCGTTCAAGCTGCTCGGGGGTGTAACGGGGCATAGTACAAAAAGTTCACTGGTGTTTGAAAGTCATTAACTGCCGTGCAAAAAAGTGGTTGAATATAGTAAAAATCGGTGGGGGCGGCAAACAGCGCCCTCTTTTACTTGATCTTCCACTCATGAACGTTATAAAGTGTGGAGATCAGGTTGACCTCAACATTCTGGATGCGGCGGTTGAATCCCTCAAGCTCATCATAATAATAGAGAAACGTTCTTGGCTGTTCGTCGTTCAGAATCTTTTGGTAGCGTTTCCAGAGTGCCACAGAACGTTCGCTTTCAAGTGGGCCGCTCAGTGCAGCAATAACCGTATCAAGCTCACGATGCTGAAACGCGGAGGAGTTGAACGGACGCTTTGCGAAGTCGGATCCCCAGATGACAAGCTGAAAGGGAAGGGTTTCAGCAGCCATCCCTGAAAGAGCGGCATCATAGCGAAACTCATTCTGGTTTTTATTAAAAATCAGTCCCTCATCAAATTTCAGACGGCAGTCAATACCAATTTCTCGGAGGTTTTGCTGAATAATTGTTGCGGCATAGTTGCGCCTTGGGTTGCCCACCGGAGCCGCAAGCTCGAAAGAGAATTTCTTGCCGTTTTTTTGCAGAATACCATTCGGGCCAGGTTCCCAACCGGCCTCGCGCAGTAAGGCAGAAGCTTTTTGGGGGTTATAACTGTATGGATCAAGCGACGAGTCCGCAAGCTCCCGGTAGGCGGGCGAAAGGGAGGTGTTGACGATGGTGGCGTGCTCCGGCCCCATGAATCCGTCAATAATGGATTGCCGGTCAATGGCAATGGTCAGCGCCCGGCGTACCAGTTTGTCGCCAAACAGGGCATTCGGCTTTATCTGATGGTTCCGGCGGTACGCCTCTCCATCGATGTTCAGCCAGACAATACTGTCGAAGTAACGGTTCTGTACTGGCCTGATGACAATCGAAGGCGAACTTTTGGACAGCTCTTTAATATCTTTGGGATTAATACCTCCAGCCGAAAGCATGGCATCAATCTGGCCGGATTTCAGCATGGCAAGCCGCGTGGTGTATTCAGGAACCACCATAAAAACCATGTTTGTGATGGTGGCTGAATGTGGCAGCGTTGAAGAAGGGTTCGTGACAAGCTCAAGTTTTTCCTGACGTTTCCACAATTTTACCTTGAAGGGCCCAGCGCTTACGACGGGTATTTCGGTAGCCCTGGTGCGGATCTCATCAGGAGAAAAAGCCTTGAAGACATGCTCGGCTACCGGCATCAGATCATTGAAATGATCGAGCACAATCTCCTGCGCCATTGGTTTGCTGAAATGCAGCACCAGGGTTGAATCGTCCGGAGTTTCGACAGCGCGAGCAATATCTGCGCTTCCATCCGGCAGCAGAACAAGATCATTGAGATAGTGCTGCCGGGAACTGGCAATTCCCGGGTTCTTGTATAAGGTATAGGAGTACTTGAAATCATGCGACGTCACCTTTTTACCATCTTCCCAGAGTGCGTCATGTCTCAGGTGGAAGGTAACTTTTTTACCATCCTCAGAGAATTCCCAGCTTTTGGCAGTGTTTGGAAGGAAGGTAATGGCGCCCTTCTTTTCATCATAGGCAGGTTTTACCAGCGAAGGATAGAGCAACTTGCACACCTCTCGCGACATCGAAAACTGGATGAGCAGGGGGTTGAGATAGTCGAAATCAGCCGAAATTGCTGTAACCATCCGGTCACGCCGCAACTCATTATTGTTCTGGCGGCAGGCAGTAATTCCAACAAGTATCAACAATATTGTCGTGGCACCAACTATCTTTTGCTTGAGAGTTCCTCTCATTCCCTTGTGGTTATGGTTGTTAATATCAACACAACAAGGTAGGGAAAACAATGGACAATTTTCCTCAAACTCAGAGAGGCGCATCGACGATGTCCATTATTTCAGGGAATAGTTGTTCTTCAGCTCAGCAGGAGCGGTATGTTGGCAATTAAGACGCGAAAAAGCCGTCCTGTATTCAAGACGGCTTTTTCGTTGTTCAATGTTGTCAAGGGAGCTGTTTTGTTCAGCAATCAATAGTAATTGACAAACCCGGTTTCGCTGATGATATGTTTGCCTTCGGGTGTTTTTGGCAGGTCAATAAATTGCTTGACAGCGCCAGTAGGGTTACCGTTCGTGTACATAAAGAGTGGGCGAGTGATCGGGTAGGTACCGTTCTTGACCGTTCTGACGTCAGCCTCAACACCGTCAACCAGAACAGCCTTGACAGAACTGTCAACGAAACCGAGTCCAATATAGCTGATTGCCGCAGGCGTTGAAGCAACACGACTCTTGATTGCGCCGTTGCTTGACTGAGTTTCAGCTCTCTTTGAAATCGGGTTCTCCTTGCCCATAACCAGTTCTTTAAAGGAATCAGCCGTGCCACTGTTCGATTCGCGCTGGATGACCACGATAGCCGAATTTGCTCCACCAAGCTGGTTCCAGTTGGTATACTTGCCCATGTAAATACCGCGAATCTGTGCCTTTGAGAGTGCATTGATACGATTGCTCGGATGAACAACAATTGAAAGCCCATCAAGCGCAACGATGTGTTCAACAGGGTTGACGCCTTTGCTTCTCGCCGCGGCCTCTTCCTTTTCCTTCATGGCGCGTGACATCGTTGCAATGTCACAGGTTTTGTTGATAAGGCTTTTTGCACCATTACCCGAACCGGACTCACTTACCGTCACCTGTACGCCAGTGGCCTTGGTATAGTAGCTTGCAAAAGCTTTGGCAACAGGGCCGACCGTCGTCGATCCGTCAATAATGATTTTATTACCGGATGCACCAGCCGTGCCGGAAGCCATAATTCCGAACACCGTGGCACTTAATAATATTTTTCTGAAGAAGTTCATGTTGATTGTCATAAATAAGTTAAAAGATAATAAAGAGTAATAGAGTTTGCTGATTATAAACCGGTTCAGCAAGACTGACCTTCAGCAGCAGGAACAGTCTTGCAAACCAGCCACACACACAACCAGAAGAAAGAACAACACACACACAATTTTATTAGAACTTTACAAGAGCATCGAGCTGCAACTGATGAAGCTTGGGATTATACGCCGTAGCAGATGCATCGATATTGTTATACTGATAGTACCTTGCTCCGATAGTCATGTTCTGGACGAGATGATAGGTTCCCGCAACCTCAAAACCATTGATATTGACAATATCAACAGGTTTTCTGTCGGAATCGGTGAACAACGGGAAGACCGCATCTCTTTGAATCCTGACGTATTTAGCATCAAGAGCCCAATCTCCGACCTGTTTTGCATCACCTATAGTCACACCACCAAGCCATGCTTTTCTTTTACTGTCAATAATTTTTGAATGATCTGCCTGACTGGCAGTATTGAAGGCATACTGACTGTAGAGTTTCCATGGCAGTGTGTCGCTGAGTTGACCACCAATTTTTCCGAAGAGTTCGGCAACGTTATAACCTGAATTTGTCCAGTTTGCCGGGACGCTTGTACTCTTGGCTGTGGCGTTCGTGTCAACAATTAAAAGGTTCTGCAGGTTTTTGTACAAATTATAGCCTGCGCCAAACAGATAGCTTATGTCATTGATTTCACCCTTGTATGCGCCCTGAGCTATATAAAGATACGGACTGGATGTCGTTGTGCTATTATATTCATTAAGAAAATAGTAGCCGGCAATACCAATCAACCCGTCTTTTTCTTTACCGTTGGCATCTTTGCCATACTGCAGAGTTGCGCCTTCAAAGGTCAGGTCAGAATCATAAACAAGGTTGTCAACCCGAATAATTGTATTGGAGACATCCCTTTTACCGATAAGCAGGTTTATCTTGCCGTCAAGAGCTGTTGGATGGTAGTCAATGAACGCCTCATTGAGATAGAAGTTTTTTGGCTGAAAAGTCCCCGTAAAAGTTTGATTTCGCGATATAGTCTCTTTTGTCGCATCGTCACCTGTGGCAAGCTGAAAGCCGGAAGAGAGCTCTTCATTGATCCAGACAGATGCACCGAGACGGACACGGGTGCGGACGCGACTGCTGCCGGTTGTGTCGGTGTTCGTATCTTCTTTGGGTGAGATATGCTGTGACTCAAAACGTTCGCGGACATCTCCATTCCAGTTCCAGTCAGCCGCTTTCGCGTTGTTGAAGCCGAGGGCAGCGGCCAGACCGACTATCATTGCAACTTTTTTCATAACAAATATTTGGTTGGTTTTTTTGACTTGATCATTAATATTTCTGGATTCGTTTCGCATATTTTCAGTTGCCATAGAACATACTATTTGTTCTGTTGAGGAATTGTTAAGGGTGTGCAACAAGCATGTAAACAAAAAGGATAAATGCTGGTGAACAATTCAAGACCTGGAAGAGGCTAAATGCAACAACTGGTTTTGATCCTGGCGCACTCCCCAGTCGATCTTGCGAGTCCGGTATTCATCGTAATCGGGCACCAGACGGTTGTACTCACCTTCCATTAACGGCGATGAAATCATAAAATCAGCCGAAGCACGATTGCAGGCTATGGGAATATTCCATACGACAGCCATGCGCAGTAGAGCTTTTACATCCGGATCATGCGGCTGAGGTTCCAGAGGATCCCAAAAAAAGATCAGAAAATCGATTTCGTTACTGACAATCTTGGCACCAATCTGTTGATCACCACCCAAAGGGCCGCTCTGGAGTTTCTTGATCGTCAACCCTAATTTACCTCCCAGGGTATCACCGGTAGTACCAGTAGCGTAAACAATATGATTGGCGAGAAGCTCTCGATTGAACATTGCCCATTCCAGTAAATCACGTTTCTTGTTGTCATGCGCAACAAGAGCGATCTTCTTGTCTTTCACCATGACAATTTTTTTATGAGACATATTATTTTTATTAATTAGTGGTTGAACGAAAAGTCGTTATGATATTATAAAATAATAGCTTATATTGCTTTATAAAGATCGAAAGATTTGGCGTACCCCTGAACAAAAGCGTAATAACACCCCATTAGAGTCATTTTTGACTGAGAAAAGG
>CAILRB010000059.1 GCA_903836465.1 uncultured Chlorobiaceae bacterium
AATATACTCTTTCGCCCAATCAATTCCAGCGTATGCATCCGGGAAATAAAAGGCCATAAACTCGGGCAAGTAATGCTCAATTGCCTCTTTCCAGGGACTGTCGTAACGGTCGTTCGTGCTCTCCATAGCTTTCTTTTTTTTTCCAGCAACATCAATTTACCAGACAGGGGATATGCCGCAACGCTTTACGAATGGTGTCAATTACTTTGAATATATCATCGATAACCCTTTAAACAAAATAATTCAGCAGCCCATCGTTTTCCAACTTCATCGCAGGGATGCTGCCCTGAGTCATGCAAAAGTCGGATGACTGCCTCTGAACAGATTGATGACCCAGCCCCTGATTCTGTCAGGGCAAAGAGCGCCACAGAACATGTGCTATGGCAAACTTTGGTATCAACTCAACGAGCTAAGGAAAAAAGAAAAGGTTTGACTGCGGCCATCATACGATGCAATTCGCTCTTGTTGTGTTCAAGAAGCTCATGTTCCCATGTTTGTGTTGTGTTTTCATAGCAATCCATTGCAAGTGCTTCTCCTATCTTTTCAAAGCCAACACAACCCAACGCTCTTTTTAATTGTTCAGGTTCGGACCATACATCGAGCACAAAAACCCGGCATTGCAAATCAACAGGAATATTGTTTTTAAAATAGGGGAAACGTGTTTTGTACTGGTTATCGAAATCAATCAGCAAAACCACATCCTCGCCGGATGAGCACGCATCTCGGAACAATGACACTCAATGAACTCGTCCAATACTTTTTTCCATCCACCAGCTTCGGGTAAAATTTGGATAGCCCGGTCATCAAGCCCCACTCCTTGCGCAATCACAAAGCCGTTCGCAATCTGGCGATCAGCATCATCTTCGGGTAGCACGAGCAGATGTGGCTTGTGCTTGTTGATGCTCATAATTCAATATCCCCCCGAATCAGGGCACCGACAAGATCACCCTGAATCGGTAATTCGGAAAGTAACCTGACGAGCGTAGGTTCCAGATGACTTTTTCGGTCGAGCACAAAGGTGTTTTCATTGGAAAACTTTCTTATGGCTTCGGGATTATGCGATGTCACCAGAATTTGCCCACTCCCCTGAAATGATTGCCGCAGTGAGAGAAGAAAAAAACCGACCTCAGAGAGTGCGAGGTAGTTGTCAGGTTCATCCCAAAAGCAAAAGAGCGGTCCATAGTATCTGTTTGCAGCCACAACCAACACGCTGATGGCGAAAAATGAGGATACTATGGGAAGCATAGGTGGGCTGAAAGTTTTGTACCTTGAAGCGTATTGCTTAATAGGTCTTAAAAGAAAACGTCATTATGGTCAATGTTAAGATATCAAGCGACATTATTCCACTAAGAGAATTTAAAACAAGTATCACTGCTTGTTTAAAAAAAGCACAAGAAAGTGGTCATCCACTAATTATTACGCAACATGGTAAACCTGCTGGTGTTTTACTTTCTCCTGCCGAATACGATGCCCTAGTGTATCAACAACAATTTATTGCCTCTATTCAGCGAGGCTTAGCCGATGTTGAGGCTGGTAATGTTTATACAACTGAAGAAGTAAAAGCCATTCTTACGGAAAAGCGCTTAGCACGGCAAAACGCATGAATGTTATTTGGTCAGCAGAAGCGCTGTATGAATTGGATCAAATTGAGCGGTTTATTGCACAAAATAATCCTCAAAGAGCATCAGAATTTATTGAAACCTTACTTCAAAGTAGCAATTCTCTTGCTTATCACCCTGATAAAGGACGGGTTGTGCCAGAACTCTCAATCGCTGCTTTTCGTGAAATTCTTGTAGGTCATTATAGGCTTATATACTATCGCTCTGCAGAGCGAATAGATATTTAAACCGTTTTTGAAGGTCATCGCTTACTTCGTTTAGAAGAACTTATGCATAACCCTTCGTAACGCGAACCACATATCGAGGCGATCTGATTGCCACAGGGCAGCAACGCATTCCGCTCTGACGAGGGTGTTTGTGAAACACCGGTACAAAAGATAACTTGCGCAGGGACCGTTTTTTTCCAGTAACCAGCAAAAAGGAGGGGATGATGAAGAGTATGACGATGCAGGGCAGAGCTTCGCTGAAGAGAAATGATACTGTATTCAGGGAGAGGTTTGTGTTGCTGCTTCAGCGACAGTGGAAAATGGGCTTTACCGTTTCAGCTCTCGGGCTGTTGTCATTGCTCTTTTTGACCACAACCTTGACTGCTGCTGTGCCAAAGGTAGTGCCAGCAAATTTTGTAAAGATCCCGGCGGGAGAATTTACGATGGGTAGCCCTGCGAATGAACCCGGCAGGCAGAACGATGAAACGCAGCATCAGGTGCGTCTAAGTAGTTTTTATATGAGCAAATATGCGGTGACGGTTGCTGAGTTCAGGAAATTTGTGGAGGCAACCGGGTATCGGACAGATGCGGAAAAGGAGGGCTGGAGCGTTATTGTTTCTGATGGTAAATTCAAAAAGGGAGACGGAGTAAACTGGCGCTATGGAGTGTTGGGTAGCGTTCGACCGGCAAATGAGGATAACCATCCGGTGATTCATGTGAGCTGGAATGATGCTGTAGCGTATGGGCAGTGGATGTCAGCAACAACGGGAAAAACGTACCGTTTGCCAACGGAAGCGGAGCGCGAGTATGCCTGCCGTGCAGGAAGCGTTACTGCATTTAATACGGGCAATACCATAACGCTACAACAGGCAAACTTTATTAATGCTGAAGGTCAGTACCGAGAAAACACTGTTCCGGTCGATAGCTTTGCGCCGAATGCGTGGGGCTTGTACAACATGCATGGGAATGTGTATGAGTGGTGCAGTGACTGGTATGGAGATTATGGTAGTGGTACGGTATCCAACCCTGTGGGACCGGCAACCGGTTCGAACCGTGTATTTCGTGGCGGGAGCTGGTACAACCTCGCCGAGCGCTGTCGGTCGGCTGATCGCTTTTGGAGCACCCCCGCCGACCGGGGCGACCTCGTTGGCTTCCGCCTGGTGTTCGTCCCGTAGTCAGTTGGCAGCTCTTCCGACTTTGCTTTGAGCTAAAAGCGGAGCAAAAACAAGGTTGAGGAGAGCGGCTGTGAGGGACGAACTGCCGCACTTCTCAACCGAGCGGGTGGGCAAGAACCGCAGAAAGGCCGCCATGTGGCGGCCGAATTTTTGAACGGGAGTTGGTGATGCCGCAGGGGTTCCGTAGGGGCGTATTGCAATACGCCCCTGCAATCGTGCCATCGAAATTCGTCGCTTCGATACGACCTTCGGCCTACTCAGCGATCGGGCGTATTACAAAGCTGCTGGTCGCCGAGTAGGGCTTTAGCCCGTATCGAGGCGCACCTCAACCGAGCAGGCATTCAAAATCTGCAAGGCGATTGTTGACGATTACAAAAATTATCTCAACAGCTTTCCCAACGTCATGGATAGCCGAATTCATGAAAAGGTGCAGGAGGCGTTTGAAAAAGGGGGCTTATTTGCCAGCGCCTTTTTCTCTATTGCATCCTCATTCAATTTTTCGTATTAAAGCGATAGAGCGAATATTTTTGCCCCGGGTGGACGAGTTCTGATGCGAGATAGGGAGTGGCTTGTACGTCGTGTTGACAACTCCAATGATGGCGGTTTATTGCTGAGTTGTGAAGGTGTCACTGAAAGGGAAAAAAACAGAGTCTTTCATTGCGGTGGGGGCTGCCGCCAGATACCGAAATTTGCCCTTTAACCTCAATCGGATCACAGCGAAATTGAAAGGAGAAAAAATGCAGACAATAGTCATCAATGTCAATAATGATGTATTGGCAGACAAAGTCAGGTGGCTTCTGGAACATTTCCAAAACGAAGGATTGGAAATTGTATCAAAAGAAGATGCCTACGATCTGAAATTATTGAGAGCCACAAGAAATGAAGAATCTGTTCTCTTTGATGAGTATTTGAAACATGAAAATTTATATCCGTAAAAGTGCCATCAAAGATTTGAAAAAGATTGACGGCCAAAATATGGAAAAAATGGCTCGGGAATTTGTGAACTGAAAAAAATCCCCGCAGTCTCGGGTGTGAAAAAACTGACAAATTTTGAACCTTCCTACCGTCTCAGGGTTGGTGATTACAGAATTCTGTTTGATGTGTCTGAAAATATGATTGAACCAGGCAGGATATTGCATCGGAAAGATAGCTACAAATAAACCTTGTCAGCAGGGGATTCAGATGACTACAGCGGAGAAATTGTATAAAACAGCAAGGGAGCTTCCTGAACCGGTAGTGGCTGAGATACTTGATTTTGCCGAGTTCCTGCAAAAAAAAATAGCACGTGAGCGTGCATCAGGTAACGAGATGCTGATCGATATGGCAGGCGGTCTGGAGACATCTGCCACGTTTTCTGGTGATCCTTCAGAAATCCAGAAGCGATTACGGGATGAATGGCAGTAACTATATCCTTGATACCAATTTTATTTTGCAATCTCAGCCATACCCGTTGCTCTTGCAACATCGCCCAAAGCCCCAAGAAATACCTCCGGGTTCGGGTCTTCCGCTGTTGCCTTGAGGTATTCAACAATCACTTCATCGTTGTCGAGATAGTTGGCCGTGTCAAAATCCCGGATCGTCACTGTGCTCATAGTTTCCCTCCTTAATTTCACGGGCCAGTTCTTTTGCTCGTGTAATGTCTTGCTGTTTTACCCGGCAACGTTATAGGTCTGCCCCACAGGAAGAAAGCCTGCAACATCACCGTTCGCAAGCTGTAACCGGATATGCTCAAACAACGTGATCGCCTCTTTCGAGTATAATCCGTTCACCACAATGGGTGCAGATTTCGGCGGTTACTCGTACAGCAGCGCTATTGTTGCCCCCGGGAATCAATTTTTCCACCTCTTTTGTAATCACGTCACCACCGCATACCGGGCATAGCTCAAACGGGGTCATTGCTTTTTTCTCCTGGTTTTGAATTCAATCCACCTTTTTGGTTCCGGTCGATAAGCGGTTATCAACACGGCCCATGAGTTTTCTCCATAAATCAGACTGTTCGGATAAGGCTTGTCTTTGGGATACGAGGTTTGCGGCAAAAAGCCGTCGCGGTAGTTCCCGAAGTCGGCTCCTGCGCCAGTGGCGTAAGTATGGGTTATTCTCGACTCTCTTCTACGACAAGTCAGCGTTCCTGAAAACAGCTTCCAGAGTCGGGGCTGTGAAAATTGCTGTACCCCAAGCTTCTAACTCCTTTTCTTTGGCGCACCTTAACTGCTCGGTTGCCCATTCGGGCAACAGGCCAAAGCGATATTCAAGTTGCTTTTCGAGCAAGCTGGATTTGCCCTCAACATGGCCTCTGGCCAGACCAATTCGTTCTACGCTTGTTATGTATTGCATTTTTTCTTTCTCCTCAATTGTTTCAAGTTCTTGCCAGACCTGGCTGTTCAGCCATTCGGGCAGTTGCATCAGCCAATCAATGAGATTGAATAGATTGATGACGCGTTGTTTATCCCAATGCCGATAATACAATATCCGCAGTAAACGGAGTTTTGCGTTGTACCGTTCCTGATCCTGCGTTCTGGTTTTTTGGGTCAAG
>CAILRB010000060.1 GCA_903836465.1 uncultured Chlorobiaceae bacterium
CCTTTTCTCAGTCAAAAATGACTCTAATGGGGTGTTATTACGCTTTTGTTCAGGGGTACGCCAAATCTTTCGATCTTTATAAAGCAATATAAGCTATTATTTTATAATATCATAACGACTTTTCGTTCAACCACTAATTAAATAGAATATGGTAAGAGTTTATTTAAACTTTCATTACAAGCAGTTGAGAAGCACTTCCATTTATGGACCATTGATACTATTAACGTAATCGAATTTTTTTATCTTTTTTTTGTTTAAGTATATTATATAAAATGAGTTGGGTAAATGGGGGCTGCTTGTAAGTCAAAAAAACCCACAAAGACCAGTATAGCTTTCAACAATAACGTTGGCAATGACATCGCTTAACATGATAAGGATTTTATCAAATCTTTTTTTTAATAATTGTCAATGGTCTTTCTTCGATAAAAAAATACTTGCAAATAACGCTTTATTGCCATGAAAATAATATAAATATTATCTTGGACATGGTTGTAGCAGTCAAGAGCTTGGCTTTATACCTTACTATAGCAAAGTGATTAAACTTGACAAGGACACAGTCGTGCCTTAAAGCTCGGTTTATCGTTAAATTATGCTCCCAATCATGAAATCAAGTAGCATTATTTTTATCGTTCTTGCAGGGATGGCCATAATGGCTATGCCTGCAGAGAGTCATGCCGTTTCCAAAAATTCAGATTTGGTGGTTAAAGAGACTTCCGGCGCCCAAATTTCGATGGAAGCATTCAAGACAGGTGTTCTTGACCGGCAAGAAACTCTTAATCTTGCAAATATCTGCTTGGCAGCAGGGCAAAACCAGAATGCTGAAGAAATAGCCAACAAAATCGTTTTACTCTATCCGGATGATGAGGATGTCCTGAAAATGGCTATTCAGGTATTTGAGAAAATATCGCAGGCGGAAAAAGCGTTGCCATTATATGAAAGGTTACGCAAACTGCATCCGAATGACACAAATCTAACCCTATATACTGCAAGATGCTATGGTTGGGCGGGAAGATTTCCTGAGTCTCTGAATCTCTATGAGTCTGTTATTAATTCTGGCAGTGGTAACGACCTGATACTATCCCAATATGCTGACGTACTCTTCGAAAGCAAGCAGTATTCAAAAGCAGTTGTGTGTTACCGCGAACTCTGGAGTAAAGGTGTTCTGCAAAAAAAACAGGCAATTAATTTCGTTCATGCACTTATGGCGACAGGTGAACAATCTGAAAGTGCCAAACTGCTCAATTCTCTTGCCAAGCTTTATCCATCAGACACAGAGGTTCTTCAGGCAACAGCCGACGTCTCTTTTGCTATGAAGGATTATGGGCGGGCAGCAACCCTTTATCGCGAACTGATTGTCAAAAAACCTGATGATCTTTCTGCTTCTTTGTGGCTAGCCGACGTTGCCATGGCAAGAAATGTCCATACCGAAGCCGTTAAGATTAATAAAGAAATTCTCCAGCTTTCCCCTGAAAACCAGAAGGCCATGTTGACAATCGCAAGGACTTCAAGCTGGCGGGGAGATTATTCTACCGCACTTTTTTATTATGATAAATTGATTGCGTCAAGCAATCCTGATCCTATCTATTACCGCGAAAAGGCTAGAGTGCTTGGATGGATGGGTAACCAGAGTGGTTCTGTTTCTCTGTATAATGTAGCTCTACGCGAGTTTCCTCATGACAATGCACTGAAAGCTGAAGCGGATGCTAAAAAAAACTTTTACACCAACACTTACCGACCAGCAGTCAGGGCATACAAAGAATGGCTTGTTGCAGAACCAAAGCAGCCGGAAGCACTTTTTGACCTTGGTCAGTTCTACATACAGGACCGCAGATGGAAAGAGGCCATAGATACGTATGACTTGCTTCTCACAGAGATACCTGATCATCGCCTGGCAGCCTTGGCAAGAAAAAAAGCAAAAGTCACTTCATCCATGATGGAACTGAATAGTTCTGCAGAATATTTCAGTGCTCAAAGTGGAGGACGAGAAACTGATATCAGTTTTTCTGGCTTTTATACATCTCTTTCTTACCCGTTTCAAGACAGGTTAACTGGTTTTGTTAACCTTAACAGTAAGTCTTACCGTTTTAAGCATGACCTGCAGACTCCACTAAGCCAGGGCATAACACTGGGCATGGAGTACTGCAATCTCCCTGATATTCTGCTGCGCGGAGGTTACGGATTTCGCCACAACCCAAATCCCCTGAAAGATAGTCGTACAGGCTTTTTGGAAACCGAAAGCCAGCCTCTCGACAATCTGCATCTCGGTCTTTCGTACCATAAAGAAGATGTAATTTCAAATTACAAGACATTTAATGACCATCTGCAAACCAACCATTGGCAGGGACGGTTAGTTTACGATGGATACCGAAGATGGCATGCAGGGATTGATTACGCCATTGATCACTATTCCGATAGCAGGAGCAGTCTAACCGCCGGGTTGGATATTACGGCGAACCTTCTTTATGATCCTAATCGCCTGAGCATTACCTATCGCTTTCAGGATTATGGGTTTGGTGCCGATACCTATCCTAAAGCTGATTACTGGACGCCCTCATCGTTCAATACCCATACGGCAGGTATCGAATGGCAGCATTACCTCAATAAAGAACGTTTTCAGGGGGCAAATGCAGCATATTATACAACTGCATTGCGTCTAAGTCTTGAGCCTAATGGGAATGTCTCCCACCAGATTCATGGGGGATTGCACCGTGACTGGAGCAACCGGTTTTCAACATCAGTGCAGGCTCAATATACGTGGGATACAAAGGCATCTATATACGAGGATAAACTGTTAAAAGCTGAATTTAAGTGGTTTTTGTAAGCACAAAATACCTTAGCTCCCTTACCGATGCAGGATAAGAAACTATCTCGGTATCTTTTAGTTCAGGTTACTGTACTCTTGTTAGTGCTTGTAACCTATATATTTGTACGTATCTATTACATAGCGCTAGCTCCGTTCACTTTGCTGGAGCAGGTGTTTAGCTCAATGTTTTTTATTGCAGAAACGTTTATTCTGTTTCATTCATTTTTCTTCTTTTTAGACGTCCTCCGGGAAGACATGCCCCGAGAGGGTCCCCCGCAAGCAAAGCCTGGCAAAGATGCATCCATTGCGATTTTGGTACCTGCCCGTCATGAACCAAGAGAAGTTGTTGAAAGTACCCTTTTGACCTGTCTCAACATGGCCTATGACAACAAAAAGGTTTATCTGCTTGATGACTCATCGATAGAAAGTTACAAACAGGAATCACGGGAAATTGCTAATGCTTTGGGGGCTGAACTTTTTACCCGTATTGGCAACCGTGGGGCCAAGGCTGGAATGGTTAATGAGGTACTGAAGATTCTTACGGAAAAATATATTGCTATTTTTGATGCCGACCAGAATCCTATGCCAAGTTTTCTTACAACACTTCTTCCTTTTATGGAGGGTGACGATCGGCTTGCTTTTGTACAAACTCCTCAATTTTACTCCAACGGAGATATAAGTCCTGTTGCGATGGCTGCCCATAACCAGCAGGCGATATTTTATGAGTACATCTGCCTTGGAAAATCTATGAATGAGGCGATGTTCTGTTGCGGTACCAATGTAATATTTAGACGGGAAGCGATTGAGGATGTAGGTAGATTTGACGAAGATACCGTTACTGAGGATATTGCAACATCCTTGAGACTACATTCGAAAGGCTGGAAATCGTTGTTCATGTACAAGGCCTATACTTTCGGTATGGCTCCAGAGGATCTGGGCTCCTACTTCAAGCAGCAACACCGCTGGGCGTTGGGCACGTCCCAGTTGTTCCGCAAACTGGTCGTATTGTTTTTTACAAATATTAAGGCACTTAAACCAATACAGTGGCTCGAATATATCATATCAACAACCTATTATTTTATTGGATGGTCCTATTTGTTCCTCATGGCTGGCCCGATCCTGTATATCTTTTTCAATATTAACTCCTATAATATTGATCCATGGGCTTATACAATGACTTTTGTGCCGTTCTTTTTCCTGTCAAACGTGATTTTTTACTCAAGTATGGTAAAGAAAAAATATACACGGCTCAATATGCTCTACGTTCAGATGCTCACGGCTCTGTCTATGCCTGTATATTTAAGCGCCACAATAATTGGATTGTTTAATCTGGATAAAAAAGGGTTTCAGGTAACCCCAAAGGGTGGAGCAACGAATGTTCCCCTAAAGGACATCTGGCCTCAGTTACTTTTATTCGGTGTGGTTGTTGTGACACTGCTATGGGGCCTGTTCAGACTTTCTCACGGATGGGATTATGTGCTTATGATCAATGTTTTCTGGACAGCTTTTCAGTGTGTTATGCTGAGTGGAATTTTTTATTTTAACAAAAAATGAAGACGGTTTTTTTTCGGCTTTTGCTCCTTGCTGTTCTGCCTTTCTTTTTAATCAATTGTTCAACAGTCCCCCAGAATCCTGAAGAGATTTCTCTTAAATCCTGGTCACACTTCAAGCATAGGTTTCTTCGATCAGGAAGAGTAATTCGTCCAACAAACAACAATGATACTGTTTCCGAAGGAGAAGCTTACGTCATGCTTCGTGCTGTACTCATGAATGACCGGGAAACCTTTAATAATTGTCTTTCCTGGACTGAAGCAGTGCTTTCACGCAAGAATTCGCATGGTGACCGGTTGCTCGCCTGGCATTTCGAAAATGGACATGTCAGCGATACAGTTGCAGCATCCGATGCCGATATTGATTATGCATTCAGCCTTATTCTGGCTTATCGTACATGGCATGATAAACGGTATCTTCAAATTGCCCGTGAAGTACTAGCAAGTGTGCTTGACCACGAAACTGCATTAATAAATGGAAGGCTCTATTTTCTTCCATGGCCAAGCAGGAAAAACGTAACCAATGAACTTGTAGCCCTGAACCCCTCATACTATGCTCCATCGCATTTCAAACTCTTTTATGAGGTAAGCGCAGACAATCGCTGGATTCAGCTTACCGATACAACGTATGATCTCCTTGAAAAACTTCTGGTTTCCCCAGGTAAATTGAAAGAAAGGGGATTTGTTCCTGACTGGATTGCAATTGACAAGCAGGGGAATTTAAGAACTCTGCCTGGAAAACCTCTTGTTTATGGATGGGATGCTGTAAGGGTTCCACTAAGAATTGCTGCAGATTATTACCTCTATGACGACCAGCGCGCTCTCAGCATTCTTCGTTGCTTTTCAGGATCTTTTGAAAAAGAATTCAGCAGCAACTTCAGCATCTATTCCTGCACGGACTCCACAAAAAAAAGCTATGAAAACGCCCTTTTCTATAGTGCAGCCTATGCTGCAACGGAGGCCGCAGGCTCTTCAATCGCTCCGAAAATACTACTACGCCTTCGAAAATGTATTCGGATGAACGGTAACAGCTTCTATTACAACTCTCCTGACGACTACTATATCAATAGTCTATCCTGGCTGCCAGAATATTATCTCATCAATAAATCAAAAATGACAGATACATCAAGACCACTTGATTCAGAGAAAAAGCTCTCCTTCCAATGGTTAGGTCGTTAGAAAAACAAGCTTTCAGTCTGATATAAATTGTTTTTGATCAAGACTGTTTATTATTTGTTAAACCTTAAATATGATTGTTACAGGTTTTCCTGTCGTCATATTTTTCGTTATACTAATATTTGTTTCCGAACCATATTTTCACAGCATTATATGGGCAAAGTATCGTCAGTAACCCAAGACCAAAAAAAATGAACATTCATGAATATCAAGGCAAGGATATCCTGAGAAAATTCGGGGTTGCCGTGCCAAAAGGAATTGTGGCCTATTCGCCTGAAGAGGCAAAACAGGCGGCGAAGGAGCTCTTTGACGAACTCTGTTGTCCGGTTGTTGTTGTAAAAGCACAGATTCATGCTGGCGGTAGAGGAAAAGCAGGAGGTGTGAAACTCGCCAAATCACCTCAAGAGGCTTTCGATATCGCCCAGCAATTAATCGGTCTCACGCTGGTTACCCACCAGACTGGCCCAGAAGGCAAAGAGATCGGAAGACTGCTCATCGAAGAGGGGATGAATATTGAAAAAGAGTTTTATGTCGGCGTCACCCTTGACCGGTCAACCTCAAAAAATGTTCTGATGGTTTCGACCGAGGGTGGAATGGAGATTGAAAAAGTTGCCGAAGAGACCCCTGAGAGACTTCTGAAAATCCAGATTGATCCTCTTTTTGGCATACAGGGTTTTCAGGCACGCGAAGCGGCGTTCTTTCTTGGACTTCATGGAGAACAGTTCCGCAACGCGGTTCACTTCATTACCGCACTGTACAACACCTATATATCAATTGATGCCGCCATCGCAGAAATCAATCCGCTGGTAGTTACCAAAGAGGGAAAAGTGCTGGCACTTGACGCCAAGATCAATTTTGACGACAACGCACTTTTCCGCCATCATAAGTTTCTTGAACTGCGGGATACCAACGAAGAGGATCCATTGGAAGTCGAAGCATCAAAATCCAACCTGAACTATGTCCGCCTTGACGGTAATGTCGGGTGTATGGTCAACGGTGCTGGTCTGGCTATGGGCACCATGGACATGATCCAGCTTGCTGGTGGAAAACCTGCAAACTTTCTTGACGTCGGCGGTACAGCCAGTCCCCAGACGGTGGAAGAAGGGTTTAAAATCATTTTGAGCGACAAAAATGTCAAAGCCATTCTTGTGAACATTTTTGGAGGCATTGTCCGTTGCGACCGTGTCGCTGCCGGGATTATCGAAGCGGCAAAAAAGATTGGCCTTAATTTACCAGTCATTGTCAGGCTTGAAGGAACCAATGCTCCTTTGGCTCAAAAAATGCTTGATGAGTCAGGTTTGAACCTTATTCCCGCCAAAGGACTCCGTGATGCTGCACAGAAAGTGCATGAGGCTCTGGCTTTATCCTGAGCAGACACTTCAGACGAGAGTTCCCATGACTTCACACCCCGCAATTATTTTCATGCGGGGTGCTGAATGGTTACCAACATTTGCGTAAGATATTTTTTGCTTTTCCCGTCTCTACTCATATCGGAGAGCTTCTACCGGTTTGAGTTCTGCTGCTTTTCTGGCTGGCCAGAGGCCAAAAAAGATACCGATAGCCGCTGAAAAGGCTGTTGCGATAACCACCGAAATGAGTGATGTCTTTACAGCCCACCCCGCAAAAAAGGAGAGTATGAGGGAAATACCAATACCGGCGAGTATCCCGATAAAACCTCCGCTAATGGTCATACCGACCGATTCAACAAGAAACTGAAGCATGATATCGCTTTTTCTTGCCCCGATAGCCTTGCGCAATCCTATCTCCCGAGTCCGTTCAGTCACTGAAACAAGCATAATGTTCATAATACCAATTCCTCCCACTATAAGCGAGATAGCTGCTATCGAACCCAGCAGAAGGCTCATAGTCTTCGTGGTGCTGCTGAGCATCTGCTGAATTTCAGTCATGTCCCTGATATTGAAGGTATCGTCATCATCTTTCAAGCGATGCCGTTTACGAATCAGCTCGCTTATGGTGATTTTTGCCTTTTCAATCATAGTGGGTGACGTGACTTCAACAAAAATTCCACTGAGATAATCCTTGCCAAGCACACGGTACATGGCCGTCGTGACAGGAATAATCACCACGTCATCCTCATCCTGGGGCCCGGAAAAACCTTTTGCCGGAGCGATACCGATAACCGTGAAATTAATCCGGTTGATTTTTATGGTCTTACCGAGCGGATTGCTGTTCCCGAAAAGCTCTTTGATAACCGTCACACCAACTATGGCCACCTTTGCCCTTGTCTGAATCTCTTCCTGGGTAAACCACCTCCCAACCAATGGGACCGACGCCCTCATGGTGCCATAATCAAACCCTGCGCCAGTAAGGCTTGTGCTCCAGTTTTTGTTACCGTAAACAATCCGTCCACCTCCATTGACCACCCCGGTCGCATTTTTCACCAGCGTTCGAAGCCCTGCAATATCGTCCACATCAGTAAAGGTAAAACGGGCAACAGCTCCGGCACCCTGAGCGGCACCTCTTATCTTTGCTGATCCTCCCCTGATTGAGAGCATGTTGGAACCCATTGATTTCAATTGTTCCTGCATGGCCGCTTTTGCACCCTCACCAAGCGCCATCATGGCAATCACCGATGCAACCCCAACAAATATCCCGAGAACGGAAAGAAAGGAGCGCAACTTGTTGGCCAGAATAGCTTGAAGAGCTTGAAAGATAAATCCTGTAAACCGCCCATCCTGCCATAACGAAACCTTTTTTGCAACTAGCGCGTCAAAATTCAGCTCTCCGGCCACTGTCGCTGAAGGCCCCATCCCGCTCTTGCGTTCATCAGAGACTATGACACCATCCCGCATGGTAATAACACGCCCTGCATAGGCCGCAATCTCGTTTTCATGCGTTACCATAATGATGGTTTTGCCCTCCTCATGAAGTCCCTTGAGAATCTTCATGATTTCTGCTGAATTTTTCGAATCGAGATTACCGGTCGGTTCATCAGCAAAAATAATCATAGGATCGCGAATAAGAGCCCTCGCTATAGCCACACGCTGCTGCTCGCCACCTGAGAGCTGGTTGGGCGTATGGTCAATTCTATGCTCAAGTCCAACCAGCGTAAGGCGTTCTATTGCTTCCTTGCGGAAATCCCCCTTTATGCCGCTGTAGATATGAGGAAGACGTACATTATCGACAATATTCATTCGCTTGAGCAAATGAAATTGCTGAAAGACAAATCCGGCAACAGTATTGCGCAATCCGGCCTGCTCATCTTCCGTCATAGTATTGACATTATGGCCAAGAAGCAGGTAGTTACCCTTGTCGGGAGTATCAAGAAGTCCGAGAATCTGAAGCAGAGAAGATTTTCCTGATCCTGAAGGCCCCATAATCGCAACAAACTCACCCTGCTCAATTGTCACTGAAACGCCACGCAACGCTTGCACCGTGCTTTCTCCAATAAGGTATGTCCGGCGGACATCAACAAGTTCAAGCATGGCTCTCATTGTTTCTTCTTGTTCCGTTGTGGTGTAAAGGGATTGGAACCTCCGTTGTTTTTCGGCAAGACAAAGGTGGTGTCAGGAAGCAATACAACAGAGTTATCCGTCAGTCCATCAATAATCTCGATATTCCGGTCATCCTGTAACCCTATCTGCACCGACCGGTAGCGATGCGCAGAAGCTGTTTCACCGGTTTTCTGGAGTACCATACTCTTGCCATTTTTTCTCTGAACAGCTCCGACCGGTAACAGCTGCGCATCACTCTTCTCCTGAACAATAATCCTGATATTGGCGCTCATGCCTGAACGGAAAACATCGGGAATACGCTCAGGAATAACATCAACATTATAGATATTGACATTATTCTGCAAATGCGACTCATAGTAGATATGGCCTACAACCCCGTTAACCTTGATTTCAGGATATGCATCAAGCCCTATCACAGCCTTCTGCCCTGCCTTTACCCTTCCGATATCGGTTTCATCGACATAGGCTTTTACAATAAGACGATCGGAAAGAACAAAAAGTGAGTCATTAGCTGTCACTGTTTGTCCGGGGTCGACGCTTCGAACAATAACCTGACCCTCCATAGGGGCCATGACCGCCGTTTCTTTGTAGACCTTTTGCCAGTACTGCTGCTCACTCTTCCCCTGAAGCTTGGCTGCATCAAGCAAAGCCGCCCGCTCGGTCGAACTCAGCATGGCAAGGACCTCTCCTTTTTTTACAATTTGCCCCTCTTCAACAAGAATCTCCTCTATTCTTCCTCCAACAGATGACTGAATTTTCACACGGTTTTGCGGTTCAACCGCGCCAGTTGTCGATACTGATGAGCTGATGGTTCCTCTTGAAGGACGAATTTCATAAAAACGTTTTTCAGTAGCCCGGTTTGCACTGAATACAAAAAAAGAAGCAACCCCAAATACCAATAACATCCCGATACCTCCCCATACAAGCTTATTCCTGCTGATCATCAAGCCCTCCTCCTTTTACCTGGATCCATTGAGCCTCAGCAATCAGCAGATTAGCCTCGGCATTAAGAAAATTCTTTTTAGCGCCAACAAGATTGTTTTCTATAATTACCCAGTCATTGAATTTAACAAGACCGTTCGAATATTGGGCATTGGCAATGGCGGAGCGATCGATTGCCGCATCAAGCTGCTTTTTTTGAACAACAACCATCCGCCTGGCATCCTGAAAATTCTTCCAGTTCTGCTCAAGAGTATCAAAAATCTGGAGATAACCACTTTTTTCCTGGGCATTCTGCTGGCTCAGAACAGCTCTTGCTTTGGAAACCCTACCCCGACCGCTGCCTCCTTCATAGATCGGCACTGAAAGCGTAAAACCCGCTCTCCAATCAACAGCATTGAAAGGCCAGCGATCAGGAGAACTTCGACCGACTGATGACGTGAGGTAAAGCTGCGGTGAAACGGCACTCTTGGCAGCATCAAGAGCATAACGAGCCACCTTTGTTTTGGTATCAAGCTGCTGAAAGAGAGGATTATTTTTTGCCAGCAAGGCGAGATCAGGTTTTTCAGCGGAAAGATCACTTGCCCTGTAGGAACCCTGTACCCTGAGAGGTTTATGGATATCACTTCCAAGAGCTGACGAAAGTCTTGTCTGGGCCAGCGCAAGACCTCGTTCAGCCTGGGAGACTTCAAACTCCGCCTGGGCAAGATCGGCCTGGGCTTGATGAAGCGAACCGATATGTTCCTTTCCTCCCTGGTAATAGAGGTTGATCAGCCGTACATTCTTCTGTCGTCGTTCGGCAATCTCAACAGTAAGACCGACAAGATCCTGCGCGAGAAGCAACTGGGTAAATGCTGAGCGAAGGGCAAAACGGACATTGGCAGAAACAGCACTGAAATTATATTTCGCCGCCTTGATTGCCTCTTCGTTGCTTGCCACCTGATTCGAAATTTTGTGGCCATCATAAAGAAGCTGCTCTGCCGACAGCGCATAAGAGGTAACTGAAGAGGCAGCAATCCCCTGTTCTGTCGTACCGTTCTGCTGAGAGCTTGCGACAAGACCAAGCTTTGGAAGAAGCGATCCTTCAGTTATGCGCTTGTCGGCTTCAGCCTGCTGCAAGAGTGCGAGAGCCGAAAAAAGGTCTGGATGCGCTCGTCTGGCTTCGCTGACACATTGCTGCCAAGTCAGTGATTCTTCGGCCTGCAGCGACGAAACGGCGACAGCAATAAACAGCGCCAGAAAAAAAGAAATTCTTGATCTCATTGCAGAAGTGTCCAGTCAGTATAATAGAGTGTAACGATACCTTAGCCTTTACTAAATCTCACACTAAATATGACGTTCTTTTCCCTGTAACCTTGCTCTTTTAGAAATATTTATAAAAATCATCTTCCTGCAGCCTTGCTTCCCAAGTACTGAAAAGATATAAAACGGAATACCCTCCGATTCATCTCATAAAGCTTTCATGAAAAATTGTATCTTTTCACCCATGTTACAGAATTATTTCAATGATGACCATTATTTCTACAAGGCCTTTTTATCATGCTCGAAGCAAGAAACCTTTCCCTCTGCGTGGGAACCAAACAACTCCTGACCGACACCTCATTCCGCATTGGAGATAAAGACCACGTCAGTCTTGTCGGTCTTAACGGAACTGGAAAAACAACTCTGCTGCGCCTCATAAGCGGACCAACAACCGACTCAGCCCTCATTACCAATGGGCAGTTTCTCAAATCGGCAGACACAACCATTGGCTATCTTCCACAGGAAATATCGTTTGAGGCCGATCTGGAGAAAACTGCACTGCAGTATGCTCTTCAGGCAAATGCCCGACTGTTCGAACTCTCGGAAAAAATAACCAGGATGGAACACGAACTTGCACTGCCGGAACAGGATTATGAAAGCGAAGCCTATCATCTTCTGATCGAGCGTTTTTCAGATGCGATGCACGAATTTGAACATCTCGGCGGCTACACCATGCAGTCAGATGCTGAAAAAGTTCTTGCCGGACTCGGGTTCAGTGAAATAGATTTTCATAAAAAAGTCAAAGCCTTTTCAGGGGGATGGCAGATGCGTCTTCATATAACCAAGCTTCTCCTGCAGAACCCAACACTTTTGTTGCTTGACGAACCAACGAACCATCTTGACATCGATTCGCTCCGCTGGCTTGAAAATTATCTTCTTAATTATGAGCACAGCTATGTCATAGTCTCGCACGACCGATTTTTTCTTGACAAGCTTACAACAAAAACGCTTGAAATTGCTTTTGAGCGTATCAATGAATACAAGGGGAACTACTCCTACTATGAAACGGAGAAGGCTGAGCGGTATGAGTTGATGATGGGCAAATATGAGAATGACCTCAAAAAAATGGAGGAGCTGAAAGCATTTGTTGACCGGTTCCGCTATAAAGCCACAAAAGCAAGGCAGGCGCAGAGCCGCCTCAGGCAGATGGAGAAAATGGAAAAAACCCTCCAGTCACCCGAAGAGGATCTCTCCCGAATCTCCTTCCGATTCCCTAAAGCAAATCCTTCCGGACGGGAAGTCATGCGCCTGGAAGAGGTAAAAAAAGCCTATCTGCTGCCCGATGGAACAAAAAAACAGGTATTGAACGGTATTGATCTGGAGGTCATGCGCGGTGACCGTATAGCTATAGTCGGCTCGAACGGTGCAGGAAAAACAACCTTCTGTAAAATTCTTGCCGGAGAGATTGATTTTGAAGGGAAACTGACTATGGGTCACAATGTTACCCTGAATTACTTTGCACAGCATCAGACAGAAAACCTCTCCCCCGACAAAAACATTTACCTGGAGATGATGGATTCCGCGCCTTCATCAGAAGCCCAGAAAAAGGTGCGGGACATTCTCGGCTGTTTTCTCTTCAGCGGTGACGCTGTCAACAAAAAAATAAGAGTACTCTCCGGAGGAGAGAAATCAAGGGTTGCTCTCGCTAAAATCCTGCTGCAGGCGTCGAATCTCTTGATTATGGATGAACCAACCAATCATCTCGACATGCGTTCAAAAGAGATGTTGATCGACTCCCTTGAATACTACGACGGCACTCTGCTGATCGTCAGCCATGATCGCTATTTTCTTGATAGCCTTGTAAACAAGGTTGTTGAAATAAAGGGCGGTGCATTACAGCTTCACCTCGGGACTTATGCCGAATATCTCGAAAAAGCAGAGAAAGCCATTGAAGCCGAGCGCCAGCAAGAGATCGCAGCAAAACAGAAAAACCAGAGTACAGCAGCAAAAACAACCGAAAAAGAAAAAGAGCAGGCAAAGAAGAGCGCAGCATCCAAAAAGAACAAGAAAAAAATTGATGAAATCGAACAGAAAATCAACCGACTTGAGCAAAAGAAAGAGTCGATTGAAACCATAATGGCAACAGAAGATTTCTACAAAAAAAGCAAGGAAGAAAACGCAAAAGTCCTTGATGGTTATCATGCACTGTGCAACGAGCTGAACGCGCTCTTTGTCGAATGGGAAACGGTCTCCTGAGAGGGTATTTCACACTTGAGTTAAATTTTCACCCAGCGATGAAGCTTGTCTGATTTCCTGCCAGCCTGCAAGACTTTCTGGATCATAAGACCATCAGAAAAACCTGCGGCATCATGCAGGGTTCTTTCCTTGTTCTTGAGTGCCTTGACAATCCGGTTTGCAAGAAAGGCAAAACCGACGGCAAATATTCCATGCACAGCAAGTGATGACTGTCTGATTTTTTCCTGCAAAACCAGCTCATCCCATGCAAGCATCGGTTCAACCAGCTTCCAGCGGGGTGCATCAATCAGGCTTCGCCCCCCTTTGGCGTTGTCGTTGTCAACTTCCCAGAGCCTTCCTGCACCATCAAGCCTGATGGTTTTGAGGCTGCCGACCACTTCGAATGAAAACCAGGTGTAGGCGCCAACGGTGGTAACATGCATCAGCGAGGAACTGCCAAGGGCGACTGATGATGCGCCGAACTTCATCATCATAGCAAAATGGTCATCAGAGGTGACGGCACGGGGTTGCCCTGATGTATCGGGTCGAAAGGGAATGCTGGTTGCAAGATTGCATGAAACCTCCGAAATTTCGCCAACCAGGAATCGGTTCATGTCAACCAGATGTGAGCCAATAGCGCCAAGGGCTCCGCCGCCTTTTTCGGCATCACACCACCATGACCAGAGCATGTCGGGCCTGTTGCGGCTGGCAAGGTTGACCACAGCACGCACTTCGTACACTTTGCCTATTTCACCCCCGTCAATCATCTGTTTCATGCAGGATACTGCCGGATGAAATCTAAGCTGATGGTCAAGAAGCGCAAAACCTTGAGCAGTGGATGCGACATCAACCATGGAGGCAGCATCCGCAACATTGAGTGCAAAAGGTTTTTCACAAAGCACACTTTTGCCGCTTTCCAGTACGCCGGTCACCATCTCGGTATGCAAATAAGTAGGCGTGGTCACGCAAATAAGGTCGAGATCGCATTGCAACAGGTCGCGCCAGTCGGCAAAGCCCTTGCTGATATCAAACATCTTCATGAACTTCTGACGATTCTGCTCGGTCGGGCTTGCCACGGCAGCAAGCTCTACATCCTCCATCAGTGAAAAGGCGGGGGCCTGCGCAATTCTCGACCAGCCACTACCGATAAACCCTATTTTTATTTTTTTTGTCATAGAATGGACATAAAAAAAGGGTGACCAAGATCACCCTTAATTGTTGCAGAGCACCCGTGCGGTCAGCTACTTGTTTTCGCTTTTGCAAGGCGAGCTTTTTCGATATAGGTCTTCTGGATATCACGCGACACATTGTATGCCTTCGAAAGACTATCGGAGCTCCACAGCCTTGCGTCGAAAGCCATACAGATATTTCTGAGGAATGGTATACCAACCTCAGTGACACGAACACTCTTGTCACCCAAAACAACCAGCCCGTCGTTCTCCATGTCTTCAAGGCGGTAAAGAGCGATATCAAGTTCTTCAGTATAGAGCTTCGGGTCTGCCCATGAGGTCTCCTGTTTGCACATCAGGTTGAGAATATGACGGCGAAGCACAAGATCTTCATCAGTGAGCAAATGACCACGATGCAGAGGAAAGCGTCCTTCATTTACGACTCTGATATAATCTGCATCATCGCGTTCATTCTGTGCAAAAGCGTACCAGGTATCGCTGATGGAGGATGAACCAAGCGCGAGCATCATCTGTGTGGTATTTTCGGTATACCCCATGAAGTTGCGATGCAGTGTCCCGTTTTTTGCAGCAATATAGAGAGCATCTCCCTCTATGGCAAAATGATCCATGCCAATTTCGTGATAGCCGATAGATTCAAGCATCGCACTGCCTTTGTCATAGAGCTCCTGTTTGACGTCTCCGACCGGCAGATCTTCCTCTTTAAACTTTCGTTGACCTTCGTACATGTGAGGGTTGTGGCCATAAGCATAAAAGGCGAGACGATCGGGCTTCAGCTCCATCACTTTCTGAATGGTATCGGTAATCGTAGCCATCGTCTGCTTTGGCAGACCATAGACAAGATCAAAATTGATTGAAGTAAAACCGATTTCACGGGCAAGATCGATCTTCTCCTTGACCAGTTCGAATGACTGGAGACGATTGATCTCCTGCTGAACAACCGGATCAAAATCCTGGATTCCAAAACTCATGCGCCGGAAACCAACACTGTACAACGCTTCAAGGTGCTCCTTTGATGTTGACTTGGGATTCGTCTCAAAGCTGAACATATAGTTGTCCATCTTGTTGACATTTTTGCAGATGCCCTCAACAAGCCTGACAAGATTTTCAGGACTGAAAAAAGTTGGTGTACCTCCGCCAATGTGCAACTCCTTGACATTGAGCCTTCCGGGAAAAACATCGGTGTACATCTTCCACTCTTTGAGCAGAGCCTCAAGGTAGGGTGTCTCAAAAGAGTGATCCAGAGTACGGTGAGCGTTACAACCGCAGAAGTAACAGTGGTTCTCACAGTAGGGAATATGAATGTACAGA